>JBEQSW010000379.1:0-17725 GCA_040348565.1 Myxococcales bacterium | reverse complement strand
CGTATGAGCGACTCGTCACTGGTACTGGAAGAGCCCCTGCGCGGTGGGCAGACATGGTCCCGCGTCCTGCGTCGCGGCCACACCCTGCGCCTCACCGACGTGGAAGGCGGAGCCGCGGTCGCGGCGCTCTTCTTCAACGCCGAAGAGCCGAGCGAACGCTACAACATGCCCGATACGTTGAAGGCGCAGCACATTGCGCGCCTGACGGCGGGCTTCGTTCTCTATTCCGACATGGGGCGCGTGCTCTGTTCGGTAACGCAGGACAGCGTTGGCTGGCACGACACCATCACGGGCCACGGTACGGCCGCTCACGGGCGCGCCAAATTCGGTGAAGGTAGCTACCAGCAGCTGCGCAACGATTGGTACCGCAACACGCGCGATAATTTCTTGGTCGAGCTCGGCAAGTACGACTTGGGCAAGCGCGACATCGTCGCCAACCTGAACTTTTTCGTGAAGGTCGTGGTCGACGAGCAAGGCGGGCTCGGCTTCGTTCCCGGTCACTCCAAGGCGGGCGACTACGTCGAGCTGCGCTCCGAGATGAACACGCTGATCGTGCTGTCCAACACTCCGCATCCGCTCGACCCCAGCAAAACCTACGCGCCCAAGCCCGTCGCGCTCACGGTGCGCGCCGGCGCTCCCGCCGGGCCGGAAGATCCGTGTCGGTTGTCGCGACCCGAAAACGGCCGCGGTTTCACGCTCACCGAAAGCTACTTCGCGGGGAGGGCCCAAGCATGACGCTGCTGGAGAGCAAGCTCGACCCGGCGCGGGCCGTGCTCGACCAAGTGGTGCTGGCCGGTGACGGCTTCACGCACGTGGTCAAGCGCGGACAAATCTTTCGCATCGTCGACCTCGAGGGAAATCAGGCCGCCGATACGCTGTTCTACGACGCGCACGCGCCCGAGAACCGCTACAGCGCCGTCGACACGGTGCGCGAGCAAGGCAACATCTACCTCACCACCGGTACCCGGCTGATGTCGCTGGACGGAGACGTGTTGATGACGATCGTGGCCGACACCTGTGGGCGGCACGACACGCTGGGCGGCGCTTGCGCGGCCGAGTCGAACCAAGTGCGCTACGCGCTGGAAAAGAAATACATGCACGCCTGCCGCGACACGTTCTTGTTGCAGTGCGCTTGCCACACCCGCGATCTCACGAAGAAAGACATCACCGCCAACGTCAATTTCTTCATGAACGTGCCGGTCACCCCCGAAGGCAAGCTCACGTTCGAAGACGGCGTGTCCGGCCCCGGCCGCTACGTAGAGATGCGCGCCGAACGGGACGTGCGGGTCCTCATCTCGAACTGCCCCCAGCTGAACAACCCCTGCAACGGCTACAATCCGACGCCGGTTCGGGTCCTCGTTTGGGATGCGCACTGATGGTGCCTGCTTTCAATGACAACCAGCGACCTCGTGCCGCCCCGAGATTTTACAGGGAGGACGGGAGGACGGGAGATCCGCGAGGTTTCTTATCGTGCGAGACGTCCGTCATTGGACGGCGACTGAGCAGATTCCGTTCGCCGCCGCAGGGCTCGAACCCCAGAAATTCTCGCCTCGCGAACCTCCCGTCCTCCCGTCCTCCCTGTGAAAAAATGGCGAGCGCAGCGAGCGCGAACCACGACGACTCAACCAACAGCAATAATAGAAACAAACCCGAAGAATCCGGAAGCCCGAGGGCCCGGGCCAATCTTGGAGGATCAGGATTGAGCCCCTGGTTTGCCAACAACACTGACCCGGTCGTGTCTACGAAGCGGTTCGGGTCCTCTGGCTTCCTGATTCTTCGCGTTCGCCCTTGCTTGCCATGTTCGACACCGTCCTGATTGCCAACCGCGGCGAGATCGCCTGCCGCGTCATCCGTACCTTGAAGCGTCTTGGCGTGCGTTCGGTCGCCGTTTACTCGGAGGCCGATCGCCATTCCAAGCACGTGTTGGAAGCCGACCAGGCCATCTGCATCGGGCCGCCTGCTGCCAAGCAGAGCTACCTGAACGCCGAGGCGGTGCTGGAGGCGGCGCGGCAAAGCGGCGCCCAGGCCGTCCACCCTGGCTACGGATTTCTTAGTGAAAACACGCGCTTTGCCGAGGCCGCGGAGGCGGCCGGTATCGCCTTCGTCGGGCCCACTTCCGAGCAGATCTCCAAGTTTGGCCTGAAGCATACGGCGCGCGCGCTGGCCAAAGCCGCCGGCGTGCCGCTCTTGCCGGGCAGCGACGTCTTGGAACACCTTGCGGAGGCGCAGCAAGAAGCGGAGCGCATCGGCTTTCCGGTGATGCTCAAGAGCTCGGCGGGCGGCGGCGGCATCGGCATGTCGCTGTGCCGCAACGCAACCGAGCTCGGCGTTGCCTACGAGACCGTCAAGCGGCTCAGCCAAAACAACTTCGGTGACGCCAGCGTCTTCCTCGAGCGCTTCGTCGAGCGCGCGCGTCACATCGAAGTGCAGCTGTTCGGTGACGGTCGTGGTGAGGTGATAGCGTTGGGCGAGCGCGACTGCTCCGCTCAGCGTCGCAACCAAAAGGTGATCGAAGAGACACCGGCGCCGAATCTGGAGCCAGGTCTGCGCCGCGCACTGCACGAGGCTGCGGTGGTGCTGGGCAGGAGCGTCGGCTACCGCTCCGCCGGAACCGTCGAGTTCGTGTTCGACGCCGATCGCCGTGAATTCTACTTCCTGGAGGTGAATACTCGCCTGCAGGTGGAGCACGGCGTGACCGAGCTGGTCATGGGCGTCGATCTCGTGGAGTGGATGCTGCGCACGGCCGCGGGCGAGCCGCCGGATTTGGCTCGATTTCGCGCCGTTGCGCCCAAAGGTCACTCGATCCAAGTGCGCGTGTATGCCGAGGATCCGGCGCGCGACTTCAAGCCCAGCTCGGGCTTGCTCACGGAGGTGGTGCTGCCCGACGTGCGGGTCGACACCTGGGTCGAGCGCGGCACCGAGGTGTCACCTTTTTACGATCCGCTGCTAGCCAAAATCATCGTTCACGGCGAAGACCGCGAGCAGGCCCTTGCCACCATGCGCGCCGCGCTGGCCGAGACGCGCATCGGCGGCATCGAAACGAACCTCGGTTACTTGGCGCAGCTGGTGCGCGACCCGGTGTTCGTAGCTGGTGAAACCACGACCGCGCACTTGAAGAGCGTCGCCTTCACGACCAACAGCGTGGAGGTCGTGACCCCCGGCACGTTCAGCATCGTCGTCGAGCATCCGGGGCGCCTCGGTTATTGGGACGTCGGTATTCCGCCGTCGGGACCGATGGATCCGCTCGCGCTTCGTTTGGCCAATCGCGTCGTCGGCAACGCGGAGGGCGCGGCCGGGCTCGAGCTCACCATGTCCGGCCCCACGCTGCGCTTCGCCGTCGACGCGATCGTGGCGGTGGGCGGCGCCGACATGGAGCCTCGGCTGGAAGGCGAAAAAGTACCGGTTTTTACGCCCATTGCCGTGAAGGCCGGTCAAACGTTGGCCCTCGGTACCATCAGCCATGCCGGCGCGCGCGCGTACTTGGCGGTGCGTGGCGGCATCGAGGTACCAGCGTACCTGGGCAGTCGCACCACGTTCACGCTCGGCTTGTTCGGTGGCCACGGCGGGCGCGTCTTGCGTCGCGGGGACATCCTGCACATCGGTGGCGACGCCCCGAAAGACGAGCCGCGCGCCTTGCCGGTGGCGCTGCAGCCGCAGCTCACGCGGTCATGGCAGCTCGGCGTGCTGTACGGACCGCACGGCGCGCCCGACTTCTTCACGGCCGCCGACGTTCAGATGCTGTTTTCGAGCGACTGGGAGGTGCACTACAACTCCAATCGCACTGGCGTGCGCCTCGTGGGTCCGAAGCCGGAGTGGGCGCGCCCCGACGGGGGCGAAGCCGGCCTGCACCCGTCCAACATCCACGACGTCGCCTACGCCATCGGCTCCATCGATTTTACTGGCGACATGCCCATCTTGCTGGGGCCCGACGGGCCGAGCTTGGGCGGTTTCGTCTGTCCCGGTGTGGTTGCGACGGCCGAGCTGTGGAAGATGGGGCAGCTGCGGCCCGGTGACAAAGTTCGCTTGGTCCCGCTGTCCGTCGAACAGGCAACCGCCTTGGAAGTGGCTCAAAACGAGCTGATTGAGCGGCGAACCGCCGACGCCCCCGCGGCTTCGCCCCGGGCCGTCACGCCCGTCGGCGCCGTCGTGACGGAGCTGCCGGAAGCGGCGGGACGAGTCAAGGTGGTGTACCGGCGCGCCGGCGACCGCTACCTGCTCGTAGAGTACGGGCCGCTGGTGCTCGACTTGCGCTTGCGCTTCCGGGTGCACGCGCTGATGACTTGGTTAAAGCAGAGCAAGCTGCCCGGCATCGTCGATTTGACGCCCGGCGTTCGCTCGCTGCAAATCCATTTCGATCCCCACGAGCTATCGAGCAAACTGCTGCTGTCGGCGTTGGAAGGCGCCGAACGCGAGCTGGCCAGCATCGACGACATCGAGGTGCCCACCCGCACCGTGCACCTGCCGCTGTCCTGGGACGATCCGCAAACTCAGCTGGCGATTGCCAAGTACACGAGCGGCGTGCGGCCCGACGCGCCGTGGTGCCCCAGCAACATCGAGTTCATCCGTCGCATCAATGGGCTGTCCTCGATCGACGACGTCTACGACACCGTGTTCGGCGCCAGCTACCTGGTGCTGGGGCTGGGTGACGTGTACCTGGGCGCGCCCGTCGCTACTCCCATCGACCCGCGGCACCGCCTGGTGACCACCAAATACAACCCGGCGCGCACCTGGACCCCGGAAAATGCCGTCGGGATTGGTGGCGCCTACATGTGCATCTACGGCATGGAAGGGCCGGGCGGCTACCAATTCGTGGGTCGGACCCTGCAAGTCTACAATCGCTTTCGCTCCACCTCGCGCTTCCTGTCCGGCACGCCTTGGCTCCTCCGCTTCTTCGATCAGATCCGCTTCTACCCCGTGTCGGCGCAGGAGCTGCTGGAGCAACGCGAAGCGTTTCCGTACGGCAAGGTCGACGTTCGCATCGACGAGGGCACCTTCAAGCTGCGCGACTACGAGCGCTTCTTGAACGAGAACCAACCGTCCATCACTAGCTTCAAGGCGCAGCAGCAGGCCGCCTTCGAGGCCGAGCGCCAGCGCTGGATCGAAAACGGCCAGCTCAGCTTCAGTAGCGAGACCCGCGGAGCCGCGGCTGGCGGCCCCGACGCCGGCGAGCTTCCGCCGGGCAGCGAAGCGGTCGAGTCACACGTGCCGGGCAGTGTTTGGAAGTTGGAAGTCAAAGCCGGTCAGCTGGTGAAGCGCGGTCAAACGCTGCTGGTGGTGGAATCGATGAAGATGGAGATCACGGTCGAGTCACCGAGCGACGGTGTCGTGGTCGAGCTGCTGGTGGGTGAAGGGCACTCCGTTTCGCCCGGTCAGCGCGTGGCGGTGCTGAAGAGCGAGGTCAAGTCGTGAGCGGGACGATTGCGGCCTTGGTTGCCGCCTACCGCGCCGGCGAAAAGCAGCCAAAAACCGAGATTTTGCGCTGTCTGCGGCAGATCGAGGCAGAGGGGGAGCAACCGATCTGGATCTCGCGCTTCAGCGAGGCCGAGGTGCTGGCGCAGTTGGAGGCTGCGGACTCCGCGGGCCCGTTGTACGGAGTGCCGTTCGCGGTCAAAGACAACATCGACGTTGCCGGCTTGCCGACTACGGCTGCCTGCCCCGACTACAGCTACCTGCCGGCACGCCACGCCACGGTGGTGGAGCGGTTGGTGCAGGCCGGCGCCATCGTGCTCGGTAAAACCAACTTGGATCAATTCGCGACGGGCCTGGTCGGCACGCGCACCCCGTACGGCATCTGTAGCTCGGTTTTCGACAGCCGCTACGTCTCCGGCGGCTCCAGCTCCGGCTCGGCGGTGGCCTTGGCCAAAGGGCAGGTGGCGTTTTCGCTCGGCACCGACACGGCTGGCTCGGGCCGGGTGCCCGCGATGTTCAACGCCTTGGTCGGAGTGAAGCCGACGCGCGGCCTGCTCAGCACCCGCGGCGTGGTGCCCGCGTGTCGCTCGCTCGACTGCGTCTCCATTTTCACGCGCAACCTGGCCGACGCCGAGCTGTTGCTCGAGATCAGCGCTGGCTTCGACCAGGACGACTCTTTTTCCCGCCCGCGCGTCGCCGTCGCCTCGCTGGGGGACGCCCGTCCGCGCCTAGCCGTGCCGCGGGCGGAAGACCTGGAGTTCTTCGGAGACGACGAGAACGCCGAGCTGTTCTTGGCGGCGGTCGAGCGCGCGCGCGAGCTGGGCGCCGAGATCTCGCGCTTCGATCTCGCACCCTTCCGGGAAGCGGCGGCTTTGTTGTACGCGGGGCCTTGGGTAGCGGAGCGCCTCACCACGGTGGCGGAGCTGCTGGAACGGAAGCCCGAGGCCATTCACCCGGTGGTCCGTGGCATTTGCGAGGGCGGACGCGGCTATGGCGCCGATGCCACGTTCCGAGCCTTCTACCGCTTGGGTGAGCTGCGGCGGCGCGCCGAGCGGGTGCTGGCAAGCTGCGACGCGCTGCTGCTGCCCACGGCGCCTTCGCACTATACGATTCAACAAGTGCTCGACAGTCCGCTCGAGCTCAACGCGCGTTTGGGCACGTACACCAACTTCGTCAATCTGCTCGACCTGTCGGCGCTGGCGGTGCCGGCCGGCTTCAAGAAGTCGGGCCTACCGTTCGGAGTCACGTTCATGGCGTCGGCCTTCCACGACCAGCGCTTGCTGGAGCTGGGGCGGAGCTTCGTGGGTGAGAGCGCGGCGCCGTCGCGGCCGCTCCACGATTGCGTGTGGCTGGCTGTCGCGGGGGCGCACCTCTCCGGTCAGCCGCTCAATCACGAGCTGACATCTCGCGGGGCGCGGCGCGTGCGCACCACTAAAACCGCGCCCGAATACCGGCTGTTTGCCCTCGATACGGTGCCGCCCAAGCCCGGCTTGGTGCACGCGCCCGGCGAAGACGCGTACGCCATCGAAGTCGAGATCTGGGAGCTGACGCGGGAGGCGTTCGGCGCGTTCGTAGCGCAAATCCCGGCGCCAATGACCATCGGCATGACGCGCTTGGCCGATGGCTCGCTCGTCAAAGGCTTTGCCTGTGAATCCTATGCATTGCAAGGCGCGCGTGAAATCAGCCAATTCGGGGGTTGGCGCGCGTTTCGAGCTAGCGCGTAAAATCTAGTTCTCGGTCGCGATCGGCACCGTCGCACCGGTGAGCGTGAGGGCGTGGACGGCAATTCTGCCGTCTGCGCCGTCGCCGCCATCGCCCGACGGATCTCCCAGGCCGCCCAGGCCGCCGCTGGCGGTAACCAGCTCGCTGCCGAGCGCCGACGTAGTCGCGTCGAGCAAGATGGAGCCGCCAGAGCCTGCTCCGCCTGGGCCCGAGTAGTCCCAACAGCTGGTGATCGAGGCGCCGTTGTCGCAGCCGGTGGCGAGATCGCCTTCACCGTCGCCGCCCGTGGCCATTAGGGTGCCGCTGACTTCGAGCTCGGCGGCCGTGATGACGACGATGCCTCCGCCTCGCCCGCCAAAGCCGCCGGGAGGATTGTCACTGAGCACGTTGTCGGTGCCGCCCGCGCCTCCGCCCGAGCCGAGCATCAGCAGGCTCAACAGGCTGGCGTTTCCGTACGCGCCGCCGCCTTTGCCGGAGCACGCGGCTGAGCCGTCATTGCCCGGAGCGGCGTAGCCTCCGCCGCCGCCGGAGGCTCCGAACGAGTCGCAGCCGTTCTGGTCACCAATGCCGCCTCCGCCTGCGCCTTGACTCGCGTCTCCTAGGTTGGCGCCGAGGCCGCGGATGGACTCGCCTTGTTGTCCATTGGTGTTGACCACGGTGTTTTGAATGCCGCCGGCGTAGCCCTTGCCCGACATGCTCAGCGCGCCCGCGACGCTCACCAAGCCCGTGGCGCGAAAGAACAGCACGCCGCCCTTCACGCCGTCCCACGCGCCGGCGGTCAAGCTGCCCGCGGCCGCGACGTTCACGTTTTGATAGTTGGGCACGCGCTGCAGCATCACACGTTGATTCGTGCGCTCGCTGCCCAGATTGGCGTCGTCGTCTACGGCGTCACCGTAAAAGCGCAGCTTGGGCTTGGAGAAGGAGACGGCGCTGCCACTCACGGCGCTCACTCGCAACGTCTCGTAGTTGCCGACGTTGCCGAAATGAGCAGCCGTGCCCTGCAAGTTGATCAACAGCACCTCGTCGCCTACTTCGAGGCAGCCAGCGGCGGGCGCGCCCGCCAACGTCGCCGAGCTGCCGTCGAGCGCAGCTACCGAATAGCTGACGGCGTCGCCGCCGTCGGCGCAGCTGCGTGCGCCGCTGTTGGCGGTGGCCAGATCCACCGCGCCGTCCACGTTCAGACTGCCGTCGTCGCCCGTTCCGGTGATGCCGATTTCGACCGACGGTTGTCCGCCGGCGCCGCCTCCCGCATCCTGACCGCTCGCGCCGCCGCCGGCATCCTGGCCGCTCGCGCCGCCATCGTTCACGTCGCCGCCTTGGCCACCGGCGCCGCTTTCGGCGCTGGTGCCGGCTTGGGCGCTGCCACCGCTGCCGGCGTGACCGTTGCTGCTACCCCCGCTGCCCGCCTGACTGTTGGTGCCGGCGCTGCCTGCGGTCGAGGTATTGCCACCGGCGCCGCTCGTGCCGGCGCCGCCATTGCCCTTGCCCGCCTGTCCGGCATCCGAGCTCGAAGCGCCTGCACGGTCGGGATTGCCGCCGGTCGTGGAAGATCCACCGCTGCCGGCCGAGTCGGGATCGCTGGTCCCAGAATCGTCGCCACAAGCGGCGAAGGCCACGGTCAACGTCAACACGGCGGCGAATCGCGCATGCGCCTGAAGCTGCGAAGTATGAATCATGAAATTCCCTCCGCGTCGCTACGCTCGCTCGCCCCCACGCCTTAATGGCAGGCGCGTAGATGACGCTCGATTCCCAATTCTGGAATGCGTGCCCGGACCCAAAGCCGGGAGACACGGCACTAGCTCACTGGCAAGCGATGGGAGAATGGTCGAGCGCCACGTCGTCGAACCAGATTTCGCCGTCGCCCAGCTCCCAGCCGATGCGGAAGGCGGCGTACGTCGGAGACCAGCCGGTCTTGGGCGTGTTGTTGCTGCCGTCGGCGGGATTGGCGGCGACCCACGTCGTGGTCGAGATGCTCGACTTGACGCCGTCGAGCGAGACCTCCAGCACGTCGGTGCCGTACTTGATCTGCAGGCACTGCCAGGTATCGGCTTTGATGGCAGCGGCCGGATCGCGGACGTCGGTGTCGCCGGGCCACAGGTTGGACTGGAATTTACCGAGGTTCATGCCGACGCGGATCTCCGCTTGGTCGTTCATGACGTTGCCTGCCTCGAGCCAGGCGACGTGCCCGGTGGGCAGCGGACCCGCGACGCGCAGCCACACACGCGCGTAAAACGTGTTCATGGGCGCGGGGAAGATGGGCGCGCCTTCGGCCGCCAAGTAGGTGGAGAAGCCCGAGTGCTTCAGGTGCAACGACTGCGTGCCCGAGTGCTTCTGCGTCGTGTCGAGCGTGAACATGGCGTTGCTGTTGATGCGCTCGGTCCACTTGGCTTTGTCGATGGCGGCCGCGTCGAAGCCGTCTGACAAGAGCGCGGCGCTGGCGGTTCCGCCGCTCGAGCTGCCGCTGCTGCCGCTGCTGCTGCCGCCTCCCCCGACGGCCGCGCCGCCGGTCGGCCCCGCGCCGCCCATGCCGGCTGCGCCCCCCGCCACGACGGCCGTACCGGCGCTACCGCCGTTCGCGGTTCCGGCGGTGCTGGTGGTACCGGCGCTGCCGCCCGCCGTGGCCGACGTGCCGGCGACTCCGTTGTTGCCGGCGACTCCGTTGTTGCCAGCGCTGCCGGAGCCGGGCGCGGGGTCGGACGAGCCGCACGCGACCAGCAACGTTCCCAGGACCAACACGCACGAAGCCGTAGCAGATGACGCGGACATCGAAACTACTGTGCGCGACCGGCGTCGAACCTGCAACCGGTTCCGCACGTGCTGATTCGCTCGCTTCGACCTGGATTTTTTTCGTTGGCGCGCTGCGTTGCGACGGCCAGGCGCTGCAGAGCGGGAGCTAGCTGAGCAGCGCGGCCAGCGCCACCATGCCCCGGCGGCCAGAGCGGTGTCCGGGCGGGGCCGGCGGGCAGCGGCGGAGGGCACGACCGAGTAGCATCTTCGGAATCTCCTCGACGTTGTCCAGCTCCAGCGCCAGCCCGCGGGTGTATTCGCCGGGCCGGCGACCGTGGACCACGCGAGCCACCGTGGCCTCGGCGTCGACCCAATGGCCGGAGTGGGGGATCTGGAACGAGACGATCAGTCGTTCGCCGGTGAGGGCGGGATCGGCCGGGCTCACCATCAAGCCCGTGGCCGAAAGGTTGACGATGCGATCGGCAATCAGCTGAAAATCACGCTCTCTGACCACCTGGCAGACGAGCCCAACGGAGTGGCGGGTAGAGCGGCGATTGGCTTTGAGGGGTGAACGGCGCATCGGAGAACCTCCAAACGAAATCGTAAGAGGCCGGACCCCCAGAGGGCCAAGTTCACGTCGTGGGAGGGGGCATCTCCGCTGACAGCGGGTCGCGACCTCCGTCTTCAGCCCGCCTAAATCGGCTCTCGCGTGAGCGATTTGACGAGGGCCCTGACCTCGCCGGCGTCGAACGGCTTGCCCAGCTTGGGGTTGTCGATGGAGTCGATGAATTTCGCGGCGTGCTCGGTGAACGCGCCGCCGGTGATGAACACGATGCGTTCCTCTTGGCCGGGGCAGACCTGGCGGGCGCGCTCGTACACGTCGATGCCCGACAGCTCCGGCATCATCACGTCGCAGAAGACCACGTCGTATGGCCCGGAGTGCTGGATGTAGTTGACGGCTTCTCGACCCGACAACGCGCGCGTCACCTGGTAGCCGGAGAGCACGCGGCTGAGCGCGCGCAAGATGGCCGGCTCGTCGTCGACGATCAGGATGCGCGCGGCGTGCTCGCGGTTGGAGGGGGGCGGGAACGTCGGGGGGCGAGGCTGGGGCGCAGGCTCGAGCGGCGCTGACTCGAGCGAGAGCCACACCAGAGTGCCCTGGCGGTTTTCACTCTCGATGCCAATTTCGCCGCCGAACTCGCTGACGATGCGGTGCGAGATACTGAGGCCGAGGCCGGTGCCGACACCCACTGGCTTGGTGGTGAAGAACGGATCGAACACGCGCCGCAAATACTCTTCGGGAATGCCGACGCCGGTGTCTTGGATTTCCAAGCGCGGGCGACCGTGCTTGTCGAGCAAGGTGCGCACCGTGATCGAATTGTTTTCGACGTTGCCGGCCTCGATGGCCTGCGCGGCGTTGACCAGCAAGTTGAGCACGACTTGGCCGAGCTTGGACTCCGTGCCGAGCACGCGCGGCACCGGATCGAGCATCAAGATGACGCGCGCGCGATGTCGAATTTCGTTCATCGCCATGTTCAGCGCGCGCTCGATCACGCTGCCCAGGTCGACTGCCTGCACCCGGTCGTCGCCTTGCCGGGAAAACGAGCGCAAATCCCCGACGATGCGCCGCACTCGGTCCGCGCCCTCCAGGCTTTCCTCCAAAAGCTCCCGCACCTCCCGAATCTCTCCGGCTGGCAGCTCGTTCCAGGGCAGCGCGAGCTTGTTGCGCACGTAGTCCAGGTTGGCGATCACGTACGCGAGCGGGTTGTTGATGCCGTGCGCCACACCCGCGGCCAAGGTGCCAATCGACGCCATGCGGTCGCTGATCTGAAGGCGCAGTTGGATTTCTTTGCGGTCCGTGACGTCGACGCCGGCCCCGATCACGTATTCGGTCAGGCCGCTACCGTCGAGCAGAGCCGCGTTGGTCCAGGACACGATGCGCGGCTCGCCGCTCTTGGTGCGGATCATGCCCTCGACGGTCTTGGGCATGACGACGTGAAAGCGCGGGCCGTGCTGCGCGAACGCGCGCTCGACCAGCTCCGCTTCGGGCTCGGCCAGCAGCGTCTCCCAAATCGGGCGCCCGGTGAGCTCTTCGGCGTGGTAGCCGGTGAGCTCGCACAGCGCGCGGTTGACGCGCACCACCGTGCCGTAGGCGTCGGCCACGATCAGCAGCGAGCCCACGGTTTCGACCACCGCCGACACGAATTGACGCTCTTCGCCCAGCTCGCGATTGAGGCGCTCCAGGTCCAGCGTGCGCTCGCGCACCCGCGACTCGAGCTCGGAATAGACACGACGCACGACCTCTTCGGCCTCGTGCCGGAAGGTGACGTCGATTTCGCTCAGCAAGATGGCGCGGCGGCCCGTCACCGGATCGGTCGTGGGGCGCGCTTCGATGGCGTGTCGGCGCGGACCCTCCAGGGTGCTGACCCACACCTCTTCGACGAACTCTTTGCCGTTGCTGACCCGGTGCAGCGCGCGCGAGGCGTCGTCGGTGTCGGCAAAGCGCAACGCGAAGGCGTGCTTGCCACCGTCGCTGAGCAGGTGGCCGTAGGTGCGGATGGCGGCCGGGTTTTCCATCAGCGTCTGGCCGTCGAGATCGATGACGCTGACCAGAGCCGTGGTGTGGCGAAAGGCTTCGACCGCGCGCAACGTGTCGCCCGCCGCGCTGTCGGGAGCAGCGGGCGTGGCCTCGACCAAGAAGCTGGGGCCCGCGCCGGAGAGCTCGGCCGGCGTGAAGCTGCAGAGCACGGTGGTGGGGCCGGCGGCGGTGTAAAACGTCCACTGTTCGGTGATGCGCGCTTCGGTCTTGAGCCGATGTGCGTAGGCCGTCAGGCGTCCCTCGCTGGCCAGCGAGAAGTCCTTGGCCATATCGCGTTCCAGCAGCTCTTCGCGCGAGGCCGCGTGCCAAAACTGGACGGCCGCGGCGTTGGCCCAGGTGATGCGACGCCGCCCGAGGTCGAAGACCCAGACGGGGGTCGACAGTACTTCGAAGGCGTCTAGTGGCTGCGGGCCACGCGGGTTGTCAGCGGGGGCGGAGGACGAAACCGACACGGGAGGGGATCGTGAAAGCTAGCGCGCCTTCCTGAAGTACGCGAGTGATTCCATGCTGGCGTCCTTACCCTTCTGCCCGCCCGCGTTTGGTCGTTTTAGCAGTACTTTCAGCACGGCGCGCGTGTAGGCGTCACCCTCGAAGGCGTCGAGCGCCGGCAATCGGGATTCGGGCAGCTCGAACAACTCTCCTGAAACGACGTTTGGCGCGTTTGGCCCCGCGTGCACGAGCGCCAGGTAGTCGTCCGTTTCATTTAGGGCCACAAGCCGGTAACCCGGCCCAGTCTCGGCTTCGCCTAGGAAGGTGGCACCGGCTGCCTGTAGCTCGTCGTGGTGACGGCCCTCGCGCTTGAGCGACCCGTAGACGAATAGGCGAACGGTGGCGCGGGCCATGGCGCCCAATGATAGCCTGACCGGCGCTTCCACGAATGGCCGACCTCAACGACCGCATCGCTGACGCCAGCCGCGCTGGCCGCGCCGAGCGCTCGCCCGAGCCGGGCGAAGCCGCAACGGCTCGACACGCCCCGCGGCGGTTGGCGGTCGCGGCGTTGGCGGCGGAGCTGGGCCACGAGCTGCAGGGGCCGCTCAACCTATTTCGCCTGAATGCCGAACGGTTGGCGCAGGGTGACGTGCTCGACCAAGAAGATCTCGCGTTGCTGGGCGAAGAGCTTGCACGCATGAGCCGCATGAGTGGACGGCTGCGGGAGCTAGCGCGGGTTTCGGGCCCGCAGTCGGCTTGCACTCCGCGCGAGCTCACGGCGCTGGCATTGGGCGAGCTCGGCGACGCGTTCGAGCTCGACGTCGGTGACGACGTCTCTTTGGTGTGTGACCCGGTGTTGCTCGGACATGCTTTGCGCGAGCTGTGCGAAAACGCGCTGGAGGCGAAAGCGTCGCGCGCGGGCGTGCGCTTCGACGCCAGTGCGGGCTTTTGCGTGTGGGACGACGGCCCTGGGCTTGCCCTCGGCGCCGAAAGGTCGCTGGCTTGGGGGGAGACCACGCGGCCGTGCGCGGCGGGCCTGGGGCTCAGCGTCGCCCTGCGCGCGGCGCGGGCCCACGGCTTCGATTTGGAGCTGCGGCGCTCGGCTGAGCGCACCGAAGCCTGGGTGCTGGTGCCGGCGCGAGCGTTGACGCGGGTGGCTCCGTGAGGTTCTTACTCGTCGACGATCAGCGCGGCGCGCGCCAGGTGCTCAAGCGGCTGCTCGAAGAGCGCCCCGACATCGAGGTGGTGGAGGCGGCCAGCGCCGACGAAGCGCGCCTGCGCGTGGAGACGCTGGACATCGACGCCATGCTGCTCGACATCCGGCTCAGCGACGCGCCCACCGACCGAGGGGGCTTGGATTTCCTTCGCTGGGTGCGCGGCACCGGCCGCAGCATGCCGGCAGTGATGGTGACGGGCGTGAGCGAGCTGCACGAAATCCGCGAAGCCATGCGCCAGGGCGCGCAGGACTACGTGCTCAAAGACGAGCTGTGCGCCGAGATGCTGCTGCCGATCATCGACGGCATTCGCGAGCGCTTCCTGTTGAAAGGCGAAGTATTGCGCCTGCGCGAGCAGGTCGATCGGCGTCAGGGCTTGCCGGCGCTGGTCGGCGCATCGGCGGCCATCGAGCGCGTGCGCAAGCTGGCGCGGCGCGTAGCCGACGCCGACGCGCCCATCTTGGTGCGCGGCGCCACCGGCTCTGGCAAAGAAATGGTCGCGCGTGCCATTCACTACGCTGGCAAGCGCGCCAGCGAGCCGCTGCTCGCCGTCAATTGCTCCGCCCTGCCGGGCACGCTGATCGAGTCGTTGGTGTTCGGTCATCAGCGCGGCGCGTTCACGGGCGCGGACCGACGCGTGCGAGGCCAGCTGGAGCTCGCCGGCGCCGGCACCGTCCTGCTCGACGAAATTGCCGAGATGCCGATCGAGCTCCAGGCCAAGCTCTTGCGCGTGATCGAAGACCGCAAGTTCCGCCCGCTCGGCGCAGAGGAAGAAATCACGCTCGACGCCCGCATCATCGCCGCCACCCACGTCGACTTGGAGCGCCGCATCGAGAACGGCACCTTCCGTGAAGATCTCTATTTTCGGCTCAACGTCGTGACCATCGACGTGCCCGCGCTGAGCGAGCGTGACGACGACATTCCCCATTTGGTGCAAACGTTCGCGTCCGAGCAGGCCCGCCCGCTGCGCTTCACCGACGCCGCCGTGGCTTGGCTGCGCTCTCACCACTGGCCGGGCAACGTGCGTGAGCTGCGCAATGCCATCGAACGGCTGGCCCTGCTCAGCGAGAGCGACATCATCGACGTGCCCATCTTGGAAGAGCTGGTCGGCAACGACGGGGCCATCGTCGAGCGCGAGCTGAACCGCGTCGCCCGCACGTTGCTCACGCTGGCCACCAAAGAAACGTCCAAGCTCGACGCCATCCAACGCGCCATGGTCGAGCAAGCGCTGGCTAGCGCCAAAGGCAACAAGAGCGCGGCGGCGCGTCTGCTCGGTGTGCACCGCAAAATGCTCGAGCGGATGGTGAAAGCCGACGCCAACAACGACGCCGAGTCGGAAGAAGACTGAGAGCGCTCGCGGCGGTGGGCGACGGTCTCGGTTTCGAGGTAGACGAGACTCACGAAGTTGCGGCGGGTTTGCCGCTTGAGGTGAATCGCCTCACCGACCGCAAGCGCTAGCGAGCGAAACCCGCAAGGTTTCCCGGCAACGGCCGGGCACATCGGTTGCACGCCTCTGCCCCATGACCAACTCACCCTATGCGGCGGAAGACGCGAGCGCGTTTCACTTCGACAGCCGAAGCTCGTTCAGCAACGCTTGGCCGCGCTACGCCAACTTGCTGTTGAGCACGTGGCTGTTCGTGTCGGCGTTTGCCTGGCCGCACTCACATGACGCCTGCGGTGCGGCGTGGATCTCGGCCGTGATGATGGGCATGACCGCTTTTGCCGCCATCTGGGCCAGCCCGGCGCGCTTCTTCAACGTCATCATGGGCGGCATGGCGTTGATTTGGCAGGCGGCTGCTGCCAGCCACGAGCCCGCCGCGCGTCTGAACGGCATCATCGTGTCTGGTTTGGTCATCGCCTTTTCGCTCGTCCCGCCGCGGGTGCCTGCCGGCTCGTGACCACGCCCCGCCGCCGCGGAACCGCGGAGATTTGGCCTCGGTGCGCGGTCTCGAAAGAACCGGATCAACAAATCGTCGGCCCGCCCGAAACGACAATGGCAGTCCATAAATCTAGCATTGCTCGCTTTGTGTGAGCCAGATTGCGAATTAACTGCGCCAGACCAGGTGGACGCTTTCGAGTCGATGAGCTATTTCGATGGCCTACGGATCGCGGAACCGCTCGCAGCGGTTGTGTGATCCGGCGGCGTTTCTGCGCTCGTCCCTACTGCGCGCACCCGTGTGCGGCGCACGCCCAGGCAATGAGGACCATGTCACGAACCTACACCCACGCTTCCGTTCTCTTCGTCGCAGTCGCAACCTTCGTCGCGTGTTCGGTCGAAGATCCGTCGGGTGATGACCCGGGTACGGCGGGTACCTCGCAGGGCACGGCCGGTACCAGTACGGCCGGCACGAGCACCGGCACGGCCGGAACCGCGGTCGGCACGTCCGGGACCAGTACCGGCACCAGCGGCAGCGGCACCGTGGGCGGAAGCAGCAACGCGGGCACCAGCGCCGGCGGCACGGTCGGCAGCGGTGGCAGCTCCGCCGGGTCGTCCATGGGCGGGGCGGGCGGCAGCGGCAGCGGCATGGCGGGCGCCTCCGGTTCCGGTTCCGGCGGTGGCTCCACGGGCATGGTGAAGCCGAGCGCTGGCTGCAGCAAAGCCGCCGGGCGCCCTGCCAACGGCAAAGTGACGGTCGCCAACGAGCAAATCATCGATTTTCCGACCTCTTACGATGGGACGAAGCCGTTTCCGTTGCTGATCGCGCTGCACGCTTGCGGCAACCCCAACACGCAGTGGGAGGGCTTGCTCAAGGGCTCCACGTTCGAGAACGAATACGTGCGCCTCTTGCCCAACACGTCGGACACCGGCCAGTGTTGGAACAACTACAACAACAACAGCGCGCGCATCCTCAAGCAGTACGACGACGTGCTGGCCAACTACTGCGTCGACACGAACCACGTCTTCGGTGTGGGCCACAGCTCGGGCGCGCAGATGTTGGTCAACATGTTGGCTCACAAGTCCGACGCGCAGCACCTGAACTTCCGCGGTGTCTCGCCGGTGGCGGCAGATCCGTTCAACGTCGCGGTGCCGATGCCGGTTCTGTACATCGACGGCATCATGGACAATCAGCGTAGCGCCGACTCGGCCAAGAACGCGGTTGCCAAGTTCCGTACCGCCAACATGTGCATGGACACGTCCAAGACGTACACGCCGATCATGGGCTGCATGAGCGGCAGCACTCAGGTCGACCCCGGCTGCAAGATCTACGACGGTTGCTCGGTGCCGACCATCTGGTGTGCGCACAACGATCCGAACTACAGCGGCACCCAGCATGGCGTGCCCTGCTTCGGCATCAAGTCGATGTCCGACTTCTTCAAGACGCTCTGAGTCGCGTTCCCACGTGCCGCGAAGCGTAGCCCGCCGCCGGTCGGGCTACGCGCCCGGCTTCCTCATGCGATTGACGACCTCGATGAAGTGACCTGGGGCGCGGATCTGCCGGCGGGGCGACGGGACGAATTTCGGATTGGCTCTTAGTGGAGAGCAGGGGCGAACTCCATCACGCTAATTTTGCCGGTCTTTTCGGGCAAGAAAGGGTGATCTGAATCTTCGCCTGGGAGCCTCCATCGAGACGATGAGACGCGAGATCAAGGCCGCCAACTTCCGGCTCGGCATCGTGGGGCTGCT
>JBEQSW010000370.1:0-5803 GCA_040348565.1 Myxococcales bacterium | reverse complement strand
GGCGGCAAGCTGGTGCTGGCCGAGCCCGTTGGTATGCCGAGCGGCACGCAGGTCGAAGTGAGCGACTTGTTTTACAACGTGCCGGCGCGCCGCAAGTTCCTGCGCTCCACCGGCACCGAGTCGGGGCACGTGACCGAAGCCGTGGAGCAGGCGGCGCTGTCACGGCCGGACATCACCTTCACGTTGACGCGCGACGGGCGCAAAGTCCGCGAGCTGCTGCGTGTGGGCGAACGAGCCGAGCGCGTGCGGCAAGTGTGCGACCTCGACGACTTGGCCGTATGTCAGGGCGAACGCGGGCCGCTGCGCGTGGAAGCGTTTTTGTCCCGGCCGGAGCAAGCGCGCGCGGGCGCGGGCGGGCTTTCGATCTTGGTCAATGGCCGGCCGGTGCGAGACCGCGCCATCTTGGTGACGATTGCCCAGGCCTACGGCAGTGTGCTCGAGCGCGGTCGCTATCCGCGCGGCGTCGTGTACGTCGATTTGGCGCCGGAGCTGGTGGACGTGAACGTGCATCCGCAAAAGGCCGAGGTTCGCTTTGCCGACGCGCGCGCGGCCAGTGATGCCGTGTATCAGATCTTGTCCAAGGCGCTGGTCAGCGCGTTTTCGCTGCCGCCAGTGTCACGCGCGTCCTGGGGCCGAGCTCCGGCCAAGATTGCGGAGCCGGCGGCGACCCCGCGCGAAGAGCCGGCGTACCGGCCTTCCGCAAGCAGCGCGCGAGAGCTGCCGCTGGACGTGTTGATGGCGGCGGCTCAACGCCAAGCGCCGGTTGCGCCGGCCGCGGCGAGGGTGGCACCGGCTCCACAGGCCGACGAAACGGCGGAGCCGCCGTTGGTGGCCGCGCGCGACCACGCGGCGTCGCCCATTCGCCCACGGCCGGAGGTGCCCTGGTCGAGCCTGCGCTTCATCGCGCAGTTGCGGATGACGTACCTGATTTGCGAGGGTGAAGACGGCATTTACCTGCTCGATCAACACGCCGCCGCCGAGCGCGTCACCTTCACGCGCTTGCGCCGCGAATATCAGGCCCGCTCGGTGCCTTCCCAGGCGCTGTTATTTCCACTGGTGATCGACGTCAGTGCAGCCGAGCTGGAGCTGGTCGAGGAGCGCCAGAAGGAGATCGCCGAAGTGGGCCTCGACGTGCGCACGCGCGGCGCGAGCTCCCTCAGCATCCACGCCATGCCGCGGCTCTTGTCGCGTGCCAGCCCGGAGCGGTTGTTGCGCGACTTGTTGACCGAGGTTTCGCGCAGCGGCGGGCGCGGCTTCTCGGACGCTGTCGATTTGGCGCTGGCGACGATGGCATGCCACGGCTCGATCCGTGCGGGCGACGCGCTGTCCCCGAGTGAAGCCAAAGCTTTGCTGGTGGCGCTGGACGACGCGGATTTTGCCGGACACTGCCCGCACGGCCGCCCCGTCGTCACGTTCTTGAGCTACATCGAGCTTGAGCGCAAAGTAGGGCGCCGGTGAGCACAGCAGACGCGCTCTTGTGCGTCGTCGGTCCCACCGCTTCGGGCAAGAGCGCGCTGGCCTTGCGCCTTGCGTCTCAGCTCGGCGGCGAGATCTTGAGCGCGGACAGCATGCAAATCTACCGCGGCTTCGACGTCGGTACCGGTAAGCCCAGCGCGGAAGAGCGCGCTGCGGTGCCTCACCATTTGATCGACGTCGCTGAGCCGCTCGAGGCTTGGGACGCCGCCCGTTGGGCCGACGAAGCCGTGCGCTTGATTGGCGAAGTTCGCGCGCGCGGTCGCGTGCCGATCGTGTGCGGGGGCACGTTTTTGTGGGTACGGGCGCTGATTTACGGCCTGGCCGAGGCGCCGCGGGGCGACGAAGAGCTGCGCGCGCGCCACCGGGCCTGGGCCGAGCGCGACGGGCGTCCCGCCTTGTACGCCAAGCTGCTGGAGATCGATCCGAAGACGGCCGCGCGCTTGGCGCCGAACGATTTCGTTCGCGTTAGCCGCGCGCTCGAGGTCTTCGAGCTGACGGGAAAGCCGCTGAGCGAGGTCCAGGCGGCCCACGGCTTTCGGGAGCCGCGCTACTCCGCGCGCTTGATTGGAGTGGCCCGCGAGCGCGCCGAGCAGGACGAGCTGATCGCGGCGCGCGTTCGCGCGATGCTGGCGGCGGGTTGGGTCAAGGAGGTCGAGCAGCTGCAGGCGGCTGGGTTTGGCGAAGCGCGCGTCATGGGCTCCGTCGGGTACCGCCAAATTGCCGAAGCGCTGGCCGCCGGCGCGGTAGCCAATGAAGGCGCCCTGGCGGAGGGAATCGTGCGGGCGACGCGCGTGTTTGCGCGGCGGCAGCGGACTTGGCTGCGAGATCAGCCCGTGGAGTGGTTGCCGGCCGACGCCACGAAGCTGCCGTGATACGCGGTGTCTTCCAGGCTTTCGGCTAGCGCGCTGCGCGTGAGCGGTCGGGTGCAGTCGAGCATGACCGCCACTTCGTCGGTGTGCTTGGCGCCGATGCTGGCTTCGTACGCGCCTGGGTGCGGCCCGTGCGGAATTCCGCGCGGATGGTGGGAGATGCTGCCGGGGCCGACGCCGCGGCGCGACGTGAAGTTGCCGCGCGAATAGAACAACACCTCGTCGACGTCCACGGACGAATGCGGATACGGACAAGGGATGGCTTGGTCGTGAAAGTCGAGCGGCCGCGGTACGAAGCTGCAGATCAGCACGCCCGGAGCCTCGAACGTGGCGTGGGCGGGCGGCGGCAAATGAACCTTGCCGACCTTGGGCTTGAACGCGTCGATGGAGAACGCGAACGGGTACAAGCTGCCGTCCCAACCAACGACGTCGAGTGGCGACGCCGAGAGCTGGTATTTCTGCAGGGTGCCCTCTGTCTTCAGCCAGAAATCGCGCAGGCCTTCGTCGCGGGGAGCGCTCAGCGACGGCGCCCGAAAATCGCGGTGGGAATAGGGCGCGTCCATGCGCAGTTGGCCGATGCTGTTGCGGTAAGCCGCCGGTAGCCCGAGCGCTTGCCGCAGCTCGATGACCAGCCAATGCTGCGCGCTTCCGGCGTCGAGCACGAAGCGGTGCAATAGCGAACGCGGTACGTACACGTAGTCTCCCGCCCGGTAGCTCACGTCGCCGAGCAGGGTGCGCAAGGTGCCGGAGCCCGAGTGCATGAAGTACAGCTCGTCACCGTCGGCGTTGGCAAAGTAGAACGGGTCGCTCCGCGTGGGCATGGCCAGGCTGACCGCCACGTCCGAGTTTTCGAGCAGGCGGCCGCGGTGCCGGGGAAACGGCTCGAGCTCGAGCGCGCCGCGCGGGCTCGTGTAGTGGCGGCGCAGCAGCCTTTCAGGGCTGGAATTGGCCGGTGGTAGCGTGACCGGTGGATCTGCAGCCGGCAGCGCTTCGTGCGGCCGACCCTCGTGGTAGGCGATGGTGTAGGGGCCGTCGAAACCCTGTCGGGTGATGCAATGCTCGTACAGCAGGCTTCCGTCGGGGTTTCTCAGCTGCGTGTGGGCGGCTTCGGGAAGACGCCCACGGCTTTGCCGCTCGAGCATGTCAGCCTCCTCGCTTGGACAGCGCTTCTTGTTCGCGTTCGATGCTCTCGAACAGCGCGCGGAAGTTGCCGGCGCCGAAGCCTTGGTCACCCTTTCTTTGGATGAACTCGTAGAAGAAGGGGCCCGCTGCGGCGTCGTGATACAGCCCGGCCGAGTCCTTCAAGAAGATCTGCAGCATGTACGAGCCCTTGCCGTGCCCGTCGACCAGGATTTCCAGCTCTCGCAGCTCCTGCAAGTCCTCGTCGAGCGCGCCGATGCCGAGCTCGTCCAGGCGCTTGGGCAAGGCGTCGTAGTACGTGCCAGGCGTGCGCATGAACTCGACGCCGCGCGCGCGCAGCCGCCGCACGGTCGTCAAGATGTCCGACACCTCGAGCGCCAGGTGTTGAATGCCGTCGCCGCGGTGCTCTTCGTGGAAGGCGTTGATCTGCGAGGCTTTGAAATTGGGCCGATACGGCTCGTTATTGGCGAATTTGACGGACGAGCGCGGATCCCACATCACGACCGAGCGCAGGCCGGAGCCGTCGCGTAGCTCGAAGCGCGCGACGTCGCGGGTGTGAAACTGCACGTCCCAAAGGCGCTGAAAGCCGAGCACGTATTCCAGCCACAACAGCGCCGGCATCATGGTCTGAAAATTGGTGGTGATGTGATCGACGCGCAGCACCCCCGAGGCGTTTTGGCCGCCACGCGCGGGGTCGTGCATGACGTAGCCGGGCAGCAGCCCGGCGTAGCCGCGGCGCTCGATGAAGCGAAACGTGGTGTCGCCGAACGGCGTCGTGATCGAAAACGTCTTCAGCGTGCCCGAAGCGTCTTCGAATCGCTCGAGATCCCCGATCGGGGTGCCGCCACGGCGCTCCAGGAGCTCGAAAGTTCGCGCGGCGTTGTCGACTCGAAACGCGACCGTGCCCACCCCGTCGGGGTGCCGCTTCAGAAAGCGCTCGGCGCGCCCGCCCGAGCCTTCGGGCGTCGAGCAAATCACGATGTAGCCGCCCGCTTGGAACGCTACCGAGCGCTGGCGGCCGGCGGCGGTGAGCTCCGGGCTACTCTCGCCGATTTCGCTGAAATCCAAGCGATCGACGTAAAACCTGCGACTGCGCTCGAGGTCGCGCACGTAATAGTGCACGCCTTCGATGCCGAGGATGCCGAGCGGCTCGACTTGGGGCATTGAGCCTTAGTCTCCCACCCCAGGCGCCTTGGCTCAAGGTTCGGCGTCGGGCTGAGCTTCGGGCACGGCGGCGCGGAAGGCGGGGAGCGCCTGTGCGTTTGCCTCGGCGCGTGTGAGTGTGGGAAAGGCGTCGAGTGGCACTGACCAGCGGCGCGCGTTGTACAGCTGTGGCACTAAGTACACGTCGGCCAGGCCAGGGCTGTCGCCGAACAGGAACGCGCCGGCTTCTGGCGCTGCCAACTGTTCGAGCGCGATCAGACCTTTCTCGATGAAGTGGCGTGCCCAAGGCTCGGTCGGGACGCCGTGTTTCTTCAGCTCTTGGAACGTGCTGGTATTTTGCAACGGCTGAATACCCGAGTTGACCAGCTCGGCCATGGCGCGCACGTGGGCGCGGCCTCGCGCCGAAGCGGGCAACAGCGGTGGCTCGGGGAAGCGCTCTTCCAGGTACTCGATGATGGCGATCGACTGCACGAGCCGAACGACTTCTCCGCCTTCGTCGAGCTCGAGCACCGGCACCTGGCTCGCCGGATTTTTCGCGACGAACTCCGGCCGGTGCTGTTGCCCGCCGGCCTGAAGCAGGTGCACGGCCGCGTACTCGAACGGTCGCCCCTTCAGACCCAGCGCGATGCGCACCCGATAGGCGCAGCTGCTGCGCCAGTAGCTCCAAAGCTTGATCACCCTACGACCTCCTGCTCGATGCTGCCGAACGGCGCGCGTCCATTGGCCAAACGCAGCTCGATTTGCACGCGACTCCCGACTTTCAAAAAAGGCGTGTGCGGGGCGCCGCCGGCGATGGTCTCGAGCGCGCGCTGCTCTTGCAGGCACGAGATGCCGCGCTCGGGCGCCGCGTTCGAGATGGTGCCGCTGCCGACGATGGTGCCGGCGCTGAAGCGGCGCGTCTTGCAGCTGTGCTCGATGAGCTGAAAGAACGAAAAGTGCATTTCGGGGCCCGTTTGCGCGTCGCCCACGCGCTGGCCGTCCAGCGCCACGAACATAGTCCCGTTCACGCGGCCGCCCTGCCAGGCGTCGCCCAGCTCGTCGGGGGTGACGGCGAAGGGAGCAAAGCTAGTGGCGGGTTTGGAGCAAAAAAAGCCAAAACCCTTGGCGAGCTCGTCGGGAACGAGGTTGCGGTACGTCCAATCGTTCAAACACAC
>JBEQSW010000359.1:0-10719 GCA_040348565.1 Myxococcales bacterium | reverse complement strand
GCTGGCGGGTCGTGTCGAGAGCCTCCGAGAGTTTTCACAGGGAGGACGGGAGGACGGGAGGCGAGAACGCATTTTTGTTTTTGGAGGACCAAAACCAAAAATATTTCCCCTCGAGAGAAAGCCGGAGGGGTCGAATCCAAGATGATGCTTCGGGGTCGCTGGCGGCAGCGCGAACCCCAAAGTGCTCGCCTCTTTCTCGTCCTCCCGTCCTCCCGTCCTCCCTGTGAAAAATCTCGATCGTACGAGGTGGCCTTTCGCCGCTACAGAAGCTTCTGCGATTCGGGCTGCGGATTGGCAGCCCAAGACGTGATGAATTCCAAGTCGCAGCTTGCTGCGGAAGCGTCGTAGCGTCGCCGAAGAAACGGCGGAAGCGGGCGTTTCGTAGAGTTGACGCTCCGGGGTGACAGGAGTTGACGCTCCGGGCGAGGAGGACGACGGTGCGGCGGCTTGTTTGGGCTGCGCTTGGTTTCGTCTTGGTGGCTGTTGGCCGGGCTGTGCTGGTGCTCGCTGGCTCGCGCAGAGGAGCCGGTGACCATCACGGTGCAGGGTGAGGCTCGACCCGAGGGCGAGATGCCGCGCGAGCCGTTCGGTGCGTCGAGTCGGGTCGGGCGTGAGAGGTTGGCGGCGCCGGGGACGCGGGTGCCGGAGGTGTTGCGCTCGGAGGTGGGGGTGCAAATCGCGGAGACGGGCGGGCTTGGGGCGCCGGCGACGGCTTCCATTCGTGGCGCGACGGCGGCGCAGACGCCCGTGTACTTGGGCGGCGTTCGCCTCAATGACCAGGTGGGGGGCGTCGCCGACCTGTCGACGATTCCGCTGTGGCTCGTAGAGCGCGTGGACCTGTATCGCGGCAACGCGCCGTTCGAAGCCGACGAGCTGGGCATCGGCGGGGCGATTTTCTTCGAGCCGCGCCGGCCGAAACAGAGCGAAGCGGCGGCGGGCGCTACGCTGGGCAGCTTCGGAACGCGGGCAGGCTTCGGCTATTTTGCGCTGGGCGACGAGCGCGCGGGCGTGCTCGTGGGGCTTTCGGGCGAAGGCGCGGACAACGACTACCGCTTCAACGACGACCGCGGGACCTTGTTTCAAACCGCCGATGATGCTCGGCGAGCGCGCTCGAACGCGGACAGCCACTTGCGCGACGCATGGCTGCTCGCGCACGTCCGTCCCAGTCCGCGTACGCGGCTAGAGCTCACGTTGAACGACGTGTCGCGCGAGCAGGGCGTGCCCAAATTGGCGTTGGTGCCGTCGCGCTCGGCGCGCGCGGAGCTGTCGCGCACGTTGGGCGCGCTGACGGCTCGGCTCGGTCTGGGCGCGTCGGGTCGTACGGTGCTCACCCTGCGCACGTCGTTGCTCGACGGCTCTACCAAGCTGCACGATTCGGAGCTGGAGCTCGGCACTTTGAGCGCGGAGACGCAGCTGCGCGGCCGCCGCGTCGAGCAACGCGTCGCGCTCGAGCTGCCGCTGGCGGAGCGCCTCACGCTTGCGTTGGCGACGACCGGCAGCGCCGAAACCCTGACGCGCCAAGACGTTGCCGCATCGTCCTCGGCCAAAGCGACCACCCTGGGCGGGGTGGCGCGCGCGGACTGGAACATCTGGCGCGCGGTGTCGGTCTTCGGGCTGCTGGCGGCGCAATGCCGCAGCACCGAGCCAGGCGCGCATGGCTGCGAAGAGCTCGAGCCCACTGGTCGCTTGGGCGCGGGCTTCCGCGGCAAAGGTTATACGCTGTTCGCTAACGTGAGTCGGTATCAGCGCCAGCCAACGCTCGGCGAGCTGTACGGAGTGGGCGTGCTGGTGCGCGGCAACGCCGGTCTGCGCCCGGAGCAAGGTCTTGCCGCCGACGTCGGTGCACGCGCACTTTCGCGGCTCGGCCCGGTTGAGCTGCACGCCGAGGCGAGCGCATTCGTGCGCAGCGCGAGCGAGCTCGTGACCTACGCTCGAGCGGCTCCGGGTTACGTGGTGCCAGTCAACGTGGGGCGTGCCCGAGTGGCCGGCTTGGAGCTGGGGGTGGGGGCTCGCGCCTTCGAGCACGTCGAGCTCGGCTGCAACGTCACCTTGTTGGACCCTCGCGATACGACGGCCGGTCGTCGCTTGGAGAATGATCTTCTACCGTTCATGTCACGGCTGGTGCTGGCGCCGCGCCTCTTGCTCACGACGGGAGAGCTCGCCGGAAGTGCCTTGAAACGCGCTGATTTCAGCGCCGACGTGACCTACTTGTCCAATCGTTTTGCCGACGCCGCCGGCCTGATCGTGATCCCCGACCAGACCACGCTCGGCCTCAGCGGCGCCGCGAGCTGGTTCTCGGGCGTGGTCGTGACTCGCGTGCGCGTGGCCAACTTGCTGGACGCGCAGCGGTTCGACGTCGTCGGCTACCCGCTGCCCGGGCGGAGCGTCTACGCTTCGCTGGAGGTGCACACGCCATGATCGGCGGCTTACGTTCGACCAGTGTCGCGTTGCTGTTGCTGGGCTGCAACGTGACGCCCGCGCGCGTCACCGGTGGAGTGGACCTGCCAGAGCGAGGCGACTGCCCGCGCGGGACCGCGGTCGTGTCCAGCGACTTTCAGTCGAGCGAGGTCGCGCTGCTGGCTCCCAACGGTGACGTCGCGAGCCCGGCGTTCATGTCGAGCGCATCGACGGCGGCCACGAACCTGGCCGCGCCGTTCTCGGGTGACTTGAGTATCGCGTCGGCGCGCAGCCGCCCCGGGGAGCTGGTCGTCATCGATCGCTTTGGCACCAACGTGCTCACCTTCGTCGACACTCGCACCGCGGTCGTGCGCGCGCAGCTACCGGTCGGCACCGGTTTCGAGGCGAATCCGCAAGACTATTTGGAGGTGAGCGAGCGCTCGGCCTTCGTGCCGAGGCTCAGCGAAAACGCGACGCCGGGCCGCGAGCCCAACGATGGCGGCAGCGATTTGTTGCTCGTCGACCCCAGCGTGCCGGAAATCGTGGGCTCGCTGGCCATGCCGCACCGAGCTGGCTATCGGCCGAATCCGATTGGGGTGACGCTATTGCCTGGCAGTGGCGACGTGCTCGTCACCCTTCAGCACGCGCGCGCCGACTACAGCGGCATGGCCGAGAGCGAGCTGGTGGCGGTGACGATCGCGGAGCCTCACGTGGACTACCGCATGCCACTCACCGGCATGAAGAACTGCGGCCGAGCCGAGCTTTCGCCCAGCCGTGCCCGCTTGCTGGTGGCCTGCGCGTCGTTCATCGATCGCCAAGGCGCGGTGGCCGAGCCGCAATTCTCTGGCCTGGTGCTGCTCGACGCGCACAGCCAGCCGCCGAGCGAGCTGGCTCGCTTCTCGGCCCAGGATCTGGTGGGCGGGCCCATTCAGTCGAGCATCGAGTTCGTCGACGAGCGCCTCGTGCTGCTCAAGACTCAAACCGCGCTCGGGGTCGACCACGACAATCAGCTGTTTTCGTTGAATCTGGAGACCGGCGAGACCGCGCTTTTGGCGACGGCGGCGCGAGACGAAGGCGGGCTCGGCTTCGGTATCGCGTTCGGTGGTATGAGCTGCGCCTCCGGTTGCGGTGATCCGTGCCTGGTCGCCGACAAATCGCGGGGCAAGCTGCTGCGCTTCGAGCTGCGCGGAAACGCGGTCTCCCCAGCCCCCGACGTAGAAATCTCCGGGGCCGGCCTGCCGCCCACCAGCGTCACCCCATTTTGGTGAGCCCGCGGGCGCCCCCGGCCCCCCTCCCCGTTCTAGGGAAGAAACTCGGCGGCCGGTTTCGTCTGGGCTGAAAACCGGTCCCTCTCCGACGCGCCCACCCACCACGGCGGGCCAAGTCTCGATCCCGATATTAGGTGATATCACCCAATTATAAGGTGATATCAGCTAATTCTCGCGTCGCGGAGTGGCGCCGCGCGGGGCAGTGAGCTGGGCCATGCCGTTGGGAGGTACGGACGTACGCCCGTGACTGACCCCGCCCCCCTCGAGCGTGCGGGGTTTACGCCGAGCGCAGGCGGACGCGAAACACGGCGCCGCGTTCGCTGGGGCCCAGGCTCAGTGTGCCGCCCATGCGCGACACGGCGTGGCGCACCAGCACCAGGCCAAGGCCGGTGCCGCGCTCGCCTTTGGTGGTGAAGAAGGGCTCGAAGATGCGCTGGCGGAGCGCGGCCGGCACGCCGGGGCCGTTGTCGCGCACGGAAATGCGGGCTTCGCCGGCGGCGGCGTAGACGCGCACCAGGACGTGGCGTCGCTCTTGACCCTGAGTGGCGTCGAGCGCGTTTTGCACCAAGTTGGCCACGACTTGCTCGAGCAGCGCGGCGTTGCCCCAGCCGCGCACGGCCTGCTCGCCGGCGATTTCGATGCGGGTGTCGTGGGGGCGCACGGACGCGACTGCGCGTTCGGCGACGCCCCACATGCCCACCTTCTCGAGCGTGGGCGGCGCGCCCTTCACCAGCGCCGACACGGCCGTCATCACGTCTTGAATGCGCCGGAGGGCGATTACGGTGTCGTCGATCGTGCCCTGGCGATCTTCTTCGCTGAGCGGCAAATGTGTGGCTTCGCGCAGGCACTCCACGTTGGCGAGCGCGGCCGCCAGCGGGTTGCGGATCTCGTGCCCAATCGTGGCCAGCACGCTCTCGATCAACGGCGGCGGCACGCTCGGCCGATCGCGATCGAACACGTCGCGAGAACGCGCCAGGTACTCTTGCTGAGCCCGAAAGCGGTGCAAGCAGAGGAGCACGTCGGCCGGAACCAGCGGCCGCTGCAGAGTCAGCTGGGCCCCGGCCGCTAGAGCCTCGCTCGCCGAGCCGCCGTGCGCGACGGTCACGATAGCTTGCAGGGTCATGCCGTGGGCGTTGATGCGCCGGAGAAAGTCGAGGGCGCCCGGTGAGCCGCCGTCCAAAATGGCAAGGCGCGGCACGTAGCCGCTGGCCTCGGCGGTGGCGGCGTCACTGATGGGCACGATCGTGAAGCCTTCTTGCTCCATGGCTCGCATCAGCGGCACCACGTCGGGCCCCGAGTCGAGCAAGAGCAACACCGACGAGTCGGACAGTTGAAATACTCCGCTGTCGACCTCGTCACCCGGAAAGTCGTGCGGATGGAGGGACGCCGGGCGAAACGGCTTCGGCATGCTCTTGGGGTTGCTCTCCATCTGTGCTGCGACGGCGCTTTCAGTACGGCCATCCGTCGCGCTCCGTTTAGGGTCCCGGGCGGGCGACCTTCAACCGGCCCGCGAACGGGGCGAAAATGCGGGTCTGGCGCGGCGTCTCATTTTGAGCCGACGGCGCTTGCCGACCCGGCACGTGCATGAGGTAAATGGCGGGCTTCCGATGATCGACGAGAACGCGTTCGGCCTATTGGTTTCTTATTTCAGCATCGAAGACGACGAGTACACGGGCGAGCGCGAACAATTCATCGAGCGCTACGCCACTTTCACCGCGCTGATTCGCGATCGTCTGACCGAGCGGCCGCCTGGAGCCTCGGCGCGTGCCATCGATCTTGGCTACGCCTTCTACGTCGAGCTGTCGGACGGTGAGCAGCAGGGCGACCTGATCGGCTGGCTGAAAGACATGCGCGCCACGCTCTCCGAGCACGATTTCGATACCGCCGGCATGCTCACTCACGGCAGCTGCTGGGTCGACGAAGACGATCCGCGCCCCGACATCGTCGATTGCGGCACGGTGAAGCTGTTTCGCGCTTCCCGCCCCAGCGAGCCGCTGCGCCGCGCGCTGCTGGCCGAGGCCGCTACCCACGGCGACGAAGAAGAAGGCATCGACGGTTGGGGGCCGGGTTTGTACCTCGACGTCGAGGCGGTCGAAGCGCTCGGTCGCAAGCCCAAGAATACCCCCACGATTTTGCGCAGCGGCGGCGCCGAGTTCTTTCGTGCCGGGTCTTGAACTATAGGCAACCCGTGACGAGCCCGCTGCGCATCGGTGTTTTGGCGTCCCACGAAGGCACCACGTTGCAGGCCATTTTGGACGCTTGCGACGCCGGCGAAATCACCGCGCGCGTCGTGACCGTGATCAGCAACAACTCCGACTCGGGCGCGCTGCGCCGGGCCAGAGCCGCCGGGGCCGAAGCCGTGCACCTGTCGAGCAAGACGCACCCGGAGCCGGGCGCGCTGGACGCCGCCATCATCGCCGCTTTGACGACGCGAGAGACGGACGTGGTGATGCTGGCCGGCTACATGAAGAAGCTGGGGCCGGCGCTGCTCGAGCGCTACCGCGGGCGCATCTTGAACACCCATCCGGCGTTGCTGCCCAAGTTCGGCGGCCACGGCATGTACGGCATGCACGTCCACGAAGCAGTCTTGCGCGCCGGCGAAACCGAATCGGGACCGAGCGTGCACTTGGTCGACGCCGAATACGACACCGGTCGCGTGCTGGCGCAGGCGCAAGTACCGGTCGAAGCCGACGATACCGCCGAGACGCTCTCGCAGCGCGTGCAAGCCGCCGAGCGCCGGCTGGTGGTGGCGGTGCTGGGTCAAATCGCGCAGGGTCGCTTCGCCCTCGAAGGTTTGGCTCCGCGCCAGCCGCCCCACGACTAGCCTCATGGCGACCCCGCACGTCATCGGCTTCGGACGCGGCTTCATCGTGCCGTTCTCCGCCGCGCGTCGCTTGTTGGGGTTGCCGCGCGTTTGGCCGCTGATGATCGTGCCGGCGCTGGCGTTTCTGCTGTTGGAGGCCGCATTTGTCGGCCTTTCGTGGCGGTTTTTGAAGCCGTGGGCGGCCGCGCGCTTGGCCACCGTGAGCTTTTTGCCCGATGCGCTGGCGGTGGGCGCGTCCTGGTTGGTGGCGGCGTTGGCAGTCGTGCTGGGTTGGCTGTTGGCCGTGTTCTTGGCCCCCGTGTTGAGCGCCCCGGCGCTCGAGCGCGTGGTGAGCATCACCGAGAGTGATTTGCGGGCGCCGCCGCGGGAGCCGCTCGGCTTCGTCAGCGAGTTTTGGTGCGGAGCGCGGGCGCTGTTGTCGAGCTTGGCGCTGACCTTGCCGCTGGTGCTCGGGCTGTCACTGGTGGAGCTGCTGCTGCCGCCGCTGGCCATCGCGATCACGCCGCTGAAGCTGCTGCTGGGCGCGCTGGGGGTGGCGTGGGGCTTGTTCGACTACCCGCTCACGTTGCGCGGCATCGGCTCGCGGGCGCGCTTTCGCTTCATGAGCCGGCACTTTGCGGTGGTGCTGGGCTTTGGTTGCGCGTTTTCGTTGGTATTTTGGCTGCCCTGCTTCGGCATCCTGATGTTGCCAGTCGGAGTCGCGGCGGCGACCCAGCTGTACTGGGAAATCGAGCGCGCTCAGTAGGGCGCAAGAGATGGGCTAGAAGGACAGCATTCGCCTCACGGAATTGATCGAGCTGCAGCGCCGCTGTCACGGCAAAGCCCGCCTCGCCGAAAGCGTGGGCGACGGCTTTTTGTACCTGAAAAATCCGTTCTTTCGTCGCATACGCGACGCCACGCTGGCGGCTGGGTTTCGCTACACCCTCGCCGATGAAGGGGCGTACTACGGCTTTCCGCTCATCCACCTGGATACGATCCTGAGTCGGCGCCGTATTCCGTACCGACCGAGCTTCAGCGCGCTCGAGCACCTGGAGGAGCGACGCCCCGGATTTTTCACGCTGGCCGATTTGCAGCAGAACCGGCCCGCGCCGAACTACCTGCTGCACGAGTCTGCGCACGCGGTCGCTTTTCACGAGCTGTTCGGACGGCCGCGCGACGTGGCGGCAGCGCTTTCGGAGCCGGGCTCACTGGTCAAGCTGATGTTGGGCGAATCGTTCGCGATGACGGCCGAGTATTTTGCCGCCTGCGCTGTCCGCGGTCAGCCGCACACCTGGTTCTTTTCCATCAGCTCGTATCGGCGCCGCACGCAGAAGAAGAAAGCCGTGGGGCAGCTGCTCGAGCAGCACGGCTTCGGGTTCGTGGGACGCGCGGTGTTGCTAGCCTTCTTGTACAACAACTTCCTCGTCGATCGACTCGACCGACGCCAGCTGGCGGCGCTGGCCGACGCCGCCGGCGCAAGAATTGCGCGCGGCCTGAGCCCCGAGGCGCTGCGCCAACTCGGCGCGACCCTACAGGGCCTGATGGTGATGAGCCCCGAGTTCCGCTACGACACGTCTCGGCTGTTTCTGACCATGTTCGGCCGCTCGCGGAACATCCGGCGTGAGCTTTCGGCCGATCCGTTGGCGTTGCTCGCCGCCGATTCGGCTGCACAATCGGGTCTCTCACGGTTGGTCGGCGTGCTCGGCCGGTAACGCCCGCGTCGGCTTCCGGTGTAATGCTGAGCGCCCCCGCGCGTCTTTCGAGAACATGAGCGAAGTCAGCAAAGATCCGGTCTGCGGCATGACCGTCGACCCCGCGAAAGCTCGGGGCGGCTCGCACGAGCACGCCGGCCACACTTATTACTTTTGCAATCCGCGTTGCCGCGAACGCTTTGCTGCCGACCCCGCCAAGTACCTCGAGCCGAAGCCGGAGCCGTCGACCGAGCCCGCGCCGCCGCCCGAGCCTGAGGCCCCTGCGCTCGTCGCAGCTCCCGCCCGCGCCAACGCTGACGCTAAACCCCGAGCGGCGGTTATCTACACCTGCCCGATGGATCCGGAGGTGCGTCAAGTGGGGCCGGGCGTGTGTCCGAAGTGCGGCATGGCCCTCGAGCCTGCCACGGTCAGCCTTGACGAGCCTGAAGACGACGCCGAGCTACGCGACATGTCGCGACGGCTCGTGGTCTGCGCGGTCTTGACCGTGCCGACTTTCATCCTGGCCATGTCCGAGATGCTGCCGGGGCGCCCGCTCGAAGCGCTGGTCTCGCCCGCCGCCAGCGTTTGGTGGCAGCTGGGCTTTGCGGCGCCGGTGGTGCTGTGGGGTGGTCGGCCGTTCTTCGAACGCGGCTGGAGGTCGCTCGTCACGCGGCGGTTGAACATGTTCACGCTGATCGCGCTCGGCACGTTCGCGGCCTTCGGTTTCAGCCTGTTCGCGACGTTTTGGCCGCATGCGCTGCCGCACGACATGGCCCACGGCATGGCTCCGCCGGTGTACTACGAGGCTTCGGCGGTCATCGTCACACTGGTGTTGCTGGGCCAGGTGCTGGAGCTGCGCGCGCGCCGCGCGACGTCGGGCGCCTTGCGAGCGTTGTTGGGGTTGTCGCCCAAGACCGCACGCCGGGTGAATCCCGACGGGCGCGAGACCGATGTAGCGCTCGACGAGGTCGTGGTCGGTGATCGTTTGCGGGTACGGCCGGGCGAGAAGGTGCCCGTCGACGGACGAGTGCTCGAGGGCTCGAGCGCGGTCGACGAATCGAGCATCACCGGCGAGCCGTTGCCGGTAGAGAAGACGCCCGGTGCGCAAGTCGTAGGCGGTACGCTCAACGGTCAGGGCAGCTTCGTCCTGCAAGCCGAGCGCGTCGGGCAAGAGACGTTGTTGGCGCAGATCGTCAAGCTGGTGGGCGAGGCGCAGCGCAGCCGTGCTCCGATTCAGCGGCTGGCCGACGTCGCCTCGGCGTGGTTCGTACCGGGGGTCGTGATGACGGCGCTGGTAACGGCAGCAATTTGGGGTGTTTGGGGCCCGGAGCCGCGGCTCGCCCACGCGCTCGTGAACGCCGTCGCGGTGCTGATTGTGGCGTGCCCCTGTGCGCTCGGTTTGGCGACTCCGATGTCGATCATGGTCGGCACGGGGCGCGGCGCCGGGGTCGGCATCTTGGTCCGGCGCGCCGAGGCGTTGGAGCAGCTCGAGCAGGTCGACACGCTCGTGGTCGACAAGACCGGCACCTTGACCGAAGGTCGTCCGCGGTTGGAGGCCGTGCTGCCCGCCGAGGGCTTCGATGAAGTCGGCTTGTTGCAGCTGGCCGCCAGTCTGGAGCGGGTGAGCGAGCATCCGTTGGCCAGCGCGGTCGTCGCGGGCGCGACCGCGCGCGGGCTCGAGCTGCGTGCGGCGGAGGGCTTTCTGTCGGTCAGTGGCAAGGGCATCCGCGGGCAAGTGGATGGCCGCGCGGTGTTGATCGGCACTGAGTCGTTTTTGGGCGAAGCAGGCGTGCCGGTGGCGGCCCTGGCAAGCCAGGGTGCGGCCCTGCGCGAGCAGGGCCAAACGGTGGTGTTCGTAGCCGTCAATGGCGGTTTGGCCGGGCTTTTGGCCATCGCCGACCCCATCAAAGAGTCGGCCAAAGGCGCGCTGGCCGAGCTGCGCACGCTCGGGTTGCAGATCGTCATGCTCACCGGTGACTCTTCCGTTACCGCCGCGAGCGTGGCCAAGCGCCTGGGCATCGAGCAAGTGCACGCCGGCGCGCTGCCCGCCGACAAGCATGCGATCGTGAGTCGGCTCAAACAGCAGGGCCACAAGGTGGCCATGGCCGGTGATGGCACCAACGACGCTCCGGCGCTCGCCGCCGCCGACGTCGGTATTGCCATGGGTACCGGCACCGACGTCGCCATCCACAGCGCCGGCATCACGCTGGTGAAGGGCGACCTACAAGGCGTCGTGCGAGCCCGCAAGCTTTCGGCGAGCGTGATGCGCAACGTGCGGCAAAACCTGGCGTTCGCGTTCGTCTACAACCTGCTCGGCATTCCGCTCGCGGCGGGCCTGCTCTATCCGTTTTTCGGGCTTTTGTTGAGCCCCATGTTCGCGGGCGCGGCCATGGCCTTCAGCTCCGTTTCGGTCATCGGCAACGCGCTGCGCCTTCGTCACGCCTGAAGCTAGCGGCTCAGGCTCGCCAGCACTTCGCGCGTCAGCCGCTCGGCGTACGGATCTCGAGCGAGCTCGTCATGGGTCCAGCCCAACAAGAATCGGTAAAAATCAACCCAAGCC
>JBEQSW010000333.1:0-9003 GCA_040348565.1 Myxococcales bacterium | reverse complement strand
CTTGATGAAGATGTGGAGCGCGGCTTCGGCGTCGTCGGTGGCGCGGTGGGCGTTGTTGAGCTCGATGCCGAGGCGGGCCGCGACCTCGCCGAGCGCGCGGCTCTTTTCGCGCTTTTGCAGCTCGCGCGCCCACACCAGCGGGTCGATCCACTCGACGTTCTTTTGAAAGGCGGGCGGGGGAGCGGCGGGGGCGGCGAGGCGGCTCAGCTCGGACGTCAGTTGTTTGCGGTCGAACTCGGCGTTGTAGGCGAGCGGAATGGCGCCGGCCATGGCCTCGAGCAGCTCGGGCAAGATGGCGGCGAACACGGGCGCGTCTTTGACCGCTTCGTCGGAGATGCCGTGAACGTCGAAGGCTTCTTTCGGAATCGAGCGCTCGGGATTGATGAGCCAGCTCTTGCGCAAGGTGATTTGTCCGCGTTCCCAGCGCACGCACGCCACCTCGACCACGCGGTCACTCGCCGGGTCACGCCCGGTGGTTTCGGTGTCGATGGCGACGATGGGCAAGTCGGCGATGATGTGGTCGCCGGCAAAGCCTTCGGCCAACCCCAACGCCGCCACCCGCAGCAAGTGCGCGATGCCGGGGTAGTGTCGGCCGGTCGGGAAACAGCCGAGGTCGACGACGACTCTCATGGCTTCTTGGTCACGCTGGCCGCCGGCGCTGCACTATGCGCAGGCGCGGCTAACGAAGGCGCGGGGGCGCCCGAAGGGGCGGGGGCGGGGGCGGGGGCAGACGTCGCGGGCGCGCCGGTGGTCATCTCGACCTCGAGGTTGATCCAGTCTTCCAAGTCTTCGGCGAAGTCGGGCGTGGACGGGAACATGCGGCCGTTGATGAAGATCGTGGGTGTGCTCTGGATGTCGAGCCGTTCGCCTTGCTTGCGGTCACGCGACACGGCATCCGCCACCGCTTCGCTCTCCAAGTCTTTGGCGAACTTGGTCATGTCGAGGCCGAGGCCTTTGGCCAGCTCGTCGACCACCTGCGGGCTGATGCGGTCCTGGTTGTCGAACAGGGCCCCGTACATTTCCCAGAATTTACCCTGCTGCTGCGCGGCGCGCGCGCTGCGGGCCAGCTTCTCTCCGTATTGATGGATGCTGAGCGGGAAGTTCTTGAACACGAGGCGCGTCTGCCCGTCGTGCTTCTTGAGGGCTTCTTCGACCAGCGGGCGAGCGGCGCGGCAGGCCGGGCATTGGAAGTCGGCAAACTCGACCAGCAGGACGGGCGCGCCCGGATTGCCCTTGGAGGGTGAATCCTCGAGGGTGATTTCTTTCACCTGGTCGGCCCCGAAGCGCGCCTTGTAAAACGCCTCGACCTGCTGGCGGGGGCGCCCGCGCTGGACTTGCTTGGCCAGCGCCTTGGCGGCCGGCACGCAGGCCTTACAGCTGCGCGATTCCGAGACGCACTGCGCCACGCTGACCGGCTGGTCTGCACAGGGGGAGCGCAGCTCCGTTACGAAGCGGGACCACTCGGATTTTTCGCGGCTGGTCAGACTGGAGGTGTCGACCCCTGGCAGGTTGACGTCCTTCGTCTCAGAACGGGTCGGGGAGGCATCGGCCGCGCTCTCTCCGGGGGAGCGACAGGTCGTCAGCTTCGTGTTCAATAAGGCAAACAGCGCCAGGGCGGAGGCCGCTCGGAAGCTCAACATTGCGCGGCGGAGCGTAGTACGTTCCCCGGCCGATGACGATACCGTCCTCCCCGCCACCCAGCTATGGCGCGCCCCCTTCGGCGAACGTGGCGCCTCCCCTGGGGGTCAAGCACGTGATTGCCGTTGGTGGCGGTCGGGGCGGGGTCGGCAAGAGCATCGTCGCCGTCAATCTCGCGGTGTACTTGGCGCAGCTGGGCCGCAAGGTCCTGCTCATCGACACCGACCCGGCCGGGGCGGAGCTGCACACGGCCCTGGGGCTGGGCCCGCTCTCCTCTCTAACGGGTGGGCCTTCGGGCCCAAGTGCGTCCGCGGCCTCGAGTGACGATGCCGAGGAGGAAGACTTGACCGCGGTTCCGACTCAGGTGCCGGGTCTCTCGCTCGTGCCTCAGGTGTATCGCGCGGGCTCGACGGTGCCGCTGCGCCCAGGACGGAAAGCCCGCTGGGCGCGCGATCTGCGGAACCTCGAGGCCGACTACGTTTTGCTCGACCTGGGAGCCGGGACACAGCCCGCCACCCTCGATTTGTTCCTGACGGCCGACTTCGGCATCTGCGTGAGCGCGCCCGAGCCGCCCAGCATCGAAGCTTGTTACCGCTTCGTGCGCGCGGCGTTCGTGCGGGCTCTCCGGCGCGCGCTGGTGAAAGATCGCTTCAAGCTGCGGCTGGTGGAGCGCGCCGAAGCCGAGCTTGGCCCGCTGCCGGCGCCGCAGGCGCTGGTTCACGCCATTGCCCGCTACGACACCAGCCTCGGACAATTGGCGGCGTCAGAGCTGTCGCGCATTCGTCCGCGCCTCGTCATCAACAGCGCGCGGCTGCGCGCCGACACCGATTTGGGCTTGGCCATGGTCGATCTGGCGCGCCGGCATTTGGGCGTGAACTTCGACTACGTCGGGCACATCGAGCAGGACGATTCGGTGTGGTTGAGCGTGGTGCACCAACGGCCGGTCTTGATCGACAGCCCGACCAGCAAAGGCGCCCGCAACCTGGAGCGCATTGCGCGACGCATTTTGGCGCTGGCCGCCAGCCGCGACCAGGAGCGGCAGGCCGAGATGGTGTCGCTGTCGCCCGTGCATTTGAACTTGTACGAGGTCTTGCTCGCGCACCGCGGCGCCACTGACGAAGAGCTGCGTCGCGCGTACAAGCGCCAGCGCGACTTGTACCAAGCCGGCAGCTTGCCGCTCACGTCGCTGCTCGACGAGGTCGAGCGCAGCCGCGAAAGCGCGCGCATCGAAGAAGCGCACGACACCTTGCTCGATCCTTTGCGGCGCAAAGCCTACGACGCCTCGATCTTTCCGGAGACCGAAGCCGAAGCGCCGCGCTCGCCCGCCGCCGACAGCGCGCTCTTGGCGGAGCGCGCGGCGCTGCGTCAGGAGCTGTCGCACGAGATCAACGCCGAGACCGAGTTCACGGGACGGCTCTTGACCAAGGTGCGCGAAGCCATGGGCGTCGAGCTTACGGACATTGCGCGAGAGACGAAGATTTCCGTCTCGCATTTGGCGGCCATCGAGCTGGAAGCCTTCGATGAGCTGCCGGCGCTGGTGTACACGCGCGGCTTCGTGCAGCAATTGGCCAAATTCTTGAAGCTCGATCCGACCCAGGTAACTAAGACTTACCTGCGGCGCTTGCGCGAGTGGCGCGCCGGAACCGAGGGAGAAGCTCCGCATTGACGGCTGCACCCGTGCCGCAGCGGCGGCCGGAGGACGTCGCCTTTTCGTGGGCGCTCGGCATGGTCGCGTTGCTGCCGCGGCTGTTCGTGGCCATCGCCTGGGCGCGGGAGCCGGTTTGGGATGGTCACTACTATCACCTGGGGGCCAGCCGCATCGCCGCCGGCCTGGGTTACTCGGAGGACGTGCTCAGCCACGGCGTTTTGCTGTGGAAGCCGTGGACGCACTACCCGGTGGGTTACAGCGCGCTCTTGAGCGTGTTCTATCGCGTGTTCGGCAGCCACCTGCTGGTGGCGCCGCTGCTCAACGCCGTGCTGGGCGCCGCTACCGCCATCTTGGTGCATCGCATCGCGCTCTCGCATCTGGGCTCGACGCGCGCGCGCGTGGCCGGCGGGGCGGCGGCCTTGCACCCAGGATTGATCGCGTATTGCCCGTTGGTCATGACCGAGATCGCTTCGGCGTTCTTGCTCGTGTTGCTGGTGTGGACGCTGTTGCACTTCCGAGGGCGCTGGCACGCCGCGGTCCTGGGCGGCGTGATTTTGGGCGCGCTCACCCTGATGCGTCCGGCAAGCTTGTTGTTGGTGCCGCTGATCGCGCTGAGCGAGCCTCGCCCGTTCGCGCGCGCCGCTCTGCGCGGCGCTGTCACGCTGGGCGTCGCGCTGTTGTTGGTGCTGCCCTGGACGGCGCGCAACTGCATGCGGATGGACGGCTGCGCGTTGGTCTCCACCAACGGGGGCTGGAATTTGGCCATCGGGGCCATCACCGAAACAGGGCGCTTTCAAACCTTGCACGGCAAGGACGGGTGCCCGGTGGTGACCGGTCAAGTGCAGCAAGACGACTGTTGGGCTCAGGTGGGCTGGCGCAAAATCAAAGAAGCGCCCGGCCACTGGCTCTCGCTCGCCCCGAAAAAGCTGGCGCAAACCTTCGACCACGAATCGTTCGCCGTCGAGTACGTGCACGAAGCCGACCCCGGCGCCTGGCCCGACGAGCGACGCGAAGCGGCGCGTGGGCTGCTGACGACGACGCACCTCGGGCTGCTGGCGGCGGCGGCGCTGTCGGTGGTGGCGCTGCCGCTCGGTCGTCTAAAGCGCGATGAGCAGTATTGGCAAATCGGCTTGCTGGTTCTGATCTCGGGGCTGATCTTTTACGGCATCGCCGACGAGCAGCACCCGTTTCACTGGCTGACGGTGGTGGCGCCGTTGCTGGCCTTCTTGCCCGTGCCGGGGCGACCGTACCTGGGCGCCGTCGGTCGGATGGTGATGGCCACGGTGCTGGTCACGGCGTTGACCCATGTCGTCTTCTTCGGCGAAGACCGCTACCACCTGTTCTTGTCGCCATTGCTGTGCGTTTTGGCGGCGGCGGCGCTGCGCGAGGGTGAGCGGGTAGCCAGGAGCCCGGCGCCGAGCTAAGCCTCGGGCGTGGCTGGGCGAGCAATCGGAAGGCGTTGGCCAACTCGCTCGGCCCTGCTCGCGCTCGCGCTGCACGCCGCGCTGCTGGGTTTCGCGGCGCGCAGCCAACGTCACGCGCCGCCCGCCAGCGCTTCGTCCCCACCGGCGCGCTCGGAAATCGACGTCGTCGTCGACGCTCCATCCGTCGCCGAAGCGGCCGCGCCTGTCGCCGAGCAGGCGTCGACCGAGGTCGGTCGGGCGCGCTCGGGCGCCGCGCTGCGCGGCTCGGCGGCGCCGATGCAGGTCGATGACGAGGCGGGCTCGGACGGCGCGCCGGCAGAGTCGCCTGGCGAGGACGCGCCGACTCCCGCTCCCGCCGCGTCTGCCGCCGCCCCGCACCTCAGCTTGGCGGCGCTGGGCGTCGACGGCCAAAATCCGTTCCTCGATCGCGGTGATCCCGCGGCTGCGCGCGCCGCCAAGGCCACGCGCGTGAAGCGCCGGCTCGACCAGGCGTTGGCGCAAGGCATGACCAACAGCGATGTCGCGCTCGGGCGCGGCTCCGGCGGCCCGGTGTTGCGCGCGTTCGAGGCGGCGGCTTACGCCTCCACCGCGCCGCTCAACGGCAGCGCTTCGTTCATTTTGGTCATCGACAGCGAGGGCAAGCTGGTCTCGAGCGTGCTCGGCAACGCCAGCGGCGATCGCGAGGCGTGGGCTCGCGTCGCGCGCCAGACCGCGCAGGCGTTGGCTCGACGCAAGCTGCAGGTCCCACACGGAAAGAGCGTGCAGCTGGCTATCGAGGTCACCTCCCACCTCGAGCTACCGAGCGGCGCCGATCCGGACGTCGAGCTGAGCGCGCAAGGCATCCCGCTGAAAAAGGGCGGTGGACCGCGCTCGACCAAGCTCGACATTTCGATCTTTCCGTTCCCCGCCGCCACCGTCTACGGCGACCCCGCTGACCTGGGCGCGCGCCCTCGCCGCATGGTCCACGCCCACGTCGTCTCCGAAGAGTTGCTGTAGCTTCACTGAGAGATCCGAGATTTTACAGGGAGGACGGGAGGACGGGAGGTGCGCGGGAGGCGAGAACGCATTTTTGTTTTTGGAGGACCAAAACCAAAAATGTTTCCCTCGTGAGAAAGCTGGAGGGTTGAGCCGGCGACGCTGCTGCGGACTCGCTGGCGGCAGCGCGAGCCCAAAAATTCTGGCCTCTTTCTCGTCCTCCCGTCCTCCCATCCTCCCTGTGAAAAAATCTCGGTCGTACGAGGAGGCCTCGCGCCGCTACAGAAGCTTCTGCAATTCAAGCTGCAGCTCGGCAGCCCAAGATGTGATGAATCGCGGTTGGCGCTTCAGTCGGCGATGCGGAAGCTCTTGCTCAGCGTGACGGAGCTGCCGCTGAACGCGGGCACGTGCACGCTGCGGAACACGGTTTGGATGCAGCTGCCGACCGGCGTGCCGGCGAAGGGGGCCGAAAGGCTGACCGACGAGACCGGACCTTCGGGCGAAAACGTGATGCTGGCGGTGCCGACACCGGTGGGCCCGCCGTCGCGCTTGCAGCTGGCGGCCGAATTGGCGGCGTTGCTGAGCGCGGTCAGCGCAGATGCGCGGTTGAGCGGCGCGCGCTGATCGGGCGGGGGGGGCTTTTCGGTGGGTGGAGGTTGCAGCTCGGGCTCCGGCGGCTCGACCGGCTCGGCTTCTTTCTCGGGCTTGGCCTCCTTGTCGGGCTTGGCCTCCTTGTCGGGCTTGGCCTCTTTGTCCGGCTTGGCTTCCTTGTCGGCCTTCGGATCTTCTTTGTCCGGCTTGGCAGGCTTGCCCGGTTGAATGGCGTCGGGCGGCCTGCCTGGCCTGCCCGGTCGGCCTGGTCGGCCCGGCGCGGCATCTTCGGCGGCTTGATCCAGCGGGATGCTGTTGATGTTCACGCCCCACGCGCCCGGCTCCTGAGTGTAGTTGTCGTCGTGGTGCGACTTGTTGCCGCTCGGGTCGGGGGCGTTGGCGCCGGACGCCGGCAAGGGTGCCGGCTGTTGATTGTTGACGAACCAAACCGCGGTGCCGGCCGCGCCGAGACCGATGACCGCGACCATCAACGGCAGCAACGAAGACTTGCGCTTCGGCGGCAGCTCGAAGCTCTGCGGATGCGGTGTGCTCGATTTGGACGAAATGGAGCTGGAAGTCGGCGGCTCGGAGGGGCTGGCAGGAAACCGTCCGCTCGACGAGAAGTGGGGATGAGAGCGATCCGGCGCGGCTGGATGATCCGGCACCAAACCGGCGGCCACGACGCCGTCGCTCGCAGTGAGCGCCTCACGCAGGGCTTGGCGCTGGGTCTCGATGCGCGAGCCGAGCACGCGCCGCACCAGCTGTCCGACGCTGGCGTGCGACACCATCACTCGGTCTTCGACCAAGTAGCGCTCGAGCGCTTCGCTCATTTGCTGCGCCGTCTGGAAGCGCTTGCTCAGATCTCGCTCGAGCGACTTTTGCACGATGCCGACCAGCTGCGGCGACAGCCGGGGGTTCAGCTCGCTAGCGTTCGGGATCTTGCCCTTCTTCACCAGCTCGAGCGAGTGGGCGGCGTTCTCACCGCGGAACAGCCGCTCGCCCGTCACCAGCTCGAACAGCACGATGCCGAGCGCGAACACGTCGCTGCGGCGATCGAGGTTTTCGGCCCGCGCCTGCTCGGGCGACATGTAGCCGAATTTGCCTTTGATCCTGTCCTCGTTGCCGAGGTCACTGTGAGCGGTGGCGTTGGCGACGCCGAAGTCGACCAGCTTGGCGTGACCGTCGAGCCCGACCAAGATGTTGTGCGGCGAAACGTCGCAGTGAACGATGTTGCGTAGCTCTCCGTCCCAACCGCGCAGCTCGTGCGCAGCGTGCAAACCAGCAGCAGCGTCGGCGATGATCTTGACCGCAATCTCGGCGGGGATGGCGCGGCGGCGGCGAGCTTCTTTGATGACCGTGCGCAGCGAGTCGCCTTCGACCCACTCCATGGCCATGTACAGAATGCCGTGATCCTCCGACACCTCGTGCACTTTGACCACGTGCGGGTGGTCGATGGCGCGCACGATCTGTCCCTCTTCGAGAAACATGGCGCGAAAGGCCGAGTCGCGCGCCAGCTCGGGCAGCATCGCCTTCACTGCCACCAAGCGCTGTTTGCCGCTCACCGGAGCGCGCTCGCGCGCCACCCATACGCTGGCCATGCCGCCACGACCGAGCCTGATGAGAAGCTCGTATCGGCCGAGCGTGGAGCCCGACTTCAATTCAGCGGCCATGCAATCACCCTGAGCATGCAACGCTAGCCGCGCGAATACGCGGGTTCGCAGCTTCTTTTATGCCACGGAACGTGTAGGCAAGCGAGGCGCAACTAGCGGAAGATTTCGGTCGCGTTGCGCATCCGCCTGCTGCTTCGGCTTCAGCCTGCGTTGCCGCTTTCAGTAGCGCGCTCACCGGCGGCGGGCACCTACATAGAACTACTAGCTAAGGGCCCTAAGGGCTTGCCGTTTCCGAGGAGGCGGAAGGGTTTGGTGTAGGTGCAGAGCCTTGCGGCATGACCACCTTCATATCGACCTCGAGCAGCACGGCTTCGCCCGCTGCCACCGCGACGGTGCGGCGCTCGGCAACCGCATTGGGATGCTCGAGCCGGATGTAGTGGGTGCCGGGGCTGAGCTTGATGGGCCGGGCAAAAGGCGTGGTTTCTCGCTGCTGCCCGTCGACGAACACGTGGGCCCAGGGGTGGGCCACCACCCGCAGCTCCGCCGCCTCTGCGCCGGGCGTCGACAGCGGTGCCGCAGCGCGTCGATTGGCTTCGGCAGGGCCGAAGGTGCGCCGCAACACGTAGCCGCTGGCCACCACTCCCAAGCCGATTAGCAGTAGCCCCAAGGCGATCGACCCCACGGACGTGCGCCGAACCGGACGTAGTACTTGTTTGGGCGGCGCGGCCTTGGCTTCGACCAGACCCGCGCTGGCCAACGCGCTCAAAATGGCCTGTTCGGGGGTTCCGTCCCACACCTCGGCCAACGACTGCCGCAGCTCGGCCGCGAGCTCGGCCGCGCTGCCCATGCGGTCGCTCGGAAGCTTTTCGAGACAACGCGCGATCACCCGCTCGACGCTGCCGCTCACCTTCACTCCGCCTTGCGTGAGCGGTGGTGGGTGATTCTGTCGAATGCGTAGCGACGTGGAGCGCTCGTTCGGCCCTTCGAACGGACGCGTGCCGCTCAGCAGCTCGTACAGCGTGACGCCGAGCGAGAACAGATCGGAGCGCGGATCGGCGGGCTCGCCCAGAATCTGCTCCGGCGACATATAGACTGGGCCGAGGTAGCCGGTGCCGCC
>JBEQSW010000308.1:0-8153 GCA_040348565.1 Myxococcales bacterium | reverse complement strand
CCTATGTAGTCAGTCCCGTGGTGATCGAGAATGTTCTGGGTCGTGAGCTTTCCGGTGCCGTCGTTGGAGCATGCATACAGGGGTGACCCGGTGTCGACGATGTCGAGATCGCCATCACCATCGACGTCGACTGGGCGTCCGCCCCCTACGCAGTCGCCAACCGGGCCGGCGCTGAAATTGCCAAACCCATCGTTGAGCCAAACCGCCAAGCCATCCCCCGAGTGCGACAGCAGGTCGATTTTGTGGTCACCGTTCATGTCGCCCATCGTCTCGATGTATTGCGAAGCGCCAGGCGGCGAGGTCGGCGCGGCCAGCCCACCGTGACCGTCGCCGCGCAACAGTTGATTGCATTCAAGAACATCGAGATGGCCGTCGCCGTCTAGATCCGCGAGGGCGAGCGCAATGGTTCCTGAAATGCCGACACTACCTGGATACTGCTGGGGAGCGCCGAAGGTACCGTCGCCTTTGCCGAGAAACACCGTCACGACCGGCCGCTGTGTGCCCGTGACGACGTCGACGTTCCCGTCCTCGTTCAGATCGCCAAGGGCCAGCGCCGCGACGCTGAGGCTGGTGACAGGCATAGGCACCGATTGGCTCGCGCCGAGCGAGAAGTGGCCGGTGCCATCGTTGAGCAGCACCCGTATCGCCGGCGTGTAGCCGCCGCCTTGTGCGCCGATCAGGTCTTCATCGCCGTCGTGATCAAAATCGGCGTGATCGATGTACCAGTTGCCGCCCTGTGTCACGCGCCGATTGGCGTCGAGCTCGAAGTCTGCGAAGCCGCAGCGTCCGGCGATGCAGCTTCCGGTGAGGCAGTCATCGTTGGCACTGCAGCCGGCCGCGAGCCCGCAGTGCGGGCACGCATCGCCCCCGCAGTCTACTCCGGTTTCTTTGCCGTTTTGCAGCTTGTCGAAGCAGGAGGGAAGCGAGCAGCGGTCATTGTCGCAAATTTTGCTCTGACAATCGCTCCCGATTTTGCAGCCGGCGAGCGGGGCGCACGCCGGACAGAGTCCACCACAGTCCTTGTCCGTCTCCTTGCCGTTCTGGACGCCATCGGTGCATTGAGGACTCGCACATTGGTTACCTTCGCAAACACCGCTCGAACAATCCACCGCGCTGCTGCAGGCCTGGCCCGGCGCGCAAGCAGCACAGGCCGCACCACAATCGATTGCCGTTTCGGCTCCGTTTTTCGCCCCATCCGAGCAGGTTGGCGCCTGGCACTGCTGCCCAGCGCATACCCGGCTGGCGCAATCCGAGGCGGAGTTGCAAGCGGACGCCTCCGCGCAAGGCGGGCACGCTCCACCGCAGTCGACATCAGATTCGGAGCTGTTGCGCGTTCCGTCGGTACAAGTCGGCTCGGCGCACAGACCGTCGAGGCACACGAAGGAGGCGCAATCGGCATGGACTAGGCAAGCTTGATCCGTGACGCATGGTCCACAAGTGCCACCGCAGTCCTGGTCTGATTCATCCTGGTCCTCGATGCCGTCGCTGCAGCTCTGCGGCACACATCGCGATTGACAGACGCCCGACTCGCAATCCTCATCGGCCCCGCAGGCTCGCCCCAGCGCGCAGGATGGACAAGCTCCCCCGCAGTCGACGTCGGTCTCGTCGCCGTTCTCGATGCCGTCGCTGCAATCGGGCTCGGCGCAGTGCAGGTCGACGCAGCTCGACGAGCTGCAATCACTACCGGTCGCGCACGCTGCATCGACGGCGCAAGGTCCACAGCTGCCACCACAGTCGACGTCGGATTCCGAAGCGTTGCGCAATCCGTCAGCGCACGTTGCCGCGACGCAGCGTTGATCAGCACAAATGCTTGTCGCGCAGTCCTCGCCGCTCGCACAGCCGAGCCCCAGGCCGCACGCTGCGCAGGCGCCACCGCAATCGATGTCGGCCTCTCGTTGATTACGGATTCCGTCCGTACACGACTCCACCGGAGTGTTGTCACCAGTGCGGGGGCCGGTATCGGCGCCAGCGCTCGGTTGGCTCCCTAATCCACTCGCTGAGCCACCGGGGCTGGCCTGCCCGGGGTCCGTGCCGCCCTCGGCCCCTGCTGGCGGGCGCGGGGAGTGCCCATCGCTGCCACAGCCCGGAGTGCTCAGCAGCAGGCTGGCAACCAACACGAGGAGGCCATGACGTCGCCCCCCCCTGACCACCTCGACGCCCCGTTTCGACTTCACCGAAACAAGTTATCATTCGCAGTCGGGCAAATCCACGGTCGACCGTTGCGATTCGCGCTCCCGAGCACGCGCCGCAGCCCGCGGGCCACGACGCCCCGCCGCTGTCGTAGTGCTGCGCACCGGGCCTGGAGCAGCGTAGCTCAGCCAACCGCCGCGAATAGCCGGCGTCACGCCGCGTGCTAGATTCGAAGGTCTACCATGACGCTGCTCATCGTAGGCTCGTTCGCAGCTGGCGTGTGTATGGCGCGGTGGGGTGCTTCGGGCGCGATACGAAAAGGTCGCCAGAGGCGAGCGCCTGCGTCGCTGATGGTTCTTGCGCTCGCGGGGTGCGGCGGGCGCTCGAGCCTGCTCGAACATTTGCCGAGTGAGGGCCTGGATGCGTCGGGCACGGGAGGCAGCGCGATGGGTGGCAAAGGCGGGACCGAGTCACGCGGCGGCACCTTTTCCACCGGCGGCAAGTCGGGCAGTGCGGGCACGCTCAACAGCGCGGGCACGCCCAACAGCGCGGGCGCGAGCGCAGGCGCCGGGCAAGCGGGGGCGCCGGGCATGTGCTCGCTCGCCATCGGCGACTGCGCGACGCCGAACGAGCCGGCGTGTAAGGCGAGCCGCTCGCCGTGCGTGGGGAGCATCGCTTCCTACGAGCTCTTCAAAAGCGATGGCTATTCGGTCGTCAACGACGTCGCCGCGAGTTCAGACGGCCGCGTCGCCGTAACCGGTTATCACTTCGGGGATACGTACTTCGGCACCCACTACTACACCACCGACGCGAGCCCGGACGGCCGTCGACAACGGGCGTACGTGGCATCGTTCGACGCTGAGCCGAATGTAAAATGGGTCTATCAGGATGCCGTGCCGGAGCAGAGCCTCGGGGTCAGCCTTGCGTTCGCCGCAAACGGGGACGCGCTCATCCAGACTCGGCACCTTGCTCCGAGCACGACCGGCGCGGGCCTGCTTCGCTTGAACGCGAGCGGACAAGAGCTGTGGCGCAAAGATTGGGGCACTTCCAACGTCGTGCCGGTTGCCGTTGCCGTGGACAGGAACGGGCGTATCTGGTCGAGCGGCAACGTCTACGGCCAGCTCGGCTATCCCGGTGGCAGTCTCGATGCTCCGACGTCACAGCAAGGCTATTTGCTGCAAACAGAGGACAACGGCACGTGGCTCCAAGCGTTTACCATCACCCCGCCGACCTACCAAACCACCAACGTGACGGACCTGCAGGTGGATGACGAAGGCTCGGTCATCGTCATTGGCAGCGGTGACACCGTCGATCTTCGATTCTCGAGCTTTCTACGGAAATTCTCGACGAGCGGCGAGCCCGCGGCGCACAAGAATTTCGACGAAGCACTGACGCTCAGGAGCGTGGTCGTGGACCGTTCGCTACGCATCAGCATCGTCGGCTCGTTCAAGGGCACCTTCGTCAACGAAGGTACGCGCTTCCAAGCCCATCCCGAAGACCTGTTCATTTCGCAATACTCGAGCGACGGAGAGCTCATTTGGCAAAAGACCTACTCCGGTCAGCTCCACGCCACGGCCGCGACGGTCGACGCTTTTGGCAACCTCATCGTCGCCGGCTTTGGGTCGAAGCTCGTTTTCGATGCTCGAACCCTCGTATCCGAGCACGACACCAGAACCGCCGCCTTCGTGCTCAAGCTCCGTCCGAACGGCTCGGAGCTTTGGGCGCAACAGGTCGACGGCGGCGCGACGTTCGGCGGAGCCGCGACCGATGCCTCAGGACGCATTTGGCTCGTCGGCAAGCTCGAGGCCAGCGCGTGGCTAGGCACAGACGTCCTGAGCAGCCCGAGCTCCTACGGGTTGCTCGTGCGCCTCAATCCGTAGCACCCGGCCGAGAACCGCGAGGTTGGGACCTTGGCCGTCGCTGGCAACGTTCCGACCGCCCTTTGCTCGCACCCGAATGACTTCTCATGCGAAGTCATTCGGCGACGGAGCGAGGGACGAAACGTGAAGGCGCTCCAACGACGAAACCGCCTCGGCCTCACGGTAAGGTGTCGATCGTGCGAGGGGGCTTTTGCAAAGGTGTTACCTTGTTCGCATGGCGCGCTGGCAAGCGTTCGCGCTCTCCATCGCCGTCGCGGCAGGCGCCAGCCTCAGCTGCGGCGGTGGGACGACGCACGGCGATTCGCAGACGGGCGGAGCGGGCGGTGTAGCTACTGGCGGCGCGGGCTCCCCGCCCGTGGCGGGCGCGAGCGTGGTGGCATCGGGTGAGCCTCCCGCCTGCTCGAGTCTGCCGTACCCGATGCCGTACGTCGGCAACCCGTGCGCGGCCGACGCGGCGCCATGCGGCTGTCGCGACGACGACGTGGCCGAGTGCCAGACGCTGCTGGTGTGCGCGGCTGGCAAGTACACGGAGCAAGCGTCGAACTGTGAACCGCCGGCTCCGGACGTTTGCCCAGCCAGTGTCGAAGCAGCGTCGGAGCAGCCGTGTCGAGCTCGCGACACGGCCTGTCCTTATCCGGGCGACGTCGCTTGTTACTGCGCCGCCATCTACGACATCAGCGGCTCGTCGAGCTCCAACTGCGGTCGACCCCGCTTGAGCTGGTACTGCGGCGCCGACTACCGGCCCGCGGAATGCCCGGAGGGCGTGCCCGATATCGGCAGCGCTTGCACGGGAGCCCAGGTTTGCGGCGAGGCTTGTTTCAACCAGTACTCGCGGGCGTGCGTCGACGGGCAGTGGGAGCGCGCGCGCCCGGTCCGCGAATGCCTCTGAAAAGGCGTTGGTCCGCGGCGCTCGTGCCCCGGGGCCTCGACCATCAGCGTGGCACGCCGTGATACATGCGAAAATTCATGCTGAGATACATGTTCGACGGGCTAGTTCCCCAAAGTCCGGGGAACGAGGTCGAGGAGCCACCGCTGTCGATCAGCTGAGAGAGCCAACGTCCGTCACCCGCGGAGCGCAGCAGAAGTCCCTTCGTCGTGGTTGCGTAGATGGTATGGGCGTCGAAGCCCCAGATCGACATGACGGAGTCCTGCCCGAGCTCGGCCGGATACTCGTTGACCCAATCGGTGTTGCTACCGTGTGAATGCATGATGGAGCTTCTACCGACGACGTAGATGTCCGAGGGGCCGCTGGCCCAAACGTCGTAGAAGGATTCCGTCGTGAACTTGCCATATTGGCCGCCTACGGGCTGCCCGGTCTGCCTGCCGTCGACGTAGTGAGTGACTTGACCGTAGTAGCTCTCGGCCCAAAGCTCAGCCTCCCCGACACCCCAAATCTTGTCGATGCCATAGACGTCACCGAGGGCCGTGAAGGTCCAGGCCCCGCTGCCCGAGAAGTGATAGACGCCGCCGCCGCCGGCCGCGTAGACATTGTTCGGGCCCGTTCCCCAAATGTCGCCGAACGAGAGCGAGCCGGAAAAACCGATGTGCTCCCAGGTTCCGTCACCGGTCGTATGGAACAACACGTTGGCGTTGACGGAAGCGTACACGTCGTTGGCACCGCTGCCCCAAACTCCCGTGATGTGCTCGCCCGCGAGGGGCTTCGCATTTTGAATGGCCCATTTGCTGCCGTCCCAATGGATCATGCGACCGTTGATACCGCCGGCGTAGATGTCGTCGGGGCTCGAGCCCCAGATGCCCGCGAATGGGCCTTCTTGGCTCTCCGCGGTCCATACGAGCTCGGGCGGTGGTTCGAAAGCTGGGCTGCCGCCGCCGCCGCCCATGCTCGAGCCACCCAGGTTCGAGCCCGCACCACCCGCACTGGCGCCTCCTCGCGGCGCGCCGCCGACCGCGTCACTGCCAGCGGCGTCGTTTCCTATTCCGGCGCCGTCACCGCCGCTCGCGCTCGCCTCGGCGCCGGTACCGGTGCTGGACATGCCAGCCTCGGACGCCGCATCGCCGCCTTCGCTGGGGCCAGGCGAAGTGCCATCCATGGCGTCAGGGGACGCGCTCGAGTGCGAGCCCTCTCCGCACGAGAGCGCCATCACGACCACGCCAGCCGCCCAAAACAGCCTCCGCATGAATAAGCCATATCACGTGGGCATCGTTCGTTTCGAGAGTTTAGGAAGACCCTAAAAATCGAAGCTCACCTCGACACTGTCCGATGCGTCGGCTTCGTTGACGAGGGTCGCGTTCAGGTGACCGTGAGTCTTGAAGTTGACGAGTGTCTCGGGGATTGGTTGAGAACAAACCGACGTCAATTCCAGCTGCCATTCACCTGCACCACCAGCGCCGCTCGGGAAACAAGGCGCCTCGCGCCAAGCGCGGTACCGACGCTTGGGGTACGCAGGCTGGCAGATGCCAGCCTCGCCAACGCCTTTGCACTGGGACCCACAAGGCCCAAACTTGGATGGGCACACGACTCCGGGCGGGATGGGGAAGGCCATCTCGAAAACGAATGCGCCACAACCCTGCGAAGGATAGCTGCCAACTTCCGCCGCCGTCGCGCCGGCCCAACCTGAAAACGAAGCTGTCACCACGTCGGACGGCTTGGCAAACGCGAATTCGTCGACGGGCTTGCCCGCTGCATCGTAACCGGGACCGAACGATTGCCCGTAAGTGCTCGACGCGGGGGAATCAGGGCCAATAAAGGTGGTTTCTAGGCCTGTCTCGCTGAGCATTGCGTCGACGCCGGCACCGCGGATGGTACCGGTCACGGGCAATGATGAGCCGCCTGCGGTCTGGCCCGCGCAGGGGCTGGGCATTCCCGCGTCCGCTGCCATCGCACCGCCGTCGGGTACCATCGCACCGCCGTCCGTCTCCGATTCATTGCCTGTGGCACCCCCGCGTGCGTTCGAGTCTCTCGACCGTCCGCCGCAGGCGTTGGTCAAAGCCGCGACGAGAGACAACGCACACGCAACGCGCCATCTGGCACCACCCCGCACGCCCAAGCTGCGCTTCGCACCCTGGCTCAAATTTGCACCACCCACCGTCATGAGTGGAACCTACCACGCTGAGGCTCCGCGCGGGGTCTAAGGGGCGTCGCCCCAGATGCGGACGCCGTCCTTGAACAGCCCTACTTTCGTGCTGGTCTGGTAAGTGGCGGAGCCGTTGTACGAGTAGTCGTCGGACTGAGTGAACGCCTTGCCGTCGGTCAGGCAGAACCCGTTTTGAAGAACGAAGTTGCTGCCAGGCGCCAGCGGCTTTGCCGCATCCGTAAAGCGGAGCTCGACGTAGCGATTGGCGCTGGCGCGCGGTGGCATGAGGTCGGCGAAGAGCGGAGGCGCTACTTGATTGCAATCACCCGTGTTCACCCAGTAGCAGCCATAGCTCTCGGCCCCTTGCCCCGAGCCCTTCGTGTAGTAATAGCGAATCGATAGAGCTTTCAGCTCCACGGGGTTGGCTCCCTCGTTCACCAGGTTGAAGCAGGGCTGAATGCAGACCGACATGTCGTCGCGATTGCCAGCTTGTAGCTCGACCCGAACCGTACTGACGCAGCGTTGGTTGTCGCATTTGCCCGTCGCACAGTCGGCGTCAGCCGTGCAAGCCCGATTGAGCTGACACAGCTTGCAGCCCTGGCCGCAGTCGACATCGCTCTCGCTGCCGTTCTTCACGTTGTCATCGCAGCGAGCGGGCGCGCACGCTTCCGCCTTGCAGACACCGCTCGCACAGTCCGTACCGACGGTGCATTCGGGACCCGTGGCGCAGGGCGGACAGCTGCCGCCGCAATCGGTCGCCGTTTCATCACCGTTCTGCACGAAATCGGTACACGTAGGGGCTGCGCAGACCTGTTGCAGGCACACGCCGCTCTGGCAATTGGCGCCAACCCAGCACGCCGCCCCAAGCCCGCAGGCCGGGCAACCCGAGCCGCCACAATGCGTGCGCCAGGGCATCGTGATCACCGATTCCACGGCATCGTGATCAGACAAAACGGCGCATCGTGATCACCGATTCCGGCATCGTGATCACACAAAACGGCATCGTGATCACGGCTCGGTAGCGAGCAGGCGACGTGCTTCTGGGGTCTCCGGCCCCGACCCACCCTACAGGGTCGGGATGGCAACGGAGAGACTACCCATGCACGTT
>JBEQSW010000032.1:0-11702 GCA_040348565.1 Myxococcales bacterium | reverse complement strand
AGATCCGACAAATCTGGCCGGTGGCCTTCGCGGGTGTGGATGACGTGATACTTGCCGCGGCGGAAGCGGGCCAACACGCTCTGAATCGGCGCGATGGTCGCGCGCGCGTTGGTAAGGTCGTAGCCCAGGCCGTCGATGTAGCCGCCTTTTCCGCAAAAGTCGGTCTGCATGTCGATGATGATCAGCGCCGTATTTTCAGGGCGCAGGTCACCGTCGTAGGGCCACGAATACGGCTGAGCGGGGACGTATTTGGTCATGAGATCGTCGCCTCCTGCCGGGCGCGTCAGCGCGCGACCGTGAGCTCCATCGGCAAGTCCGCCGACTGTTTGGTTGCGGAGCTGGAAAGCACCATGATGACGAGGGTGAGCGCGTAGGGCGCGGCGTTGAACAGGTAGTAGCCGGAAGTGACGCCCACCGACTGCAGCGCGGGCCCGAGCGCGCTGGCGCCGCCGAACAGCAGCGACGCATACAAACAGCGCATCGGATCCCACCGGGCGAAGATGACCAGCGCCACCGCCATCAAGCCCTGACCGCTGGACAAGCCTTCGTTCCAACTGCCCGGATAGAACAGCGACAAGAACGAGCCACCGATGCCGGCCAGCACCCCGCCCGCCATCGTGGCCAGCAAGCGCACCCGGTTGACGTCGTAGCCCATGGCCCGTGCCGCCTCGGCGCTCTCGCCGACCGTGCGCAAAATCAAGCCCCAGCGCGTGTTCTTCAGCGCCCAGCGCAGGGCCGGTGCAAGCGCGATGCCCAGCACCAGCAGCGCGTTGATTTGTAGGTTGGAACGCACTTGCGGCACGTCGCTCCAAAAGCCCAGCGAAAACGCGGGCAAACGCGGCGCCGTCGGCTGAATCAACGGCTTGCCCAGGAAGAACGACAAGCCGACGCCCAGCAGCATCAGCGCGATACCAACGGCGATGTCGTTGACGCGCGGGCGACCGCACAAGAAGCCGTGCAGCGCTCCGAACAACGCGCCCAAAGCGCCGGCTGCGGCAACGCCCAGCCAGGCGGAGCCGCTCAAGTACGAGACGCCGTAGCCGCCCATGGCGCCCATCACCAGCGTGCCTTCTAATCCCAGGTTCACGCGACCGGACTTTTCGGTCACGCATTCACCCAGGCTGACGAACAAGAACGGCGCGCTGACGCGCAGCGCCCCGCCGATCACCGCCAGCGGCACGCCCCAAGCTCCAAGCGTAGCCGCGTCGGTCATGTGGAAGCTCCGTTGGCAGGTACCAGCAAGCGGGTGAACCAATCGACCTTGCCGCGGTAGGTCTCGCTCGCTAAAATCACGACGAACAGCATGCCTTGCAGCACGCTCACGGTAGCGTCGGGCAAGTTGCACGTCCGCTGCAAGAGCCCGCCGCTGGCGCTGATGCCGCCCAACAGCAGCGCTACCGGCAAGATGGCGAGGGGGCTTTGACGAGCCAGAAATGCCACCAAAATGCCGGTGTAGCCGTAGCCCGCCACCAGCGAGGCGTTGGCTTTGCCGTGCACGGCCGCGACCTCGACCATGCCGGCCAGGCCCGCCGCCGCGCCGGCAAGCGCGCAGACGATGATCATCAACCGGGGCACGCCCAAGCCGCTCAGCCGTGCCGCGCGTGGATTGCCCCCGACGATGCGCGCCGAGAACCCGAACACCGAATGGTCCATCAGCAGCCAGCACACCAAGCACGCCACGATGCCGTAGACCAAGCCGTAGTGCACATCGAGCCCCGGCACCGGTCCGAGCATGTTCTGCTCGCCAATATGAAGAGTAGAGGGTTTGTTCAAGCTCTGCGGATCGCGGAGTGGCCCTTCGATCAATTGATTGCAGAGAGCGATGCCGATGTAGGACAGGAGCAGGCTGCTGATGGTCTCGTTCACGCCGCGCACGGCGCGTAGCGCGCCAGCGGTGCCAATCCACAAGGCGCCGAACAACATGCTGGTCACGGCCATGACCGCCAGCACCGTGTAAGGCGCCGAGCCGCCCAGGTGCGTCGCCACCGCGGCTGCGGCCGTGCCACCAACGAACAGCGCGCCTTCGCCGCCGATCACGACCAGGCCAAGTCGCGCCGGCAGCGCCGTGCACAAGCCTGTCAGCATCAGCGGAGCCGCGCGTTGCAGGCTATTTTGGAACGAAAACCAGGTCCCAAACGCCCCGCGGAACATCTGCTCGTAAACCTCGACGGGGTTGGCGCCGGCCAAGCCGACGAAGCTGCCGAACAGCACCACCGAGACCAGGATGGAGGCGCTCGGGACGACCAAGCCGTCCAGAAACGCCGCCAGCCGCCCCAGCAAGGCCCGCGCTTGAGCGGGGCCTGCCTCGGGATCGCGCACGGCTCCTGGCACTGCGCTGGCGGTCATGCTCGCTCCGTCAGTTGATGGAACCCTTCACGCCGCCGACCAGGTAGTTCATCTTTTCGAGCTCGATATCGGTCTGGCCGCGCTCGGTGCCGGCCGCGATGATCTCTTTGCCCGCGTTGTCTTTGAGCGGTCCCTTGAAGATGACGAGCTTGCCAGCGGTAAGCGCCTCTTTGGCGGCGTCGGCCTTGGCCTTGGCGTCAGCGGAAACAGCTGCGCCGTACGGCGACATCTTGATGAAGCCTTCCTTGAAGCCGCCGCGCACGAGGTGCTGCCACGGCTGGCCGCTCTTGATCTTTTCGACGTAGTCTTTGTAAACGGCCGCCCAATTCCACTCGGCTCCCGTGAGGTAGCCCTTGGGGGCGAGCGCCGACTGGTTGGCGTGATAGCCCGTGCTGAAAATGCCGCGTTTTTCAGCGGTTTCGATGACAACCTTCGGCGAGTCGACGTGACAGGTCACGACGTCCGCGCCTTGATCGACCAGGCTGTTGGTGGCCTCGGCTTCTTTGACCGGCAGCGACCAATCACCGGTAAAGATCACGCTGGTGGTGATCTTCGGGTTGACCGACAGCGCGCCGAGCGTGAACGCGTTGATGTTGCGCAGTACCTGCGGAATCGGCTTGGCCGCCACGAAGCCGAGCTTGTTGGTCTTGCTGGTGAGGCCGGCCACGATGCCGGACACGTACTGGCCTTCGTCGATGTAGCCGAAGTAGCTGCCGACGTTCTTGGGCGTCTTGCCTTCCACGTACATGCCGCCGCAGTGCAGGAACACCACGTCCGGGTACTTCTCGGCCATCTTCAGGATGTGCGGGTCGAAGTAGCCGAACGACGTCGGGAAGAGCAACTTGGCGCCGTCCAAGTTGATCATGCTCTCCATCGTCTTTTGAACGTCGACGGTCTCCGGGACCTTCTCTTCTTCGCGGATCTTCACGCCCATGGCGGCCAGGCTCTTGGCGCCTTCGGCGTGGGCTTGGTTGTAGCCGTAGTCGTCCTTGGGACCCACGTAGATGAAGCCCACCGTCAACGCGGAGGCTGGCTTCGCAGCCTCGGGGGCGGCGGCCGAGGCCGACGCGGAGGGCGCGGGAGCCGAGGGCTTGTTACAGGCCAACGCCGACAGCGCCAGCGAGCCCGAGACGAGAAGGAGGGAGCGACGTGACGTGCGAGTGATCGTCATTGCCGCCCCGGTATAGAGAGACGCAGGTTTCGGAGAGCTTTCCGAAGCGCGTCGAAACAAAACAAGCGTCGCAAGCTGCCTCACTCGCTAATTGTCACGAACATTTCCCGTGAGATGTCGCTGATCTGACGCCTGAAGGCTGGGGCGTTTCCGATGTCGCAATCCGAAACGTTAGCAACACTTTGAGTTAACTCGCGGCGGGGGAAGGTCCGCGCACCCCATTGAACTTGCGCGCGGACCACTTGCCGAAACACGCAACCCCCTCGGCGACGCGCGCTCCAAACAATGCACGAGCGGTGAACATGACGAAAATCCATAGCCACATCCTGGGCGGCGCGGTCGTCCTATCGGGCCTGTTTGCTTCGGAGCTGGCACAAGCGCAGGACGCCCCTGCGGCGCCAGCGCCCGCAGCGCCACCTGCCGCGGAGGCTCCGCCGCCCGCGCCGCCTCCACCGCCTGCGGCGCCCCCGCCACCCATGGCCGCAGAACCGCCGCCCCTGCCCACCCCGGCGCCGATGCCGGAGACCCCGCCCGCAGTAGCCCCGCCCGCCGAAAACCCCTTCAAGGTCACGGTCGGCGCTGGTTTCCGCAGCGGCTTGCGCATTCAGAACCCGAACAAGAGCACCAGCTCCGGCAACTCCAAGTTGAACGACCAGTTCCTCGACGAGCTCAACGTCGAGCTGCGCACCAGCGGCAAGGTCACCGACATCGTCGGTTGGACCGCCAACCTCACCGTCGACGGGCGCACGCGAGCACAAGCCAGCGGCGGTCCCATCGCTTTCCAAGCCCAAGCCCTCGATCTCGTCGGGCAGTTGGACTTCATGGACGAGTTCCACGTCTGGATGGGTCGCATGTTGACCCCGTCCGATCGTTCGAACTTCAGCGGTCCTTGGTTCATGCCGGCGTGGAACTACTCCGGCGTCATGGACGGCTACTTCGGGCCACGCGGTACCGAGGAAGTCGGTCGTGAAGATGGCGTCACCGTCTGGGGTGATATCAACAAGGGCAAGTTCAAGTACTACCTGGCGTTGCTCGACCTCGACAGTAACTTCGGCGTCCTCAAGGGCGGTTTTGCCGGCCAAAACCCGCTATTTTCAGCGCGCCTGGCCTACGCCTTCGTCGGTAGCGAGCCCGGGTTCTACGGCAGCAGCACCTACTACGGCGGCCAGGACATCGTCGCTCTCGGCGCTGCCTTCCAATACCAGAAAAACTACGCATTGCCGGGACCCAAGGACCCCACCACCGGCGTGCAGGGGCCGGACTTCAAAGACAACCTGGTGGAGTTCAACGCCGACTTCCTCGCGGAGAAGAAGCTCGACGCGGGAACGCCCGGCATCGAGGCCGCCTACTACCATGAGAGCGGCGACACGCGCGGCTTCAACGACTTCTTCTACGTCATGCCGACGTTCACCACCGGCGAGATTTTGCCTGCCAAGGGCAAGCTGAACGCCCTATTCCGCTTCCAAATGGCCAAAACGGGTGATTCGCCCTCGGTGGCGACACACACGTTCTTCGAGCCCAGCGTGGCCTACCTGTTCAAGGACTACTTCGCCAAGCTGCAGCTCAGCTACAGCTACGGCAAGACCACGGTGGACGGTGGAGCTACGACGAAGCAACAGTTCATCCAGCTCGGCTTCCAAATCCAGCAGTAACGCTTGGGCTGCGAGCCGCGCGGCTTCGGGATCTTCGCCGCGCGGCTCGCAGCTTTTTTTGGCCAAACTATGATCCCCTGCGGCGCCTCCGTTTCCGGGTTTTGGGTGTCGTAGGGGATCGCCTGATTTAGCTCGAAGAGCTAAATCAGGCGGGTCCTTTTTCTCCTCCGTGCCTTGAAGGGAACGCCTCGCGATCCATTTAGCCGAAGCGAAGCGTGCGCTCGGCCTCGCCGAGTTTCGTTCGCGGGTTCTTGGTCTCCTCCGCACTTCGCTTGGTGCGTCTCGCGACCATCTTGACCTGAAGCGCGATCGGCGCTCGGCCTCGCCGAGTTTCGTTCACTACGGTCCTCTATTGCCGATCGTGATCTGCTCTCGCCAAAGTGTGGTTGAGGTCGATCTGGCTCGCGCTCTGCGCGAGCTCGCCTTGTTTAGAAAACGCGAGACTCGAGAACGAGAGCCGCGAGTGGCAGCAGAGCGAGGCGTAGCCGGACGCCTGCTCGAACCATCGAATCCTTCCCGCCTTCCCGCCTTCCTGTTGCTTCGGGCTCGGACGCGGGCTCGCGCCTACGAGACCGTCAGCATGCCTTGGCGGGTGACGAAGTCGACGACGGCCTGTAGGCCCTCGTTTTGGCGGATGCTGGTGAAGACGAAGGGTCGGTCGCCGCGCATCTTCTTGGCGTCGCGATCCATGACCTCGAGCGAGGCGCCCACGTGCGGCGCAAGATCGGTTTTGTTGATGACGAGGAGATCGCTCTTGGTGATGCCGGGGCCGCCTTTGCGCGGGATTTTGTCGCCCCCGGCTACGTCGATCACGTAGAGCGTGAGGTCGACGAGCTCGGGGCTGAAGGTGGCGGCCAGGTTGTCACCGCCGCTTTCGACGATGATCAAATCCAGGTTGGGGTAGCGCTCGTTCAGGCGGTCGATGGCTTCCAGGTTGATGGAGGCATCTTCGCGGATGGCGGTGTGCGGGCAGCCGCCCGTTTCGACGCCGACGATGCGCTCGATGGGCAAGGCGCCGCTGCGCATCAAAAACTGCGCGTCTTCTTTGGTGTAAATGTCGTTGGTCACGACGGCCATGTCGCAGCGCGTGCGCAGCTCCTTGCACAGGGCGTCGACCAACGCCGTTTTGCCGGAGCCGACCGGACCTGCGATGCCGACGCGAAGCGGACCTTTGCGATTCATGCGAAAGCTCTCCTAGGAACGAAATAGTCGAGAATATTGGGTTTCGTGCAGCGCCGAGAGCAGCAGCTGCCCGGGCGTGGTGGAGCTGAGCTCGTCGTCGGCCAGCGTCAAAGCGGCGCCGATCCTGGCGGCCGCGCGCTCGATCAATTGACCCAGAGCGCGCTGGGCGTCCGTCTGCCCCAGCGGAACCAAGCGCGTGGCCGCGCCGACCTGCGCCTCCGCCCAAGCAAAGACGTAAGACAGCGCGCCCTCCGCGAGCGGCGCCTTCCAGGCCACGCTAGCCAGGGCAAAGCTGGCGGCCAAGGTGACGCGCGGGTCGGTGACCCACGGCTCCGCGGCCGCGACGCCTTCACGGAATAGCAAGCGCGCCAACGCCGAGCCGACCTGGCGCTCTTCAGCGCGCAACTCGGCGCTGCCGCGGGTGGCGAACAAATAGTCGTTCCAGCGCCGCGCGCTCGCGCTGTCTTGCTGCGAAAAAGCGCGGTAGAGGCGCGCGAACACCGGCACGTCCAGCCGCAGCAACGAGCGCTCGAGCATGCCGGAGATCCAGGCCAGCGCCGAATCTCGATTGGCGACGTCTCCCAGCGCGACCGCTTGCTCCAGCCCCTGCGAGTAGGCAAACGCGCCAATCGGCAAGGCGGCGCTCGACAGCTGGAACAGGCGCAGGAGCGCGGCTCCTGAAACGCCCGTCGGCTGCGGCTCGCTGCTCGCGTCAGGCATCGCTACTTCTCGTGGTGATGGTGGCCGGGGCCGTGGTCGTGGCTGTGATCGTGATCGTGACCGTGGCTGTGATCGTGACCGTGGTCATGATGGTCGTGGGCGTGTTCGGTCCCATGATCGTGGTGATCGTGGTCGTGCCGGTGCCCGCCGGAGGAGTAGCCGCCGGCTTCCGGCTCGAAGGGCCGCTCGACGACCAGCGCGTGCAGCCCTAGCTCGTGCACCAATCCATCCAACACGTGGTCGTGCTGATACGACACCCGCCCGGGCTCGATCTGCAGCGGCACGTGGCGGTTGCCCAGATGGTAAGCAACCCGCGTCAGGAGGTGCGGATCGGTCGTGGAGACGGTCGAAAGCAGCTCGGCGCGCGCCCGGATTTCTACGACCAAGCTGCCATCGCGCGTGGCCAGGCGCTGGCCGTGCTTCAACGACAAGCCGCGCTCCAACAGCAGTCCGACCTCCGCGCCGCTGTCCAACCGCGCGCGCAACCGAGCTCGGCGCCGTAGCTCGAAAGCCAGCGTCAATGAATCGGTCGGCCGCCGCGTGTCGGCGGGGTCGAGCACGAGCTCCAGCATTGGCAAGGGCGCCTCCATCAGAACAAGAAATAGCGTTGGGCAAGCGGCAGCTCGCGCGCCGGTTCGCACACCAAAAGCTCGCCGTCGGCTCGCACCTCGTAAGTCTGCGAATCGACCTCCATGTGCGGCAAGCAATCGTTGTGAATCATGTCGCGCTTGCGAATGCCGCGCGTATTTCTGACCGGCACCAGCCGGCGCGTCAACCCCAGCTCCCGCCCGACGCCGCGCTCTGCCGCCGCGCCGGACACGAAGTGCACGCAGGTGGCGGAGCGGGCCGCCCCGAACGCGCCGAACATCGGCCGAAAGTGCACGGGTTGTGGCGTCGGAATCGAAGCGTTAGCGTCGCCCATCGGCGCCGCCACGATGAAGCCGCCCTTGATGATCATCGACGGCTTGGCGCCGAAGAAAGCCGGCTTCCACAGCACCAAATCCGCCAATTTGCCCACCTCTACCGAGCCGATTTCGCGGCTCATGCCGTGGGTGATGGCAGGATTGATGGTGTATTTGGCGATGTAGCGCTTGGCGCGAAAGTTGTCGTTGCGCGACGAATCTTCGGGCAAAGCGCCGCGCTGCGTCTTCATCTTGTGCGCGGTCTGCCAGGTGCGGGCGATGACCTCGCCAATGCGACCCATGGCCTGAGAGTCGCTCGACATCATGCTGAAGGCGCCCTTGTCGTGCAAAATGTCTTCGGCCGCGATCGTCTCGCGGCGAATGCGCGATTCGGCGAACGCCACGTCTTCGGCGATGCTCGGGTCCAGGTGGTGGCACACCATCAGCATGTCCAGGTGCTCGTCCACCGTGTTGACGGTGTATGGGCGCGTCGGGTTCGTGGACGACGGCAGCACGTTGGGCGCGCCGCATGCCTTGATGATGTCGGGGGCGTGGCCACCGCCCGCGCCCTCGGTGTGAAACGTATGAATGGTCCGACCCTTGAAAGCGGCCAAGGTGTCTTCGACGAAGCCGGACTCGTTCAGCGTGTCGGTGTGGATGGCGACCTGGACGTCGTAGTCTTCGGCCACGCGCAGGCAGGTGTCGATGGCCTGCGGCGTCGTGCCCCAGTCTTCGTGCAGCTTCAGGCCCACGCAGCCCGCCGCCACCTGCTCCACCAACGACTCGGACAAGCTGGCGTTGCCCTTGCCCAACAGGCCAAAGTTCAGCGGAAACGACTCGAGAGCCTGCAACATGCGGGCGATGTTCCACGGCCCCGGCGTGCAGGTGGTGGCGCTGGTTCCAGCGGCCGGTCCGGTGCCGCCGCCCACCATCGTCGTCACCCCGGACATCAGCGCTTCTTCGCACTGCTGCGGACAGATGAAATGGATGTGGGTGTCGATGCCGCCCGCGGTGATGATTTGCCCCTCACCGGCGATCACCTCCGTGCCCGGACCAATCACGATGTTGACGTTGGGCTGCACGTCGGGGTTACCGGCTTTGCCGATGGCCGAGATGCGCCCGGCCACGATGCCGATATCGGCCTTCACGATGCCCCAATAGTCGAGAATGAGCGCGTTGGTGATGACCGTATCGACGGCGCCGTGCGACGCGGCTTGGCCCTGCCCCATGCCGTCGCGGATCACTTTGCCGCCGCCGAACTTCACCTCTTCGCCGTAGATGGTGTGGTCGCGCTCGACCTCGATCAAAAGCTCCGTGTCGCCCAGCCGCACGCGATCGCCGCGCGTCGGCCCGTACATTTCCGCGTAAGCGCGGCGATCAATCGTCTTCAAGATCCGTCCTCCGGAGGCGGCAAAAAGGAGCTACGAACATCGAGCTCACCCATGATTTGACCGCGGAAACCGTAAACTTTTCGCGCTCCTGCCAGCGCGCACAGCTCGACCGTGCGCGTCTGCCCGGGCTCGAACCTGACCGCGGTGCCTGCCGGAATGTTCAGCCGAAAGCCACGCGCCGCGCTGCGGTCGAAGGCCAAAGCTTGGTTGGTTTCGAAGAAGTGGTAGTGCGAGCCGACCTGGATCGGCCGGTCGCCGGTGTTCGAAACCTCGAGCGTCACCGTCTCGCGCCCGACGTTCAGCTCGATGGGCGGGCCGTCGTCGACCAACACCTCACCGGGGATGCGCCGCCCCGAAGACGGAATGGGCTGGTGCACCGTGACCAGCTTCGTGCCATCCGGAAACGTGGCTTCCACCTGCACTTCGGCGATCAGCTCGGCGACGCCTTCCATCACGTCGGCCTCCGTCAACAGCTGCGTGCCGTGCGCCATCAGCTCCGCAACGGTTTTGCCGTCGCGCGCGCCTTCCAAAATCGCCGCGCTGATGTACGCGACCGCTTCGGGATAATTCAGCTTCAAGCCTCGTGCCTTACGGCGCTCCGCCAATAGCGCAGCCGTGAACAGAAGCAGCTTGTCCTTCTCGCGCGGTAAAAGCTCCATGGCTCCCTCCCGGATATTCGCACCGCGCGCTTCGAGCAAACGGAAAACCTGCCGTCACACGCAAACCGCTCTGCTCGCCCGCAAAGCGAGCAAAACGAAACGCTGCCGCAACCGCCCGATCACCAGCCCGACTTGCAATGAGGGTCCGGGGGTAGGCCTGGTTTGGCCGCCCAGCTGGGCGGCTCGCGCCAGCCACATTTGGTACGACGCCTCCACGTTCACGTGTGGGGCCGGGGTCACGGGCTGGGCCTGGAGCGCGCCGACGACAAGTAGCGTCGCCGACCAATCAGGCTGGCGACGAAACCCGCTAGGTCTTCGGGAAGGGCTCGCGCGTCGCTTCGGCGATGTTCGACTCGTCCGTGCCCTCGGCAAATTCGGTATTGCCAGACGTCTCCACGAAGGGGCCGCCCTTGTCTTCATCCACCTCGGCCTCCAGATCGCTGCCGAGCTGATCTTCGCCGCTCGTCATGTTGGCGACGGCGGCCTCCGCAAGCTCCTCCGCCAGAGCGTCTTTCGGCCCGATTGCGTGGACGAAAGCGTCGGCGTCCGCTTCGGCCTCTTTGCCTTCGCGGCCCAGCGCTAGCAACCGCGCAGCGTGGGCAGGATCCATATGACCGGCGCCGTCGAAGCCGTGAGCCGGCGCTGGCGTGCTGCTCGGTTTCGTCTGTTTCAATTTGTCGTTCATGGTCGCTTTCGCTTACCACGTGGGGTCTGCACAAGCTCCCCGCAGGCGAACGCGTCTGGGCAGCGCCTGAAACCAATTCGCCACAGCGTGACCCTGTGCGACCGCTAAGTCGCCCAAATGCGTGGCGTCACTGCTTCGCGGGCGACAATCACAGGCCGCAGAACGTGCCAGGCGCGAATCAAGCTGTCACGGACCCCTTCGACGTTGGGGCCGAGGGCGCGAACGACAAGCAGGTCTTGTAAGGAGCTGACACTGCACAAGCCGCGAGCCGGCTCGCCGATGGCGGCGCGAACGAGGTCGACCAACGCGGCATCGATGGGCCCGTGCGCGGGGACGGCGTACAGGGTGGCGACCACGGGCTGGCCGCGCAGCGCGAACGCGCCGTTCAGGAGCTCAGCAGGTGGACGCGCGTCGCTTTCTCCCAGGTCGAACGACTCGATGGCTAGCGGCGTCTCGCCGCGAAAGAGCTCGAAGCGCGAGACCACGCGACCGGCGTCGAACGACTCACCGCGCGCCGGCATCCCGTAGCAGGCGATGTCCCAGCCGATGAACGCTGCCTCCGGAGCCAGCTGCACGCGCGTGCTTACCAGGGCCTGAGCGGCAGAAAATGCCAAGGTTTCGCTGGGCAACCACTCCAGCCGCGCACCCGACCCCACCCGCAATTCGTTGGAGATTTCGGCGCGGGCCCCTTGCGAGCGGTACAGCTTTTGAGCCGCGGGCGTCGTGAGCAGCACTTGGGCGCCAGGCCCCAGCTCGACGCTGGTCCGCAACCGGTCGCCCCCGACGACCCCGCCCGGCGGATGCAGCAAGTAGATGTGCGGGCAGGCGAGCCCTTCGGGCGTCAATACGCGTTGGATGCGCAGCGGGCCTTCGTGAGACGAGCGCGACAGCTGGGTGCCGTGCTCGGTCTTGGTGAGCTCGAGCGAAAGCCGCCCGAGCCAGCCCGCTTCGCCGGTCACCCCAGCACGTCCGAAAACGTGTAGCGCTTGGCCGG
>JBEQSW010000301.1:0-6187 GCA_040348565.1 Myxococcales bacterium | reverse complement strand
GCAAGCGTTGTCTGCCGCGCAGGCTTGGGCACAGCGCCGAATCGTGAGCTCGCAGACGAAGCCCGTTTGGCAGTCTTGATCGACGCCGCATTCGACGCAGCGATGAAGCGCCGCGTCACATCTCGAAAGGCCGAGCGCGCCGCAGTCGGCGTCCGCGACACACTCGAAGCAAAGTCCGCTTTGCTGGTCGCAGTGAAGCGAGCCCAGCGCACAGTCGGCGTCTCGAGCACACGGCGCGCCCCCGCCGCTCGCAGGAGCACCCGCTTGCCCGCCAGCCCCAGAGCCGCCCGTCCCGCCGGAGCCCGAGGCACCGGCCACAGACGCAACGCCGGCAGAGCTCTCGGCCGCGCCGGCCGCAGAGGTGCCGGCCACGCTGGCCGCACCGACCGCAGGGCTACCGGCCCCGCCGTTCGGAACATCGAACTCGAGGCGCTGATAGCAACTCAGGGCCGACAGGACCCACAAACAGGCCAGTCGTTTCACGGGCTCGCCAGGATGCGCTCGGCTTCCGATTCGCCGAAGCCCCGCGGATAGAGCTGCAGGTAGCGCTCGGCCTCGCGCTTGGCGGCGCCACCTTTTTGCAAACGCATCCGCTCCACCACCGCATTTTCGGCCAGAGCGCTGCTCGGATAGGCTCGAATCAGCGCTTGATACTTACCGAGCGCCGCCGCAACCTCGCCTCGACTGGCCGCTCGCGATGCCTCCGCGAACAGCTCCGTTTGCGCAACCAGGTCTGAGCGGATCCGCTCCGTCGCGGCTGCGACCGCAGCCGACGATGTCGGCGCGGAGGCTGGCGCTTGGGCCGCCGGGCGCGCATCGAGCGGAGGGCGACGCCCCTCTGCCTCTACGGCGCCCGCGGCTGGCGATTCTACGGATGCCGCGCTGGCCTCGGCCGCACCGCAAGCCTCGGGCCAATGTCGGCCGGCGTGCACCAGGACGGCTTGCCCACCCGAGCGCACTTCGACGGTGCCCTCTTGGACCAGCAGGCGGGTGCGCGCTTTTGCGCAAGCCTCCGCTTGGCTGAGCACGGCGAGATGAAACCGGGTTCCCCGCACCTCGACCTCGGCGTCGGGCGTTTCGATGATGAAGCGAGCGTCGGCGGCCAACTTTGCCACCTTCGCGCTCAAACCGCCGGCCTCGAGCCGGAAGCGCTGTACCGGCTCGCGCTCTTGCAGCGTGAGCAACGATCTACCATCGAGCCCGACCTCGGTACCGGTCGATAAACGCAAGGCCGCCTCGCCCTCGGGCTTGGTCTCGATGCGACTGCCGGGCGTGAGAGCCGCGCCCAGTTGTAGGCGAGCGCGGTGCTGAGCGCCGTCGATCACCGAGGCGCCCGAGCCGTACAGCACGCTCACCGAAATTCGTGGCTCAGCGGGGTCCTGACCGGTAGGCAACGAACGCAGGCTGCGCAGCCCGAAGCTCAAGGCCACGGCCGCGGCGACGGCCAAGCCCGCCACCCCAGCGCCCAGCCGCCGCTGGCGACTACGGCGCGCCGAGAGCGCACGCTGTATGGTCAGCAACGCGCGTTCATCGGCGGCGGCGCTCGGCGGTGGCGGCGGGCTCACGCGGCCCAGCAAGCGAGCCGCTGCCGTTGCGTAGTGCGGTGAGCTCATCGCGATTCCTCCGAAAAATCCTGCCTAAAATCGGCTAGACCTGGATCGTCCTCGAGGCGCTCGTGCAGATCACGGCGCCCGCGCACCAGACGGCTCTGCGCCGCCGCCACGCTGACGCGCATAATCTGTGCAATTTCTTGCAAGCTGTGACCATGCACGTCGTGAAGCAAGAATGTCAGCGCGCGCGCTTCGTTCATGCGTAACAAATGATCGCGGATAATCTCCAGCGCTTCTCGGGACGCGAACGGTGCCGGTGCTACCGTCAGCCGCAACGAGGCTTCGCCGAAGGGGTTCTTGCCGAAGAAACGCCGCTCCAGGCGGCGACGACGGAGTTGCCGGAAAGCCGAACGCGCCGTGACGATACCGAGCCAAGCGTCCAATGGGCACTCGCCCCGAAAGCGGTGGGTGTTTTCCACGATTTCGAAGAGCGCGACCTGCGCCACGTCCTCATAGTCAACGTCGGCCGGGCCCAAGAGGCGGCACAAAACGCGATCGATCATCGGCCGAACGCGCTGGTAGAACGCCGCGCACGCGCTCGGGTCCCGTTCTTGCAAACCGGCCAACAGCGAATGATCGTCGAGCTCGGGCAAAGGCCGGTCGCTCACCGGACGAGGCGGCGGTACGACATGCAGGGGTCGGCGCGCGGAAGCGTTCAAGAGTTTCCTGAAAGGGGAACGCCACTAGGTGACTGGACTCGGTCAAGAGCAGGCGGGCCTGCTGCTCAAAAGCGAGCCCGCAGCCCCAGCTCGCCAACCACGCGAAATGTTGGGAGCTTTGCCGTGAGGCGACCCTCCGCGTAAACGTCGGTCGGGGTCAGCAAGATCTCGGCTCCGGCTCCGCCATAGGCGCCCAGCCTGCCGATGAAGCGGTACCCGCCTTCTACGAGCGCCGCACCTCCGGACATCCAACGCGCGCGGCTCTCGGGCTCGGCGCTCGAGGCCAGTGGTCGCGTTACCACCATCCACGAGGCGATGAGGTCGGCGCGCAACCCCAGCTGAACGGAGCCGTCGGCGGGTGACGCCAGCCAAGCCAGCCCGAGGGCGCCCGTCGCCGACTGGGTAGTGGCTTGAGCCGATGGAATCTCGCCCCGGCGCGCTCCCACCGACGCATGGAGCGAAAGCGCGGGCCCCAGCGGTACCCGCACGCCCACCACCGCTCCGAGCGCGTCCCCCGGGCCCTGCACGCCGGTCGTGGCGGTGGCGCCTAGCTCGAGCTCGAAGCGCGGCGGCGTAGCACGCCGCTCGGCCGCCACGCTCGCCTTCGAATCAGGCGAAATCGGCCGCTCGTCGCGCGGCGGTTCGGTGGCGGCCGGCGCGGCAAGTCGCGGAAACATCGACGCTATCGCGAAGCCGAGCAGCCGTCCGCGCTGCGGCGCTTCGTCTCCCGCGCCGAAGCTGATCTTGCGATCCACCCAGCGGCCGTCGCGCGCGACGTAGCAATGAAGGAGCGCGCTCTGTTGATCGTCGTTCCAGGCCAGCTCCACGACGCCGTCCGCGGTCCCGGCACGCTGCAGCGTCGCGGCATCAGACAGGTCGGTGGGCGTTGCCATCACGCGAATCGTGGCCGTTTCTCCCAACAACTCGCGCGCCGCCGCCTCCAACGCCGGCGCCGCTGGATCGGATTCCGCGGACGATAGGATCAGCACGACCAGCACCGCCGTCGGGGACATGCGAGGCCCCCACCTTAATGCAGCTAAACCTTCGACGCCCGCGGTTCACGCAAGCAATATCTTCGCCGGACCAGCCTGGATTTCTACGTCTCGCGTCACCTATGAGGTTTGCAACGAGGTGTGCTGACGCGCCGTTCTAGCTTTCGCTGCGCGGGCCGTGGTCTGCGCGCTCGCGCAGCGAGCTCAAGAGCTCTCCCCACCAGGAGCCCGTGTGGCGCAGAAAGACCGACGCTTCTTGGCCGTGGCGCGCCGGGTGGTCCGGACGGATGCGGCTCCAGCCCCGGTGCCGTACCGTGACGAGGGTGCCGCTCGGGCTCGGCTCGAACAGCACCTCCACTTCGGTCTTCTCTTCGGGCGCGAAGTTGACGGCGCGCCATTCCAGAACCAGCCGCGTCGGCGGCTCGAAGCAGGTGACCCGGCCCGTCTCTTTCACTTTCGGGCCGGCCGCGGTTTCGAAAGACTCGAACAGGCGCCCTCCCAGCTTCGGCTCGAGGTGCACGACGCTGCGACGCTTGCCGATCCGGTATTTCAGCCCGCCGCGCCACCAGCCGTCGATCTCTTCGGTGAAGATGCGAAAGGCCTCGGCGGGAGCGACCCGCACCAGCACGCTCGCGCTCGCTTGATCACCCCGGAGCGGCTCGCTCATTTCTTACGACGTGCGCGCTTTTCCGCGTGCTGCTTGAAGGCCAAGAGCTGGTCGCCCCAGAACGCCTCGACCTCGCTCAACCAACCGCGCAGCTCCGCGAACGGGGCGCGCTCCAACCGGTACACGCGCACGCGAGCGTCGTGCTCGGGTTCGCTCTCGCTGACCAGACCCGACTTGCGCAATATCCGCAGGTGCCGGCTCATGGCGGGGCGAGTCATGCGCAGACGCTCGGCCAGCTCGCTGGCGCGGCGTGGCTCTTGCCTGAGCAGCTCGATCACGCCGCGGCGCGTGGGATCGGCGAGAGCGCCCAGCGTCTGATCCAGCGCCGCCATTCAGCCGCGCACTCGCTGCATGAACCACCACAAGTGGCCCTCGAGATCGAGCGCGCCGTAGCTGCGATCGGCCCAGTAGTCGTCGCCGTAGTCGTTGGTGCGCGGCTCGCGCACGATCTCGGCGCCGGCCGCCCTGGCGCGCGCGGCATGTGCGTCCACGTCGTCGATGTGGAAGGCCAGCGCAGCCGTGATGGCGCCGCCGATTTTCTTGGGGCTGCGGTAAGCCTTTTGCCAAGGCTCTGCGCCGCCCGTGCCGCCGACCGTAATCAACGCCTCCTCCAGCGTGAGCTCGCTGTGCACGATCTCGCCGGCGTCGCCCTCGACCTTCAGCCGCACCTCGAAGCCGAAAGCGCGGCACAACCAGTCGATGGCGGCCTTGGGATCGTCGTAAAACACGGAAGCGCTCATGCGCGGCCAGCCTTTGGGCGGTGGTTTCATGGGTTCTCCTAGTTGTCGTCCGCCGCAATAGTTAACGAAATATAGAACTATCGTCAAGCGCGGAGTGGCAACGTCACGTCTACGCGCCCGCTGGCGTTCCAGCTCTTCGTTCTCGAGCCTGAGCCTATGGGTGCCATCGGAAAGACGTATGAGCGGTGAGGAATGGCGGCCTTACGTAGACGTTAGGGTTCACGCCAGCACTCGAAAGGGACAAGTCATGGGCTTCTTCAGCAATCTGTTCGGAATCGGGGACACTTCGCCCCGCCAGTCGCCGCGCGACGTCGTGGCCGGCATGGGTCGCTCGGCGCTCCCGGAAAACGACGCTCAGGCCGTCGAGCGCTATCGCTACATGCTACGCACAGCACCGCCCGACACCCTCGAACAGGCGCACGCCGAGGCCTTCAGCAAGCTGACGCCAGAGCAGCGCGCCCAGGTGCTCGGCCAGCTTGCCGAAGAGGCCCCTGCCGCCGAGCGCGCCGCCGTCGCCGCGACAGCCGTAGACGACCCCCAAGCGTTGGCTCGAGTCGCTACCCGAGCGGAGCTGCGTAACCCCGGAACCGTGGAGCGCACGCTCGCCGGCAGCGGTGGCATGGGCTTGGGTGCGAGCTTGTTGTCGAGCTTTGCCATGGGCTTTGCGGGCAGCATGGTCGCGCAATCCGTCTTCAGCGCCCTGGCCGGCTTCGGTGGTCACGACGACGCCAGCGCCGACGAAGACGACTCGCAAGAGACGGCGCAAGCCGACGACGAGAACGGCGGCGACGTGGATGACGGCGGATTCGACGGCGGTGACTTCGACGTCTAGAAGGCCCCCCCTCCGAGGCAGTACCGCACGCGGTCCCCCCCTCCCCCCGCGGTCAAGCCGGGAGGAACGCCAGCCATTCGACCGGCGCCGAGCGGCGGTCGATCAGCGCACGCGGAGCCGGTAGCCACTTCGGCCGCGCCGGAACGCGCAACGGAAACATGCCGGCGACGTCGGTCTCGAGCCCACCCTTCTTGGAGTTGCAGGCGTGGCACGCCGCGACGATGTTGGTCCACTCCGTCTTTCCGCCCTGACAACGCGGGACGACGTGGTCGTACGTTAGCCCCTGGGCGTCGAACTTTCCGCCGCCGTATTGGCAACGGTAGCCGTCGCGCAGGTAAACATTGCTACGCGAGAAGCGGATGACTTGCTTCACTTTGGCCAGCCGTCGCTCGCGGATCACGGCCGGTACCCGCCACGCTATGGAGGGCGAACGAATTTCCTCGTTGTATTCGGCCACGACGTCGGCCGTCTCCTCGAAGCGCATCTTGATGGCGCGCTCCCAGGAGATGACACGTATCGGAAAGTAGCTGGCAGAAAGCAAAAGCGTCTTCATGAAATGGTCTCCTAGTTCTGTGCTGATCGCCGGCATCGAACCGGCACGCCCGAGGGCACGGCGTTTTGAGGGCCGCGTGTCTGCCTGTTCCACCAGATCAGCGGGTTGGTCTCCACGGCAGGATTTCAACCTGC
>JBEQSW010000265.1:0-12501 GCA_040348565.1 Myxococcales bacterium | reverse complement strand
GCTGGCTGGCGTCGTCGGTGACCGGAAGCGCTTGTTCCCGCTGTGCCAACCCTACGCGCCGGCTCTCGACGGCGTGTTGAGCTTCGCGCAAACGTTGGTGCAAACGTCGTTTCCGCTGGCGCTCGAGCCTGACGAGCAGGTCACGTTCGTGCACGTCACCGACCAATTCGGCGCGGAGCGCGCGCTGGGCCCGTCCGAGTTCACCTACGACCCGACGACGCGAATCCTCAAGGTGCAGCCTTCCAGCTTGAACGCGACCGACCGAACACTTCGCGTCGAAATCACCTCGGACTGCCGACCGATCGTCAAATAGGAACAGCTGCGGCGACCGGCGACGGAGCGCGGCCGTGAGCGTCAGGAATCGCGGGTATTGGCAGGGAGCGGGTACCTTCGTCTAAGCTCGGGCGGCAATGCCCGCGTTCGTTGCTCTGCTCCGCGCCGTCAACCTCGGTCCCCACAACAAGATTGCGATGGCCGATTTGAAGGCCGTGGCTGAAAGTGTGGGCCTGCTGCACGCCCGGACGGTGTTGCAGAGCGGCAACCTGGTGTTTCAAGCCAAAGCGCAAAGCTCCGCGTCGCTCGAGAAGGCGCTCGAGGCGGCGCTCGTGAAGAAGCTGGAGCTGAAGACGCCGGTGGTCGTGCGCTCCGCGGTCGAGTGGCGCGCGGCGCTCGACGCCAACCCGTTTCCGAAGGAGGCGAAGGCTGATCCCAGTCACCTGCTCCTGATGCCGCTGAAGGCAAAGGTCGACAAGAGCGCGCTGGCGGCGCTCGTCAACGCCATTCCCGGCCGGGAGCAAGCGAAACTGGGCAAACAAGCGCTGTACTTGGTCTACCCCGACGGCATCGGCACATCGAAGCTGACCGCCGCGCTGATCGAAAAGAAGATTGGCGTGGCGGGCACGGCGCGAAACTGGAACACCGCCCAAAAGATCGCCGCCTTGCTCGAAGGCGAGATCGACGACGGATAGCCCCGCGGGCCCTGATCCAAACGCGAATCAGTCTTACCGATGTAAGCAATTTTCTCGAATGATTTCGCGGCCTCGATTTCGCCCGACACGATACTCCTATCAGTAAGCATTCGCGTGTTTGGGTTGGGGTTTGGTTTGGCGGGGGATGGGGGCGGGGTCGCAAGCTTTCGGGGTTTGGAAACGTGGGGGATACGTGGCGGTGAAGAGGCGCGTTCAGGGTAGAGGCGATGCAGTTGGACGCGCTTCAATCGCTGGCGTTGTCCGTGGCGCAGGCGCGGTCGCCGGATTCGGTGTTGACCGAGATGGTGCAGGGGTTGGGCATGTGGGACGGCGTGGCGCTGGCGCGCGTGTGGCTGCTGCGCGAGAGCGAGCATGAGCCGGCGTATTTGGAGCTGAAGGCGAGCATCGGCGCGTCGCGGGTCGACCCGGGGAAGCGCTGGAACCGCACCGATGGCGCGCACCAGAAGATTCTGATTTCGTACGGCAAGGTGGGGTACATCGCCGCCAACAACCGGCCGCTGTTGTTGCAGCGCGGCCCGCGCGACTGGCTGGTGCAGCCGGAATGGGCGGAAGCGGAGGGAATTCAAAGCTTTGCGGGGCAGCCGCTGTGCTTCAAGGGTCAGGTCCTGGGCGTGGTGGCGTTCTTTAGCCGTCGCCGGCTCGAAAAGTCGGACTTGGATTGGCTCCGGGTATTTGCCGACCACGCTGCAGTCGCCATCGCCAATGCGCGGGCGTTCGAAGAAATTGCCCAGCTGAAAGAGAGCGCGGAGCGCGAGCGCGACTACCTGCGCGAGGCGGTGCGAAGCGCGCTGCAGCATGGCGACATCATCGCCGAAAGCGCCGAGATGAAGCGGGTGCTGGAGCAGGTGCATGCGGTGGCGCGCGCCGATTCTTCGGTGCTGATTTTGGGCGAAAGCGGCGTGGGCAAGGAGCTGATCGCGGCGGCGGTGCACGACTTGAGCGGGCGCCGCGACGGGCCGCTGGTGAAGGTGAACTGTGCCAGCGTGCCGCGCGAGCTGTTCGAGAGCGAATTCTTCGGTCACGTGCGTGGGGCCTTCAGCGGTGCCGCGCGCGACCGGCAAGGCCGCTTCTTGCTGGCCGACGGCGGCTCGCTGTTCTTGGACGAAGTCGGCGAGATCCCGCTCGAGCTTCAGGGCAAGCTGTTGCGGGTGCTGCAGGAGCGCACCTTCGAGGCGGTGGGGGACGACCGCACGCGGGAAGTGGACGTGCGCGTGATTGCGGCTACCAATCGCCCGCTCGACGTGGAGGTCGAAAAAGGCCGATTCCGCCGGGATTTGTTCTATCGGCTCAATGTGCTGCCGATTGACGTGCCCCCGCTGCGCGAGCGGCGCGAGGACATCTTGCCGATGGCGCGGCGCTTCTTACGCACCACCGCCCACCGGCTGCATTTGCCCGAGCGGGCGCTTTCGTCGGAGGACGAGCAGGCCCTGTTGGCCTACGACTTTCCAGGCAACGTGCGCGAGCTCCAGAACATCATCGAGCGCGCGGTCGTGCTCAGCAACCGCGCGGAGGGCGGCCTGGGCCTGGCGCTCGGCCGGCCGAGTCAGCCGCCACCCGCCGTCGGGTCCGACATCGAGATCGAGCCTGGCGAGGTCATGAACGAGAGCGCTTTTCGCGAGCTGGAGCGCCGCAACTTGCTGAATGCGCTGAGGCGCTGCGACTACAAGATTGCCGGCTCTCATGGCGCGGCGAAGTTGCTCGGCTTGAGTCCCAGCACGCTGGCCTACCGCATGAAACAGCTGGGCCTGGAACGGCCCCGCTGACGCGCGCGTCACGCTCGAGAAACGCACGCACCGGCCGGGGACGCAAGATCTCGGCGGCCGCTCACCAACACTTGTGACTCACGATTTGTTGCGTGTTTCGCGTTCGTGAACGAGCGGCTGGTTGCGCGAGATTGTTCGGTTTTGCTCGTTGTTTCTGGCCTTGGCATGGCGCTCGCAATCGTTCGCATCACGCAGCCACGAGCGAGCGCGCTCGCTCCCTACCAAAAGCTTGGAGAACCGAAACATGCCCAAAGTCGAAGCCCCCATGAACAAAGCCGGTGATTTCTTGGTCGACTACGAAGAAAAAGTCTTCGAAGACGTCAAAGCCAGCCCAGGCGAAAAGGCGCTGGTTACGTTTCACACGGTGGCGTTCGAAGGCTCGATCGGCCTCGTCAACCTGCTGCAGGCGATTCGGTTGCAGCGCAAAGGCTTCGAGACGGCAGTCTTGTTGTACGGACCCGGCGTTACGCTGGGCGTGCAGCGCGGCTTCCCCAAGCTGGGTGACGAGGCCTTTCCGGGGCATCTCAACTTCAACGGGCAGATCAAGAAGTTCATGGCCGAGGGTGGCAAGGTGTACGCCTGTCGCTTCGCGCTGCAGGCGCTGTACGGCCACGGCGAGAAGGCGTTGATCGAAGGCATCAAGCCGATCAACCCGCTCGACGTGCTCGACTTGATCTTGCTGCATCGCAAAGACAACGCCTTCATCCTCGACACCTGGACGGTCTAGCGTGGCGCGCAAAGTCCGCGCTGCCGCCGTGCAGCTGAGCCCGGTGCTGTTTAGCCGCGAAGGCACGACCAGCAAGGTGTGCGACAAAATCGCCGAAGCGGCCGCGCAGGGCGCCGAGCTGGTGGTGTTTCCCGAAACGGTGGTGCCCTATTACCCCTATTTTTCCTTCATCAAGGCGCCGGCCGTGATCGGCGCCGAGCACCTGTTGCTGTTGGAACAAGGGGTAACGGTACCGGGGCCGAGCACCGAAGCCATCTCTGAGGCGGCGCGGAAGGCCGGCGCCGTCGTCTCGATTGGCGTCAACGAGCGTGACCACGGCACGCTCTACAATACGCAGCTGTTGTTCGACGCCGACGGACGTTTGGCCCAAGCCCGGCGCAAGATCACGCCCACCTATCACGAGCGCATGATCTGGGGCCAAGGCGACGGCTCGGGCTTGGTGGCGGTCGATACGCGGATTGGTCGGGTGGGCTCCTTGGCTTGTTGGGAGCACTACAACCCGTTGGCGCGCTACGCGCTGATGGCCGACCACGAAGAAATCCACTGCGCCATGTTTCCGGGCTCGTTGGTCGGAGACATCTTTAGAGAGCAGATCGAGGTCACGATTCGCCATCACGCGCTCGAGTCGGGCTGCTTCGTCGTCAACTCGACGGGCTACCTGAGCGACGAGCAAGTGAAGCAAATCGCCGGCGACACCAAGCTGGACAAGGCGCTGCGCGGTGGTTGTTTCACCGCCATCGTTTCGCCCGAAGGTACCTTGCTGGCGCCGCCTCTGACCGAAGGCGAGGGCATGGTTATCGCCGACCTCGATCTGTCGCTCGTCGCCAAACGCAAACGCATGATGGACAGCGTCGGTCACTACAGTCGACCGGAGCTCTTGTCCGTCCTGATCGATCGCTCCCCACAGCCGCATTTGCGCGAAAAATCCGCGCGTTTACCCGATCGGACCTCTCATGAATCGCTCGCTTCCGCTAGCAACGGCCTTCGCGACGAAGACGCGCCGGCCTCGACTCTTTCCTGAGCTGCTGAGTGATCTGCAGGCCTTCGGCGTGCGTTGGGTGGACCCGACGGGCCCGGGCCTGAGTCGCTCGGGGGGCGCCGGGCCCTCGGATCATAAAGCCATCACGCTCGCCCACCAGACCGTGATGGTACCGATCCTCAATCACGCTTCGGCTCTCTCGCCGTACGTCGCGCAGGTAGCCGCGGGGGGCAACAGCGCGACGCTGTTTCGGGCCGGCGAGGCCATCGCCGAAATCTCATTTCCGCGCCAGCCGCGCTTCTACGCGCTGTCGACGGACGAAGGCGTGCCCTACTGGAAGATCGCCACCTTGCACGCCACCGACGTGCTGGCGACGACGGTGCTGCAGACCTGCACGCGCTACGGCAACCGCGAGACCGCTTGCCAGTTCTGCGCCATCGGCCAGTCGTTGGCGGCCAAGTCGACGATTGCCGAAAAGACACCAGCCCAGTTGGCAGAAGTGGCAGCGGCGGCGGCGCGCTTGGACGGCGTGAAGCACGTCGTCTTGACCACCGGCACGCCGCGCACGCCGGACCGCGGGGCCCAGGTGCTGGCCGATGCGGCGCGCGCGATCAAGGCCGCCGCTGGTTTGCCGATCCAGGCCCAGTGCGAGCCGCCCGCTGATTTTGGCTGGTTCGAGCGCCTGCAGGAGGCGGGCGTCGACAGCTTGGGGCTGCACCTGGAGGCGGTGACCGAGCGGGTGCGGCGCCGCATCATGCCCGGCAAAGCCGAAGTGCCGGTGAGCGTGTACTTGGAGGCGTTCGCGCACGCGACGCGAGTGTTCGGCCGCGGTCAGGTGTCGACTTACATCTTGGCGGGCCTGGGCGACACGCGCGAAGAGCTGCTCGAGATGTGCGAGCGCTTGGTGGGTTTGGGCGTGTATCCGTTCGTGGTGCCGTTCGTGCCCATCTCCGGCACGGCGCTCGAGGACGAGCCGCCGCCGGAGCCGCGCTTCCTGCACGACGTGCTGGACGGCGTGGCCGCCATCTTGGCCAAACACGAGCTCAAGAGCAGCGACATCAAAGCGGGCTGCGGCCGCTGCGGCGCTTGCTCGACGCTCAAGGCGCGTGAGGTAGCCCGTGCTTGACCCGGTCAATCCGTGGGGGCGCCCCGTTCGGCCGAGCTTGGGCGCCGAAATCGTCGCGCGCGTGGCTAGCGAGCCGTGGCAACTGTTGGGCTACCGCGAGCTGCGCCGGGCTATCTTTGCCGAAGAGCAGGGTTTGTTCGAAGGCTCGGACTTCGACGAGCACGACGTGCACGCGCTACCGATCGTGGCCGAAAGCCAGATTGCCGGCATGGCGGACCAGGTCGTGGGCGTGGTCCGAATTTTTCGCAGCGAGCCCGGCACCTGGTATGGCGGAAGATTGGGCGTGCGCCGGGAATTTCGGCGTTTTGGCGCGATTGGCAGCGCCTTGATCGCCACCGCGTGCTCGACCGCGCATGCCTACGGCTGCCAGCGCTTCTTGGCGACGGTGCAGCTAGCCAACGTGCGCTACTTCGAGCGACACCACTTTCGCGTGCTGCGCGAGGTCGCGGTGCTGGGGCGGCCTCACCAGCTGATGCAAGCCGACCTGGCTTGGTACCCGCCGCGCCAAGAGGGTGACCGGCTGGTGCAAGCGAGGGTCGCGTGAGGCTCGGCAACTTGCCGCTGGCGGCCTTGACCGAGGAGCTGCGCGGCCGCGCCGAGCTGGCGATGAAGCGCGACGTGCAGCTGCCATCGCGCGTGTTCGGCGGCGCCACCAAGAGCGCCTGGTTTCCGACCCGCGAATCGATCTTGAACGGCGACGACACGGCCGCCTTGCCCGACGGGGACGGCTACACCTTGTTCGCCGCCGAGGGCATGCGGCCCGAGCTGGTCGCGGCGGATCCCTGGTTTGCGGGCTTTTGCTCGGTGATGGTGAACCTGAGCGACATTGCCGCCATGGGTGGGCGGCCGTGGGCGGTGGTCGATGCCTTGTTCATGGGCAGCGGAGAAAACGAGCGCGTGCTGGAAGGCATGCTAGCCGCGAGCGAGCTGTTCGGGGTGCCGGTGGTGGGCGGGCACACGGCGCGCGTTCAAGGCCCGACGCTTTTGGCGGTGGCGGTGCTGGGCCGCGCCAAGCGGCTGATTTCGAGCCACGCCGCGCGGCCAGGTCAAACCCTGGTGATGGCCGTGGATCTGCGCGGCAGCTTCCGAGGCAGCGGCGGCGCTTTCAACGCCGCCACCACCGCGTCCGCCCAGCAGCTGCGCGCCAGCTTGGCGGTGTTGCCGGAGCTGGCCGAGGCGAAGCTGGTCGGCGCTGGCAAGGACATCAGCATGGCCGGCACGTGCGGCTCACTCGCCATGTTACTCGAAACCTCGGGCGCGGGCGCCGTGCTCGACTTGGAAAAGGTGCCGGCACCGCCCGAAGTGGAGCCGTTGCGTTGGCTCACGGCGTTTCCGAGCTTTGGCTTCGTGTTGTCCGTCGCCGACACTGCGGTGCCACAGGTGTGCGCGCGCTTCGACGCCGTCGGCATCGCCAGCGCGGCTGTCGGCACCGTCACGGACTCGCGCCGCTTGCTCTTGCGCCACGCGGAGCAAGAAGCCCTGTACCTGGACTTGGCGGAGCGTCCGCTCACCGGCTTTGGAGGCTAACGCCATGTTATCCATTGGCATTTTTACGTATTCGACGAAGCCGCGCGGCAGTGTCGTGCACGCGACGTATTTGGCCGAGGCCCTCACCCGGCGTGGCCACGACGTCACGCTGTACGCGCTCTCCAAAGCTTCAGACTTGCTGTACCGCGACGTGGCTTGCGGCGTCGTTTACTTGAACGCGGCCAAAGCGCCCACGGAGCCCGACGCGCTGATTCGCCAGCGCGTATCCGAGGTTGCGACAGGCTTGGCCGAGCTGCGCCCGCGCCACGACGTCTATCACGCTGAAGATTGCCTGGTGTCGAGCGGGATGTTGGCGAAGCGCGCCGAGCTGCGGCTGAAGCCGCTGGTGCGCACGCTGCACCACTTGGAGCATTTCGTGAGCCCCTATCTACGCGAATGCCAGCGCCGCTCGATTTTGGAGGCGGACGCGGTGGTGTGCGTCAGCCAAGTGAGCCAACGCGACGTCCGCCGCGAGCTGGGGCGCGAGTGTCCGATCATCGGCAATGGAGTAGACGTGGCGCGCTTTGCACCAGATGCGGCGCTCGAGGCCAGGACCCGTGAGCGCTTCGGCGTTACGCCGGCCGAGCGCATAGTGCTCAGCGTCGGTGGCGTCGAGCCGCGCAAGAATAGCTTTTGCGCCTTGGAAGCGATGGTGCCGCTCCTTCGCCAAAATCCACTTCTGCGCTGGTTGATCGCCGGTGGCGATAGCATTTGGGAGCACGATCAATATCGCGCCGGTTTTCGCGATCGTCTGAGTCGGCTTCCGCCCGAAGTGCAGGCGCGCGTGGTCGAGCTCGGGCCGGTCAGTGAGCAAGAGCTGACCGGATTGTATGGAATCAGCCAAATTCTGCTGTGCCCGTCGCTGCAGGAGGGCTTTGGGCTTTGCGTGCTGGAAGCCATGGCCGCGCGCACGGCCGTGGTCGTGTCCGAAGGCGAGCCTTTCAGCGAATATTTGACGTCGGACGTCGCCTGCTTCGTGCAGCCGACGTCGAAGGCCAGCATCGCGGAAGGCGTCGCGCGCTTGCTGCGCGACGACGACCTGCGAGAGCGGTTGGCGCGGCGCGGGGAGGAGCACGCGCGCGGGTTCGCCTGGGAGCGGGTCGCGCTCGAGCACGAGCGCCTGTACGCCCGAACGCTGTTTCAAACGTCACGCCGTTGGATTGCTACGCACGAGGACCTTGCCCATGCCTGAGATGAATTTTAGAGTGAAGTGGCCGAGCGGCCACGTGGAAGATTGCTATTCGCCTTCGTACATCGTCGAAGAGCACCTCGCCGAAGGAAGCGAATACGACGTGGAAGATTTCGTGTCGCGCGTGCGGGCCGCGCTCAGCATCGCCTCCGAGCGGGTCTTCGCTCGCTATGGGTTCGAATGCAGCTCGGCGCTCGACCAACTACGGGCGGTGGAAGAGACTGCGGCTGCCCTCGAGCCCGAGCAACGAGCCGGAAAAGTGGCGGTTTTGAGCTTCACCAAGCACCCGCCCCGCGACGCGCGCGCCAAGAAACCGGAGCACTTTTCGGTGATTGTCGTGGGCGGCGGTCAGGCTGGGCTTTCGATGAGCTACCTGCTCGAGCAACGCGGCATCTCGCATGTCGTCTTGGAGGGTAAGCGCATTGCCAGCGCCTGGCGCGACGAGCGTTGGGATGCGTTCTGTCTCGTGACGCCCAACTGGCAATGCCGTTTGCCAGGTCATCCGTACGCGGGGGACGATCCGCAAGGCTTCATGGGCAAGGACGATATCGTGGCGTACGTGGAAAGCTACGCCAAGCGCTTCGAGCTACCGGTGCGCGAAGGAGTTTGGGTCAAATCCGTTGCGCGCGCCGAGGCGCGAGGCGGCTTCGACGTCGAAACGTCGGCGGGGCGCATGACCGCCGAGCAGGTCGTGGTCGCGACGGGCGGCTACCACCGCCCGCGCATTCCCGGTTACGCGGCGCAGCTGTCCCTGAAGCAGCTGCACTCTTCGGAGTACCGCAACGCGGCGGCGTTGCCGCCCGGCGAGGTGCTGGTGGTCGGGACGGGCCAATCCGGCTGCCAAATCGCCGAGGATTTACACCTGGTGGGCCGTAAAGTGCACCTGGCGGTCGGCAGTGCTCCGCGCTGTGCCCGCCGCCACCGCGGTCGCGACGTCACCGCCTGGCTCGAAGACATGGGTCACTACGATTTACCCATCGACCAGCAAAAGAATCCCGAAGAGCTGCGCGAACGCGCCAACCACTACGTCACCGGTCGCGCCGGCGGTCACGATCTGGATCTGCGTCGCTTCGCTCTGGAAGGCATGAAGCTGTACGGCCCCGCCGTGGGCTTGGAGGCTGGCAAGCTCCGCTTCGCGCCGAAGCTGCGCCAACACCTCGACCACGCTGACGACGTGTACCGCAGCATCAACCGCAGCATCGACAGCTTCATCGCCCAACGCGGCATCGACGCGCCTCCGGAGCCAGAGTACGTCGCGGTTTGGGAGCCGAGTGAAGAGCCGGCCGAGCTCGACCTCGTCAACAGCGGCATCTCGACCGTGATTTGGGCAACCGGCTTTCACACCGACTTCAGCTGGGTGAAGCTGCCGGTGTTCGACGAACGCGGCAGGGTCGAGCACTACCGTGGGGTCACCGGTACGCCGGGCTTGTTCTTCTTGGGGCTGCCTTGGCTGCACACTTGGGGCTCGGGCCGGTTTTCCGGCGTCAAAACCGACGCCGAGCACCTGCTGGAGCAAATTTGCCAGCCGCTCGTGGACCCGCTCGCCAACGCCGTCGCGGCTTCGGCGCCGCTGTGATCTGCGTGTAAGCTCGGGGGGTGCGGCGCGGTTTCGGCTCTTGGCTCGTGACGGGCGTGTGCGTGGCCGCGGCCTGGGCATGCCAGAGCGCGCTACCCGGCACGCAGGCGCAGCCGGCTCCGCTGACTGCCACCGTCGGGCGGCCCAGCAACGTGCTGCGCGCCGACTACGCCGGTTCCGAGGCCTGCGCAGGCTGCCACGCGCAAATCTACGAAGCTTGGAAGCGCGCGCCGATGCACCGCATGACGCGCGACCTGGCGCTCACGGAAGTATCGGCGCCGTTCGACGGCCGCAGCTTGCGCTTGGGCGACGACGCCGCGACGTTGGAACAACACGACGGACGGCGTTTCGTCAGGCTGTCGCAAGCCGGTGAGCCGTCGTTGTTTCGCGTCACCAAAGTGATCGGCGGCCGCTACCGTGAAGACTTCGTGGGCGAAGAGGTCGCGCCCAGCGAGCCGTTCGGCAAAGCCCTCGATCAGCAGCGCGTGCTACCGGTTTCGTTTCTGCGGTTCGACGGCACGCTGCGCTACAAGGGCTACTCGGTGATGGTGCCCGAGCGCCACGAGCTGGAGGCGGGGCTGGTGTGGCAACGGGCCTGCATTCTTTGCCACAACATGGCGCCTCAATTCGTGGCCCTGTACGACGAGCTGTTCGGGGCCGACTCGCCGGGATATCAAGGCTCGGCCAGCAACGAGCTGCCAGAAAGTAAGGCCTTTCGCTACGTCCTCGACGACCCGGCGGGGCTGCGGGCGGCGTTGACGGAGGAGCTGCGTCGGTTGGGCGTGGAGGGGCGGCTGCCCGAAAACCCGAAGCACGCGCTCGAAGTCTCGATCTCCAACACCCGTGAACACTTCGACGAGCAAGCGCTCGTCGAGCTAGGGGTCGGTTGCGAAAGTTGTCACGGCGGAGCCAAAGCTCATGCGACAGCTCCCCTGGCGGTGAAGGCGAGCTTCGCGGTGCAAAGCTCTTTCATGCACGTCGAAACGGCGACGGGCGGCGTGCCGACGCACGCCCAAGACGTCAACCGCAGCTGCGCCAAGTGCCATACGGTGCTCTTTTCGCAGTACCCGTTCACCTGGGAAGGCGGCGAGCGGCGGCGGAATCCGGGCGGCAGCAGCACCAATTCCGGGGAAGCGCGTGATCTGTTGCTCGGTGGGTGCTCGAGCGCGCTCGAGTGCAGCAGCTGTCACGATCCGCACGGCGAAGACTCGAAGCGTGGGCTGGAAGAGCTCGGCACGACCACTGGCAACCGCGTGTGCACGAAGTGCCACCAACAGCTGGCCGCCCCGACCGCCTTGAGGCAACATTCACATCACGCTCCGGAGGGCGAAGGTGGCGTTTGCCTCAACTGCCACATGCCGAAGAAGAACATGGGTCTGGCCTATGAATTCACCCGCTACCACCGCATCGGCTCACCTACAGATGCCGAGCGGGTGCTCGGCGATCGTCCGCTCGAATGTGCGCTTTGCCACACGGATCGCAGCGTCGATCAAATCGTGAGCACGATGGAAAAGTGGTGGGGCAAACGCTACGACCGCACCCGGCTGCAGCGGCTATACGGCGCTGACCTACGGCAAAACGCGATACGCCTCACGCTCTTGGCTGGCAAACCCCACGAGCAGGCGCTGGCGGCCGACACGGCCGTTCGCCACGACCTGCCCGACACCACCGACGCCATCGTCGCGCTCTTCAACGACCCGTACCCGCTCGTTCGCTACTTCGCGCGGCACAGCTTGGAACGGCGCTTCGGTACCCCGATCCCGCTCGACATGAACCGCCCAGGCGCGGAGCTGGTCCAAGCAGGGCGAGCCTGGGTGGCAGCACAGGAGAGGCGTTGAGGATGTTGGCGACTGGCGGACAGCGTGGTGCAGGCCCGTGGGCGGTGCTGGGGACGCTGCTGTTCGGGCTCGGTCTGCCGGGGTGCGCGGTGACGCAACACCAAGTGTACCCCAGCGCGCCAATTCGCAGCGCGAACGCCGACGCCGACGCCCAGCTGACCTGGCTGATGGAGAACGATGTCGGAGTCCTCGCGGCGGTTCGGGTTCGAGCCGCGGAGGGCAACAAGCTCGTTCGAGCCGCGCTAGTTCAGCCGCTGGCGCCTCACGACGCTTGCCCCAACGACCAAAGCGGCTGTGACGAGCTGGATCCGCGCTTCACGACCGGGACGACGGCTGCCATCCACGGCCACGGCTCAGACTACGTCCTGATATTTCCGCGCTACGCCGGGCTGCGCGAGCTCGGCGGCGCGCCACGGGTGCTGCTGGACGTAGAGCGGGGTGGCACGCACCGCGCCATCGAGCTCGACCTTTCCAACGTAACGTTCAGCAGTGGCAACTGGGGATTGAGCGGAGCGATCCGTTACCGGCCCCCCGACGTTGTGCATCCGCGGCTGGGTCACGCGGTGACTTTGTCGCTGGGTGGCGACCGCTGGCTGGGGCGAACCCGCCTGCACTTGGGCTACGAAATCGGTATCGCCGGCTGTCGCGCCGCGAGCGCGCCGGACGAAGCGAGCTGCCCGCAAAAGTCCCGCCCCTGGCTGTACGGGGGTGTGCTCGACGCGACCCACGGTTTTCGCCTCAATCGGGCCGTCACGCTCGGTATCGGTCTCGGCTACGGCGTGCTGCG
>JBEQSW010000245.1:0-5244 GCA_040348565.1 Myxococcales bacterium | reverse complement strand
AGAGCACGCCCGCCGATTTCGGGTTTTGGCTTCGTTTTCACTGCGCTCCGGTACTCACGTACTCAAGTACGCTCCGTGTCCGGTGCTCGTGAAAGCCTCGCCAAAACGCCGAACTTGTCGGGCGGGCGTCCTGCTAGCGTGTGACCATGGTCGTGCCTTCTCCCCAGGGAGGTCGACGTGGAGCACACTCGCGCCCGGTGCCGTCCGGACCCTGGAAGGAACTTTCAGCGCCGAGTCGTCCCGGCATTGTGGCCCGTCGCGAGCCGGGTCGTCCCGGCTCAGGCTTTGCGAAGTGCCGCGGCGCTAGGCCGCAACGACTCCGAGTTTCCCTGCATCAGGTTTCGGGGACGTTTCGCGATGGTGAATCAATTGCTCGAGGCGCTTTTTGGTCGCAAGAAAGTGCCCTGACAAGAATTGGTCGGTGTGGCGCGGCCGCACCACCGGCACGTCGATGATCTCCAGGATGCGACCGGGGTGCGCGCCCAAGACCACGATGCGATCCGACAGGTAGATGGCTTCGTCGAGGTCGTGAGTGATGAACAAGATGGTGACGTCGACGGTCTCCCAAATCTTGAGCAGGTGAGCCTGCATGCTGCCGCGAGTCTGCGCGTCCAGCGCGCCGAAGGGCTCGTCCATCAGCAAAATGCGGGGCTCGTTGGCCAAGGCGCGCGCGATGGCCACGCGCTGCTTCATGCCACCGGACAGCTGCGCCGGGTAGTGATTGGCGAAGCTGGTCAGCCCGACGACATCCAGCCAGTCCATGGCCATGCGTTCGGCCTTGGGCTTGGGCATGCCCTTCATCTTCAGCCCGAACATCACGTTTTGCTTCACGTTCAGCCACGGAAACAGCGTGTAGCCTTGGAACACCATGCCCCGATCGGCCGCCGGCTCGCCCACTTCCTTGCCGTCGATGGTGATGGAGCCGCCCGTGCACGTTTCCAGCCCCGCCACGATGCGAATCAACGTCGACTTGCCGCAGCCCGACGGCCCGATCACGCTGATGAACTCACGCTTGCGCACGTCGAAGCTGATCTTGGACAGCGCCAAGACGGGGCCCTGAGCACTCTCGAATTGCCGTGAAACGGCCGACAAACGCATGACCACGGGCTGCTTGCGAATCTCGGCGAAGCGCGCCGAAACCTCTTCGCTGTGGTGCAAGTAGCTGGGTAGCTCGAGCCGATCTTCAGCTGACATGGGCTTCCTCTTCTGGCGCGTCCGTCATGGGAGCAATGGGCATGCGCTCGAGCACTTGAGAGTCGTTGATCGGGTCGGCTTCGGGCGTGGCCGCGCCCCGCGACGAAAGCGCCAGCTTGAGCTGGCCGAACAGGCGGAACAGCGAGTTGTTGCCGGTCTCCCACGGGAACAAGAAGCGGCCGACGAAATTCAAGGCCTGGTCGGTAACGAGCCCGATGATGCCGATCATCACGATGCCGGCGTACACGTTGTCGAAGTGCCGGTAGCGCTGCTCTTGGTACAAGAACGCGCTGATGCCCGACTTTTCGCCGATCAGCTCGGCCACGACCAAATACGTCCAGGCCCAGCCCAACAGGATGCGCATGTCGCGGTACAGCGACGGTAGGGCCGCCGGAATCACGACGCTCTTCATCAACTGAAAACGGTTGGCGCCGAGCGTCTGCGCGGCTTGCAACAGCGCGCCGTCGACCGAGCGCGTGGTGTTGGCGACGATCAGCACCATCTGAAAGAAGGTACCGATGAAGATGATGGTAATCTTCGGCTCGTTGCCGAGCCCCAGAACCGCGACGGCCAGAGCGCCGAACACCGGCGCCGGCATGTAGCGCACGAAGTCGACGAACGGCTCCGAAAGCCGCGAAAACAACGAGAAAGTTCCGCACAAAATCCCGAGCGGCAAGCCCAGCAACGCCGAATAAACGAAGCCCCAGAAGATGACCTGGCAGCTTTGCAGCAGGCTTTCGTGGAGCCAAAAGTCGCCCTTGCGCAGCGGCGGCGTGGTGAAGGCAGTGTAAAACGCACGCGCGACTTCGTGCGGCGCCGGCAAGAACACCGGGTTGGCACGCTCACCGGCGAGCGGCTTCGCATGCGCCTTGGCGAGCTCCAGGTTCCGCTTCTCGAACACCTCCAGCTCCACGAGCTGGTCGACCGCCACGTAGCTGTACTCACCCGGCACGTTGACGTCCCCGGCGTCCCGCACGTGTACGAGCGGGTGCCAGACGAACGGCACGTAGCTGACGATGCACCAGGCCATGAACGGCAGCACGAAGGCCAACACGCCTGCCACCAAGCTCGCGCGCGGCGGCAAGGGAGCGCGCACGGCCAACAGGCGCCGGCGGGGGCCGCTCGGCTTCACGCCGGCCGGGGCACGCGCCCCAGCCGACGTCTCTGCCACGGGCTCTTGTTCTGGCCCGTCGTGCGTCACTTGAGCGCTTCCTCCGTGAAGGACGGATCGAGGTACTCGTCCACCTTCTCCGGCGCCTTGTAGACAGTGTTCTTGACGTTGAACTCGTCGACGATCTTGTTCGAGCCGTAGATGCTGGCGAGGCCGTCGGCTTTGGCCCAGTGCTTCTTGCCCTCGGTCAGGCCCATGATGTGCGTGCCCTTCATGATCGCCTTGTATTGGTCAGGCGTGAGCCCGACGCGCGCGCTCATGATTTTGGCGGCTTCGTCCAGGTTTTTGGGGTCGTTGACGAAGGTCGCGACGCGGTCCCAAACCTTGGCGATCTTGATCCAATCCGCCTTGTGCTCGGCCAGGCTCTTCGGGTTGACGGCCAGCATGTCGTAGATCAAGCCAGGCACGTCTTTGCTGGTGAAGATGGGCTTGGAGCCCGGCACTTCTTTGAGCGCTGCGCCGCTGCTGGGCTGCCAACAGCCGACCGCGTCCACGTCACCCGACTTCAGCGCTTGCGGCGTCTCGTCGGTCTTGACGTTCTTGAGCTTGACGTCCGACTCCTTCAGGTTCGCAGCCTTGAGGGCATGCAGCAGCAAGAGGTGATCGACGAACCCGACCTCGACGCCGATGGTCTTGCCCTTGAGCTGAGCCACCGTGCTGATGCCAGGCTTGGCCACGATCATGTCGTTGCCGTCGCTGTAGTCGTTGACGATGATGGAGACGCTTTTGCCGCCGGTCGCCCCGGTGACGAGCGCGTCACCGTTGGTCATGCAAACGGCGTCGACCTTGCCGGCCGAAAACGCTTCCATCGACGGCACGTAGTCGAACCACTTGAACTCGACGTCGACCCCGGCCTCTTTGAACCAGCCTTTTTGGATCGCAACTTCCCATGCCACCCAACCTGGCCAATCGCTGTAAGCGATTTTCAGCCCGCTGCCGCTGCCGGCCGTGGGCTCGGCCGAAGGGGCCGCCGCTGCAGCGGATGGAGCTGCCGCTGCCGCCGAGGCCGCCGCCGCCGGTTTTTCTTCCGCGGCAGGCTTGGGAGCCTCAGTCTTGCTGCACGACGTGGTCGCTATGAGCGACAGAACCGAGATACCGATGAGCCGAACGATCGGGTTCATTTCGAGACCTTTCGCCCGGTGAGCCTACGAAGCGCTGTCGAGTATCCAGGTTGAAGGTTTCCTCCAGTTTTCGGAGCGGTTTCTCCAGAACGGACCCGCGCCTGAGCAAAAATGAGAGAATTTAGAGCTGGTTCCGGTTGAGCATTGGTGGGTTTAAGGCCAAGAGTTGCGCATGCTCGCTCGCGGCACCGCACTGGCTGCAATTATTTTTGGGCTTTTCTCCTCAGCTTGCGACTCGGGCCGCACCACCGCGACAACCCCGCCCCCTCCCGCCGGTGACGCCGCGAATGAGGGCAGCGACGACGACGTCGGCGCCGACGACGGCCTTGCTCCCACCCCCGTCGAGGTGAATGGGCACCTGCAGGTCGTAGGCGCGCAGCTTCAAAACGAAAACGGCGAAGCCGTTCAGCTCAAGGGCGTCAGCAGCATGTGGCTCAACTGGGAGAGCCAAGCCTACGCCGAGGATCCGACCGCGCTGCGCTGGATGCGCAACAACTGGAAGCTGAGCGTGATTCGCGCGGCCATGGGCGTGGACGTCAACTCCACCGGCACGCTGCTCAACGACCCGGAGATTGCGAAGGCGCAGGTCTACGCCATCGTGGACAACGCCATCGCGGCCGGCGTGTACGTGCTGGTCGATTTTCACTCCCACGAGGCCTACCTGCACCTCGACGAATCCCTGGCGTTCTTCTCCGAGATCTCCGAGAAGTATTCCGGCGTTCCCAACGTCATTTACGAGACGTACAACGAGCCCACCGGCATCAACTGGCCCGACTTGAAGAAGTATCACGAGGCCGTGGTCGCGGCGATTCGCGAGCAAGATCCGGAAGCCCCGATTGTGCTCGGCACCCCCAACTATTCACAAGGGGTCGACCAAGCTGCAGCCGATCCGGTGGAGGGCACCAACCTGCTCTACACGTTGCACTATTACTCCTGCACCCATCGCGCGGCCTTGCGCCAAAAGGGCGATATCGCGCTCGCCCTGGGCGCGGCGCTGTTCGTCACCGAGTGGGGCGCCACCGACGCCGACGGCGGCCGAGACGGCCTGCTCTGCCTCGACGAAGCTCAGCTGTGGGACGACTGGATGAACGCGCACAAGATCAGCTGGTCGGCTTGGAAGCTCGACGGCTGCGAGCCCGACTCCAGCTGCCTCCTCGTCCCCGGCGCGCCCGTGGACGGCGGCTGGACCAACGACTACCTGCACGGCCACGCCAAATTCGTGCGCGGCCGCATCCAGCAGTAGCGTCAGGCGGCTGAACCGCGTGCGCTCGCGCACCGCGCGAGCTGGAACCCCCTCACCCGACCTTGGCACCAGCAGATCGCGATCCGCGATCGAGAGGAGGCCCGCGACAAACTCGGCGAGGCCGAGCGCTGATCGCGTGTCAGGTCGAGACGATCGCCACGCGTGCCAGCGAAGCACGGAGGCGAATAAGAAACCAACCCCGGCGGCTGGACCAACGACTACCTGCACGGCCACGCCAAGTTCGTGCGCGGCCGCATTCAGCAGTAGCGGTCAGGCTTGGGCTGCCAATCCGCAGCCTGAATCGCAGAAGCTTCTGTAGCGGCTCCGGGCCACCTCGTACGATCGAGATTTTTTCACAGGGAGGACGGGAGGACGGGAGGGCCAGACAGAGGCGAGAATTTTTGGGGTACGCGCTGCCGCCAGCGAGTGTGCAGCAACGTCGCGGGCTCAGCCCTCCAGCTTTCCCTCGAGGGAAATATTTTTGGTTTTGGTCCTCCAAAAACAAAAATGCGTTC
>JBEQSW010000027.1:0-23758 GCA_040348565.1 Myxococcales bacterium | reverse complement strand
GCGGATCTGCCGGAGCTCAACCTCAGTCATCTTCGCACCATGACCGACGACACCGGTCTCATCCAACACGCCGCCTTCGACGTGCCACGCTACGAGCAAGGCTATTGCCTCGACGACAACGCGCGCGCGCTCTTGCTGATGACGTTGACGGAGGAAACGAGCACGGCTTCGGCGCGCTTGGCGCGTGCCGCCACCGCCCGCTACCTGGCCTTCGTCGCTTACGCCTTCAACCCGGTGCTGGGGCGCTTCCGCAACTTCATGTCGTACTCGCGGCGTTGGGTGGAGGAGGTAGGCTCCGAGGACAGTCATGGCCGCGCCGTTTGGGCGTTGGGCACGGTGATCGGCCGCTCCGCCGAGCCCGGCCCTCACGGTCTGGCGCGCGAGCTGTTTCAGGCCGCTTTGCCGCCGCTGGCCGCGTTTTCTAGCCCGCGCGCCTGGGCCTACGCTTTGCTCGGCATCAACGAATACCTGCGCCCGTTTCGCGGTGACAGCGCGGTGCAGGCGCTGCGTCAAACCTTGGTCGACAAGCTGCGCGGCCTGTTCGAGGTGCACGCCACCCCCGAGTGGCCGTGGTTCGAAGATTTCCTGACCTATGCCAACGCCCGGCTGCCGCAGGCGCTGATCGTCTCCGGTGAAGCGATGGTCTCGGAGGAGGTCAGCGCGCTCGGTCTGCGGACGCTGCGCTGGTTGGCCGAGACTCAGGTCTCGCCGGAGGGCTATTTCGCGCCGGTGGGCTCAAACGGCTTTCACCGCAAGGGCGCGGTCAAAGCCGAGTTCGATCAGCAACCGCTCGAGGCGAGCGCCATGGTCTCGGCTTGCTTGGACGCGCTTCGGGTCAGCGGAGATGCGCGCTGGGCCACGTTCGGGCGCAACGCTTTCGACTGGTTCCTGGGCCACAACCACCTGCGGCTGCCGCTGTACGACGCTTCGACGGGCGGTTGCCGGGACGGCCTGCACCCCGAGCGTCGCAACGAAAATCAGGGCGCCGAGTCCACCGTGTCATTCCTGATCGCGCTCTTGGAGCTTCGAAATCAGGAGGTTTCTGCGGTGACGGGAGTGACCGCCCGTTGAAGCTGGCGCTGCTGGGCCCGGTGGCGTGGCGCACGCCGCCACGCCACTACGGCCCCTGGGAACAGGTGACGAGCCTGCTCGCCGAAGGGTTGGTGGCGCGTGGCGTGGACGTCACCCTCTTCGCGACCCTCGACTCGGTCACCCGCGCAAAGTTGGCGGGCGTGTGTCAGGTTGGCTACGCGGAAGATCCTCAGCTCGACGGGCGCATTTGCGAAGCGCTCCACGTCTCGCATGCCTTCCAGCGCTCGGCCGAGTTCGAGCTCGTGCACAGCCATTTGGATTGGTTGCCGTTGGCGTTTGCCGCGCATTGTCGAGCGCCACTGGTCACGACCATTCACGGCTTCTCGGGGCGAAAGATCTTGCCGGCGTACCTCGCCGCCCCACAGTCACATTTCGTGTCCATCTCCAACGCCGACCGCGCCCCGGAGTTGAGCTACGCCGCGACCATCCACCACGGTATCGATTTGGAAGCGCTGCCATTTTCGGCCGTTTCTGGCGATGCGCTGGTGGTTTTCGGCCGTATTCACCCCGACAAGGGCACTGCCGTCGCGATCGAGATTGCCCGGCGCGCGGGGCGTCCGCTGGTGATCTGCGGCATCGTGCAAGACGAACGCTATTTCCAGGAACAGGTGCAGCCGCACATCGACGGCGAGCGCGTTCGCTACCTGGGCTCCGTTGGCCCGAGCCAGCGCGCCGAGGTGCTGGGCGCTGCGGCCGCGCTGCTGCACCCGATCGCCTTTCCCGAACCGTTCGGACTCTCGGTCGTCGAGGCCATGGCTTGCGGCACCCCCGTGCTGGCGTACCCGCTGGGGTCCATGCCCGAGGTCATCGATGTCGGGGTCACCGGCTACTTGGTCGACGGCGTCGCCGGCGCCGTGGCCGCGCTCCCCCAAGCGCTGCGGCTCGACCGACGGCTGATTCGCCAGACGGCGGAGCGCCGCTTCGGCGTCGCGCGCATGGTCGACGACTACCTCAAGCTGTACCAGCAGCTGTTAGCGCGCTGAGCACATCGTCGATGCGCATCGTAGCCAGGCGCGCGCCGACGTCCGAAAAGCCGTACGGCAGCAGCAGCAGGCCGGCGTGCAGCAACGCGCCGCACGAGTAGACGACGTTGGGCACGTAGCCGTCGCGCTCGTCGGAAGCCGGCTCGAGCAACGGTTGACGTAGGCGTCCAATCACGCGCGCGGGATCGTTCAAGTCGAGCAAGAGCGCGCCTAGGCAATAGCGCCGAAACGGCCCTACCCCGTGCGTTATCACCAGCCAGCCCGCTTCGGTCTCGATGGGCGAGCCGCAGTTGCCGAGCTGAATCAGCTCCCAGGCCTCGCGCGGCTCCTGCAGCGTTTCGCGCTCGTGCCAAAACCGCACGTTGTCGGAGCGGATCAGGTGATTGTTTTCGTTGTCGAGGCGCGCCAACGCCAGGAACGAGCCGCCGACCTTGCGCGGAAACAGCGCGATGCCCTTGTTCACGGCCGCCGCGCCGTTCAGGGTCGAAACTCGGAACGAGATGAAGTCGCGCGTTTCGATCAGCTGGGGCAGGATGCGGTAGCCGTCGTAGGCGGTGTAAGTCGCAAAATAGGTGACGCTGCCGTCTTCGTAGGTGAAGCGCACGAAACGCGCGTCTTCCATGCCCTGGCTCTCGGTCGGGCCCGCCGGAAAAATCACGCGCTCGGAGATCGTCGATTCGGCGTGAAACGTGCTCTCGTAGTTCGAGGACGCCAGCCAGTGGATGGTGCGCACCACCTGCAGCACGCCTTGATCGGCGGCCGACGATTGCTCGACCTCGCGCCGCGAGGTCTCCAGTTGCTCGGCGCTGAAGTGCTCGGGCAGCGGCTCGAGCACGCGCTCGGCGGTCTCGCTGTAGGAGCCGAGCTCGGTCAATTTTGCCCGAAAGGTGGCCTTTTCGTAGGTGGGCGGGCGATGCATGGCGGTGCGGGCGTATCGGCTGGTCTCGTCCAGCGCCACTCGCCCCTGCTCGTCCAGCACGCCCGAGCGAAACTGAATCGACGAAAGGTGTCCCTCGCCGATCGCGCGCAGGCTCAAGATGAAGCGCAGCGAGCCTGGCGCGACTCCGTCTTGATACGGGGCGCGCACGACCGACGGGTTGCTGAGAGCGGCCGCATCCATCGAGTACTCGTGGGTGAAATAGGCACCGATCAGTCGGCGCCTCTCGAGCGAAAGCTCGGCGGGCCGCTCCACGTGATTGGCGACCTCGTTGAAGCGCCGCTCGAGCACGCTGGTGAGGTCGACGTGCCGTAACGCAAAGCGCTCGTAGGTTTCGGCCAGCGTCTCCGTGACGGTGGCCTCGGGCAGCGCCAGCACCCGCTCCAGAATGCGGGCGATTCGCGTCCGCCCGTCTACCTCACCCCCCGGCATGAACGGCTTCGAGATCACCCGCTTCGGATCCGGGAGCAGACACACCTCGGAGCGAGTGATCGGGATGACGGATTTTGGCAATTGGGCCCCACCGTACCACCCCCGCCCCTCGCGCGTTGGAAGTGCCCCCCTCGACGAGCCCGGCGCTCCGCCGGATTCATTCCGCTGAGGGCTGCCGCGCTGCGGCCTTCTTGCAGAAACTGCCGTAGCGGCGCGAGGCCGCGTTGGGCGACCTCTTCGGTTGCTGGCGCTCTGACAGTCCCTCTCGAGAGCCTCGAGATTTTACAGGGAGGACGGGAGGACGGGAGGCGAGAACGCATTTTTCGATTCGGAGGACCGAATCGAAAAATATTTCCCTCGAGAGAAAGCTGGAGGGATTGAGCCCGCCACGCGGCTGCAGACTCACTGGCGGCAGCGCCTAACCCAAAATTCTCGCCTCTGTCTCGCCCTCCCGTCCTCCCGGTGAAAAATCTCGAGCGCGCGAGGTGGCCTAGAGCCGCCACAGAAGCTTCTGCGAGTCAGGCTGCGTTTGGGCAGCCCACGATCCGGGGAATCGTGAGCTGCCTGCGCGCTGGTGGTCTCGGTGCGGCGCTCAGAGGCGCTTGGCGGCGGCCACGACGTTCTCGGCGGTCATGCCGAGCTCTTTCATGACGGTGCCACCGGGCGCCGAGAGGCCGAAGCGATCGATGCCGACGACGGCGCCGTCGAGGCCCACGTATTTGGCCCAGGTGGAGCTCACGGTGGCTTCGATGGCGACGCGCTTGCGGCACGACTTGGGCAGCACCTCTTCGCGGTACGCCTCTGGCTGCTTATCGAAGCGCGAGAAGCTGGGCATGCTGACGACGCGCGTGCCGGGCCCGAGCTGCTCGGCCGCCTTCAGCGCGTGCTGCAGCTCACTGCCGGCGGACAACAGGATCAGCTCCAGCTTGGCCGACTCCTTCTTGGCTACGTACGCGCCCTTCTGCACGCCCTCGCGGCGCGTCTTCACCGGAATGTCGGTCAGCAACGGCACCGCCTGGCGGGTGAGCGCCAACAGCGTGGGACCTTCGGTGCGGTCGAGCGCGCAGGCGAAGGCGCCCGCGGTCTCTTCCGGATCGGCCGGGCGAATGACGTCCAGGTTCGGGATCACGCGCAGGCCCGGAATCGTTTCGACGGGCTCGTGGGTGGGGCCGTCTTCGCCCACCCCGATGCTGTCGTGGGTGAAGACGTAGATGACCGGCAAATGGCTGAGCGCGGCCAGGCGGATGGCGGCGCGGCAGTAGTCGGCGAAGACCAGGAACGTGGCGCCGCTCGGCCGAAAGATGCCGTGGGCGGCGATGCCGTTCATGATCGAGCACATGCCGTGCTCGCGGATGCCGAAGCGGATGTTGCGGCCCGAGCGATGGCCGGGGTTGAAGTCGTCGTTGCCGGTCTTCAAGTCGCCGATGTAGTTCAGGGTCGAGCCGTACAGATCGGCGCTGCCGCCGACGAGCAACGGGTTCTTGGCGGCCAGCGGCTGCAGCACGTCTTGGCCGGCCTTGCGCGTGGCAATCTTCGTGTCGGCGGGAAACTCGGGAATGCTAGCCAGCAGCTCACCGATCTCGGGCGTGCGTTGCTTGGTGTCGGCGGAGATGGTGTGCGCGGAGGCGCGCGTCGTGCCCAGCTCCTCGGCCAGCTTCGGGTTCTTGGCGGTCCACTCTGCGAACTTCTTGGTCCAAGCGGCGTAGCCAGCGTCGAGCGTCTTTTCGTGCGCGGCGAAGTAGGCGCGCACCTCGTCGGAGACGTAGAAGTGCTCAGCCGGTAGCCCCAGGCCTTGGCGGGCCGTCTCGGAGAACTTTGCGCCGCCTTCGCCGTGAGCCTTTTGGGTGCCTTGCACCTCCGGAATACCTTTGCCGATCAAGGTCTTGGCGATGATCAGCTGCGGCTTTCCGCTGCCGGCGGCCTTGGCGCGGGCGAAGGCGGCGGCGAACGCGTCCAGCTCGTGGCCGTCGACCGTCTGCACGTCGAAGCCCAGCGACTCGAAGTGCTTGGCCGTGTCTTGGCTCTGCGTCTCTTTGGCCATCGCGTCGAGCGTGACGGCGTTGGAGTCATAGATGAGGATGAGGTTGTCGAGCTGCTGGTGGCCGGCAAATTCGACTGCTTCGAGCGCCACGCCCTCCTGCAGACAGCCGTCGCCGGCCAAGCACACGATGTGATGATCGAAGATGGTGTGCTCGGCGGTGTTGAAGCGCGCCTCGGCCATTTTGGCGGCCACGGCCATGCCGACCGAGTTGGCAACGCCCTGACCGAGCGGGCCAGAAGTCGTTTCCACGCCATCGGGCGTGTGCATCAGCTCGGGGTGACCGGGCGTCTTGGAGCCGAGCTGGCGGAACCGCTTCACCTCGTCGAGCGTGAAGGCGCCGTAGTTGCTGAGATGCAACCAGCTGTAGAGGAACATGGAGCCGTGACCCGCGGACAGCACGAAGCGATCGCGGTTCAACCACTCCGGATGCTTGGGACAATGCACGAGCGCGCTGCCGTACAGCACCGCTCCGATTTCCGCGCAGCCCAGTGGCAGCCCCAAGTGCCCGCTTTGGCAGGCGTGCACGGCATCGATCGCGAGTCCCCTCGCCACGGTTGCCGCCTTCGACAGAACTTCTTTGTTCAGCTCACTCGTCATTTTGTTGCCGCGTTTATCGGACTTTCTGGGCCCGGACGCAACTGGATCATGGGCGGACGGGGCTAGCGCTCGACGCCAAATTGCACATTTTCGTAACCGAGGTCGCGCAGTGCATCCATCACCTGGATCACTTCCGCATATTCGATGCCGGGAGGCGCCACGATCTCGATCCGACGCTGTTCGTCCGTGGCTCGGGGCACGACTCGCGGCAGCTCCTCGAGCGAGCTTGCACTGACATCGATACCAGGACCTTCGACCCTGAGCTTGCCCGCGGGCTCCAGCACGACACGCAACAAGGCCGCGCTGGTCGAAGTCGAGCTCGAGCTGGGCGGCGGCACGCGCAGCGCATACGCGGCGACAGCCACGAAAGCTTCGAAGGCTCCTTGCGCATCGCCCCGCGCGAAGTCGTGCGCCAGCATGCCGCCACGCAGCAGCGCGTTCGCCTGCCAGAACGGGGCGCCGCCGAACGGTAGCGGTCGAGCGCACAGCTCGTGCGTGGGTGCGGCCAGCGACGTCTCGGTCGCAAAGGCGGGACAGTAACGGTCGGCGCAGCGCTGAGCCGCGGTCCAAGCGCTCACGGTTCGCACTCCCATGAGCTCGCTCCGGAGCTCCTCACGACAAGCCGAGTCTGCGACCAGGCCGTTGCAAGCAAGGCGCAATGACTTGCTCGAAGCCTCGGTCGGTGGCGTCGCCTGAGCGATGCGCAACGCCGCGCGGCAGTCCGCCAGCGCGGTCGTCGGCGACCAAGGGTCGTTCACGAGGCGACCTCGTGAGCTGGTAGCAGCACCGCTCTTCGTCGACGATGTGGTCGAAGGGACCGGCGTGCGGGCGCGGCTGCCGTGACAGCCGCTCAACGCGGTCAGCGCTGAAGCGAGCACGGCCATGGCAACCCGGGCTCGGAGCGTTTCCACGCCGAGCAGGCTACCACGGCCGTTTTCTACCTTTGTCTAGCGAGCGGGGCCGCGACGGCGTTGACCGCCACCGCTGCCACCACCACCACGACGCGGACCGCCGCCCTGACCTGCAGGACGGAACGAGCGCACGCCGTTGCCGTTGGGACGACCGCCGTCGCGGTTGCCACCAAAGCCGCCGCCGTCACGATTGCCGCCGCCGTCACGGCGCTGATCCATGTTCGCCGGGCGCGGAGGCTCCGGCGGCAATGGCGGCAGCTCCGCTTTGAGCAACGGAATGCGGTGACCGAGCAAACGCTCGATGGCGTGCAGCTCCGAGCGCTCGTCTGGTTCACAGAACGAGATCGCGTGCCCGGTCGCTCCGGCGCGCCCCGTGCGACCGATGCGGTGCACGTAGCTCTCCGGGACGTTGGGCAGGTCGTAGTTGATGACGTGGCTCACTTCGTCGACGTCGATACCGCGTGCGGCAATGTCCGTCGCCACCAAGACCGGCAAGGTGCCGCGCTTGAAGGCGTCCAGGGCACGCACGCGCGCGCTCTGAGACTTGTTGCCGTGAATGGCCGCCGCGCCGATGCCTCGACGTTGCAGCTGATCACTCACGCGGTTCGCGCCATGCTTGGTGCGGGTGAACACGATGGTGCGCGTCACCTCTTGCCCGGCGAGCACGAATTGGAGCAATTGCCCCTTCTGCTGCTTGGGCACCATGTACATGGCCTGGCTGACCGTTTTGGCGCTGGTTTCTTGGGGGGCCACGGCGACGCGCCGCGGAGTCCTCAAGATGTTGCGCGACAATTCGACCACCGCTTGCGGCATGGTCGCGCTGAACAGCAACGTTTGCCGTTCTTTCGGCAGCGCGGCCACGACGCGACGCACGTCCTGAATGAAGCCCATGTCGAACATGCGATCGGCCTCGTCCAGCACGAAGTGCTCGACGTTACCGAGCCGCACCAGGCCCTGGCTCATCAGATCCAGGAGTCGCCCCGGTGTTGCCACCAGGACGTCGATGCCACGCTTGAGGGCTGCTTCTTGCGCGCCCTGCCCCACGCCGCCGTAGATCACGGCGTTGCGCAGACCAAGGTGCCTACCGTACGCATCAGCGCGTTCGGCAATCTGGGCGGCGAGCTCTCGCGTGGGCGAGAGGATCAGCGCTCGGATCGAGCTCGACTTCTTCGTAGAGAGTCGCTGTAGGATCGGCAGCAAAAATGCTGCCGTCTTGCCCGTACCGGTCTGAGCCGTCGCGAGCAAGTCGTGTCCACCGAGGACTTCGGGGACTGCCTGTACTTGGATAGGCGTGGGAGTCTCGTAACCCTCTTGGGTTACGGCACGCACCAAGGCAGGAATAAGGCCGAGGGCCGCGAACGCGGCCCCCCGCTCAGGGGCATGCGCAGGCACGCCCACCGTTTGTGGTGAAGTCACTGGTTGGAGACCGGGACCTTATTTCACCAGCGATCGCCGCGATCGCCACGGTCGCCGCCGCCACGACGGCCACCGCCGCCGCCGCCGCCACCGCGACGGCCGCCGCCGCCACCGCCGCCGCCGCCACCACCGCCGCCGAAGCCGCCGCCGCCGCGACCACCGCCGCCGCCGCCGCCGAAGCCGCCACCGCCGCCACCGCGCTGCGGACGTTCCTCAGCCTCGTTGACGCGCAGCGGGCGACCGTCGAGGTCGGCGCCGTTCATGGCCGAGATGGCAGCTTGCGCCTGCTCCTCGGAAGCCATGGTGATGAAACCGAAGCCGCGCGAGCGACCGGTCTCGCGATCGGTCACGACGTGCGCGTCAGTGACCTCGCCGGCGCTGGCGAAAGCCTGGCGCAGGACGTCCGTGGTGGTGTGAAAAGAGAGATTGCCGACGTAGAGGCGATTGCCCATTTGCTTTTTTCTCGTTCGTTGAGGCTCTCGTAGCTTCCGCTAGTCGCGGACACTGCCTGCTATCCAATGAGCCTTCGGGATCGGAAAGGAGGCCGCGATGAAAGAATCTCATCGCATTCCACACCTTGGTCTTCTTTGACTAGTAGACGCGGTCCCGAACAGAACGAGAGAGCGGCGATCGTCTCGAGTAACTGGCGTGGCAAAACCACTTGTAGCCCAACTGGATCGCCTCTGCAAATCCGCAATTGTTGGGGTCGCTCGGGGGCGGCCGCCCGCGTTTACCGCCGGCGCGAATTCCGATTGGGGCGGACGGCCGGCAGCTAGCGGCGGCGGGCGGGCGGAGCGTCGGGCCGAGGCGCGCTGGCCGCGAATGGCAGCTCGATTTGGGCCGACTGCCCGCGGCGCTCGGGTGCTTCGCGGGTGGCCAGCAAGGCGTCTTCGCGCGCCAGGTCGGCGTCGACCACCTCTTGGTTGTCCAGGGCGAACGCCAGGGCGTCGAAAACCTTGGCCGGTCCAAGCTGTGGGTAGCGCTTGAGGATGCGCTCCACGCTGGTGCCGTTCCGGTAGAACGCCCACAGGCGCCGCACCGGGACCCGCGAGCCGACCACGTAGGGGCTGCCGCCCAGCACATTTTTGTCGACGCGCACGTGAGGGTGCGGAGTCAGGATGACGGGAAGCGCCACGGCCTGGAGCCTTACCGCTGCTGGACGCTGACGGGAAGAGGCGCCGCCAATCGGTTCCAGCCCAGGGCTCACGGGGACTGCTCGATCGCCCCGCGATGCTCGGAAAAAGTGCGGCTGAAGCGGTGGCGTCCCCCGCCCTGCGCGACGAAGTACAGGTAGTCCGTCTTGGCGGGGGCCAGCACGGCGCGAATTGCGGCTTCGCCCGGGCTCGAGATCGGGCCCGGCGGCAAGCCGGGATGACGGTAAGTGTTGAAGAGGTTGGAGGCGTCTCGCAGCATGGCCGGGGTCGGTCGCCCGGGGCTACAGCTCTCGGGCGGCGGCTCCTGCACGAGGCAGCCGTAGCTCGCGGTGGGGTCGGACTGCAGCATGTGCAGCGGACGAAAGGTCGGATCGATCAGGCGATTCAAGAACACCGACGCGATGAGCGGCTTCTCGTCGGCTTTGGCGGCCTCCTTCTCGATGATCGAAGCCAGCACCACCACCTCGTGCACCGACAAACCGTGCTCTTGCTGGCGGGCGGCAAACTGAGCGGCCAGCTCGCGCTGCAGCGCCGCCAGGTGCTCGTGCGCTTCGGCAACCAGCACAGCCACGACAGCGCTGGGCGTGCTGTCGGCCAAGAGCTCGTAGGTAGCGGGAAACAGGTAGCCTTCGGCGCTGTCGGCGGGAAGGCCCAGCTGACGCGCGTGCTCTGAATCTCGCGCCGCACGGCGGAAATCTTCCGCGTCGCACACGCCTTGCTGCTGGAGTCGCTCGGCGAGCTGCACGTGGTTGAAGCCTTCGGGAACGACCACGTGCGCGGTGCCGCGACCGGGCGCACGCGCCAAACGTCGCAGCAGCTCGCGCGCCGAAAGATCTCCGCGCACGATGTGTTGCCCGGGCACCAGCTCGAGCGACGGGTTGAGCACGCGGCGGTACACGTTGAACAGCCGGGGGCTCGCAATCAGTTGGGCTTGGGCCAAGCGCGCGGCCAGCGCGCCGCTTTCTTCTCCGGCCAAGACCTCGAAGCGCTGGACCTTCCCTGCCCCAGGCCCATGCAAGAAGCTCCAACCGAACAGCAAAGTCGCGAGCGCGACCAGCGAGCCTGCGACTCCCAGCCCGAGCGCGGCGATGCGCAGCCGGCCTTGGGTTTGCTTCACGCTCGGTCGCGCTGCGCGTTTCTCGGGGGCCGATTGGCTGGGACGGCGTTTCCTCTTCGCCATGGTCGCCTCGGCGTCAGCCCTCGGGTCTCGCGGCGCGGTCGAGCCAGCTCTGCAACAAGATGGCCGCCGCCGCGCTGTCGATGCGGCCGCGCTGCTGCTTGGCGTTCAAGCCTTGAGCGCGCAGCCTCCCTGCGGCCTCGCGCGTCGACAGCCACTCGTCATACAGCTCCACTTTGGCTGGGGTGGCCTGCTCGAGCTTGGCCGCGAAAGCGCGTGCGCGTTTGGCGGCCGGTCCTTCCCGGCCGTTCAGCTCCCGCGGCAGACCCAAGACGAAGACTTCCAGCTGCTCCTCGGCCTGCAAGGCCTGAAGCTTGCGAAGCAGGGCCGCTTGATTCTTGCCGTCCAAGAACGGCCGGGGATGGGCCAGCAGGCCGAGATCATCGGCCACGGCCAACCCGACTCGAACAGCTCCTAGGTCGATAGCGGCCGCGCGCACTGGCCGCAGTCTTAGTTCCTCGCGGGCCGGCGGGGGGAATTTTTGGGCCGGCCGAGCTTGGACGTTCGGGGGACCCTCGCGGGTTCTCTTGACCCAATCGCTGGCCCCGAGCATAAGCCCGGGGCCGTTTCCGCAAAGAAGCCCGAAGCGGCTCAGCCACCTCTTCGAAAACTCATGGAATTTCGCGCCATCAAGGGGATGAACGACATCCTCCCCGACGAAGCCCGGCGCTTCGCACTGGTCGAGGCTGTCTTTCGTCGCGTGGTGGAGCTGCACGGGTTCTCCGAGGTGCGCACGCCGGTGCTCGAACCGACCGAGCTCTTCGTGCGCTCGACCGGCGAGACGAGCGAGATCGTCGAAAAGCAGATGTTCACGCTCGCGCGTGAGACCGAATCTTTCACGCTGCGCCCGGAAGGAACGCCGGGCGTGGCGCGCGCCTTCCTCAACGGCTCGGTGCACGCCAAAGAACCGGTCACGCGCTGGTACTACCTGGGCGCCATGTTCCGCGCCGAGCGGCCCCAACGTGGCCGCTTGCGCCAATTTCACCAAGCCGGCTGCGAGGTCTACGGCGACCCCGGTCCCGTCGTCGACGCCGAGATGATCGACATGCTGGTCGGCATGCTGGCAGAGCTCGGCATCGCCGACGTCGAGGTGCGGGTCAACTCGATCGGCGGCCCCGGCACCCGCCAAAAATACCGTGAAGCATTGCTGGCGCACCTCACGCCCCGCAAAGACGCGCTGAGCGAGCACGCCCAGAAGCGCCTGCTCGACAATCCGTTGCGCATCTTGGACTCGAAGGATCCGCGCGACCGCGAAGCCGTCGCCGACGCGCCTTCGATCTTGGATTGCTTGGAGCCCGAGGATCGCGCCCACTGGGACGGCTTCCTGGCCGCGCTCGACGCGCTCGGCACCAAATACGTGGTCACGCCGGGCTTGGTGCGTGGCCTCGACTACTACACGCGCACGTTGTTCGAGCTGGTGTCCAACCAAGGCGAGCTCGGCTCGCAGAACACCTTGCTCGGCGGCGGTCGCTACGACGGCATGGTGCACGAGCTCGGGGGGCCGAAGCTGCCGGCGGTCGGGTTCGCGATCGGGCTCGAGCGGCTGCTGTTGGCGTCGCCGGTGGCCGCCCCCGCCAAGGCCCCGCGCTGTTTCATCGCACCGCTCGGCGCGGCGGGCCTAAGAGAAGGCCTGACGTTGGCGCGCGAGCTGCGCGCGGCCGGCATCGGCACGGATCTCGACGGTCGCGGCGGCTCGATGAAGAGCATGCTGCGTCGCGCTGACTCGCTGGGCGCTCGCGTGTGCCTCGTGATTGGCGACTCCGAAGCTCAAAGTCAGCAGGTTCAGGTCAAAGATCTCGCCTCGCACAGCCAAGAGCTGTGCGCGCGGGCCGACGTGCTCAGCACGGTGGCCCGCGTTCTGGCGAGCGCCCCGAAAGTGAACGAGGCCGCGCGTTGAAGATGGTGAAAGGCCTGATCGCAGGCGGCGTGCTCAGCACCGCTCTGCTGCTTGCTGGGAGCGCTGCCGCGCAAGATCCCTACGGACCCGGGCTTTCGCCCGGCTTTGGCCCGTCGCCTGGCGGCAGCGCCGGCGGCGGTAAGAAGAAGGCGGCGCCCAAGCTTCCGCCCGGTACGCCGGAGACGCACGCGGCATCCGGCGCCGACGACGCGCTGAACGCGCCCGGCAACGAGCCCACGCTGCCGGAAGATCCGTTGGCTTTGAAGAAGTCGGCGTACCAGCGCATCGGCACCGACTTGAGCCCCGATCTCGAAGAGCGTGGTCAGAACCCGCGCTTCGATCGCAAGTTCTACGGCCCCTACTATTCCGAGAAGAGCGGCGACTACAGCTTCAAGCTCGCCTTCCCGATTTGGGCGGAGCGAAAGCAGCCGTCGCGCACCGACAAGCTCAAGCTCGACCGCGCGTCGTTGTTCGGCGGCCTCTACTACAACCGCCGCAGCGCCGAGCGCGCCGACGACGTGCTGTTCCCCTTGTTCTGGAACCTGCGCGATCTAGAGCACAAGACCCGGACGACCATCGCCGGCCCGCTCGTCAACCGCGTCACCCCCGACGGCCACGACAATTGGCTGGCGCCGCTTTACTTCACCGGCAAGCACGGCGACGGCGGCTACACCCTGATCCCCCCGCTGCTCACGTACATGCACACGGACGGGCGCAGTGGGCTCAACCTGGTGGGCCCGATGTTCTGCTCGTGGAAGGGCTCGTCCAGCTGCGACGCGCGCACCGCCGAGGACATCGACCTGGGCGTGGCCCCCTTCTACTTCTTCGGCCAAAACGCGGAGAAGAAGTACGAGATCGTCCCGCCGCTTCTCCACTACTACCGCTACAACGACCGCGACTTGTCGTGGTTCAACGTGTGGGGGCCGTACTACCGCGAGCACACGCAGCAGCGGGAAATGCTCCACCTTTTGCCCATTTACTACAGCATTTGGGGCAAGAACGAGCGGCACACCACCCTGTTCCCGTTCTTCCACTACGGGTACAAGAACAACGAGTGGCTGCTGGCCAACCCGCTATTCTTGGCCGCCCGCGGCGAGCACGGTGAATCGACCTTCGCCACTTGGGGCTACGCGCGCTACCGCGGGCGCACCGAGCTCGACATGATCACGCCCCTGTATTGGGCGTTTCGCGATCCCGACATCGGCCTCGATCAAAAGCTGTTGTTCCCCTTCTTCTACAAGCGCACCAGCCCGCGCGAGTCGAGCTGGGCGTTCTTCCCGTTTTACGGGAAGTTCGAGCGCTTCGGCATCAGCAAGTCGACGTGGATCACGCCGCTGTTCAACCACAGCCACGATCTGCGCGGCTTTCAGACCAACATCCACCCGCTCGTCTACATCGGCCGCGACGGCCAGGCGACGCACACGGTGGTGGCGCCGTTCTTCTGGGACTTCGCCGATCCGGCCTCACGAGCGACGGTGGCCTTCCCGTTCTACTGGCGCTTCAGCGATCGGCAGAGCGTGTCGCAGCTGGTTGGCAACGTTTACTATCACGAGGAAACCAAGAGCACGGGCAGCGAGTGGGAAGTGCACATCTTCCCGGCGTTCTCGTACGGCGAGACGCCGAACGGCCATTGGTGGAACCTTTTGTATGGTCTGGCGGGCTACAGCAAGCGCGGCTCCTCCACGAAGATGCGCGCGATGTGGATCCCGATACAGCTGTCTGGGCAAGAGTAGGGAAAGCGGAGGAGGCCAACGTCGGGTAGCCGCGAAACGGCGGCTCCTTTGGCGCTCCGACTCCACTGAAGATAGGCTGCGCCCGTGGCGGCTTCGGCGGGCACCCTCGATCTGGAATCCTTGCGCTGCTTCGTGCAAGCGGCGGCTCAGCTGTCGTTTCGAGTTGCGGCCAAGGCTTGCGCGCTGTCACCAGCGGCGTTCGGCGAGCGGGTGCGCCGGCTCGAAGAAGAGCTGGGAGCGCCCCTCTTCGAGCGCACCACGCGCAAGGTGACGTTGACGGCGGCCGGCGAGCGATTGCTGCCGCAAGCGCGGCGCTGTTTGGACGAAGCCGAGCGCTGCCGCGCCACCGTGGCGAGCAGCGAACGGCTGCCGTACGAGCTGTTGTTGGGGACGCGCTTCGAGCTCGGTTTGAGCTGGGTGGTACCGGCGCTGGGGCAGTTGGAGCAGCGGCATCCGGAGCGGCGCTTGCATTTGTACTTCGGCGACACGCTCGACCTCTTGCCTCGCGTCTTGCGCGGTGAGCTCTCGGGCATGATCACGAGCGCTCGCCTGACGACGCCGGGCTTGAGCTTTGCGCGGCTGCACGAAGAAGACTACGTGGTCGTGGCCCAAGCGGGCTTGATCAAGCGCCGCCCGTTTGCGTCTCCGGCCGACGCGGCGTCGCACGTGCTGCTGGATCTACACGCGGATTTGCCGCTTTTTCGCTATTTTCTGGATGCTCGCTCGGCGCGCGAGGTTTGGCAGTTCGGAGCCGTGCAGTACCTGGGGGCGATTGCGGCGGTGCGCTCGCGCGTGCTGGAGGGTGCCGGCATCGCGGTCCTTCCGCACTACTTCGTTCGCCAAGATCTGGAGCGTAGACACCTGGTGCGCCTGATGAGCAAGACCAAGTTGCCGAGCGACTGGTTCCGGCTCGTTTGGCGCTCGGGTCACGCGCGCGAGCTTCAGTTGCGCCAGATTGCGGCCGAGCTGTGCGAGCTGCCGCTGCGCTGAAGCTCGGCCGCGACGGGTGCGTGGTAGGGGGTGTCCCTAGCTCAGAGCTGAACGGTTTCGCCGAGCGTTCCGGCGTTGCCGGCTTGGCCGGGGTTGCCGTCTTGAGCGCCGACCGGGGCGTTGGGCGCCGACGCCCCGCCGGTACCGGCTTTGCCCGCCGCGCCGCCGGTGGCGGTCAACGAACCGCTGAGCTTGCCGCCGCTGAGCACGATGCCGAACGAATCACCACCGTTGCCGCCGGCGCCACCGCCGCCGTGGCCGCCGTGAGCGCCGTCGCCGCCCTTGCCCGGGGCCGCTGTGCTGGGGTGAGTGCCGCCGGCCTGACCCAGGCCGCCCAATTGGCCCTGGCCTCCAGCGCCGCCTTTGCCGCCATCACCGCCGGTGCTGCGCGTGACCGCGACGTCGGTGGCGTCGATGTCCGATTCGACCGCGAAGATCCCGAAGCTGCCGCCGCCGCCGCCGCCGCCCTTACCGCCGCCGCGCGCTGCGCAGCCGCCCGCGCCGCCGCCACCGCCACCAGCGCCGCGCGCGTCCGTCGTACCCGCGACGTTCGAATCGCAACCGCCGCTGCCGCCGCCACCGCCGCCGCCACCGCCGTTTTGACCCGTGCCGCCATCGCCACCGGTAAGGCCGTACCAGAAATCACCGACCATCTTGCCGCCCGCGGCGGCTTTGGCGCCGGCGGCACCGTTGGCGATGAGGCCTGCCGTACCCGAACCGGTTGCGCCGCACGCCGCCGGGCTTTGCGGGCTGACGGGTCCGCCGCCGCTGCCGGCGGTGCCACCTTTGCCGGACTGGCCCGAAACCGTGGCCGCGTTGGCGCCCGCTTCACCGGCTTGGGCGGTGTAGTCCCATAGCCAGGTCTGTGCCATCGGCGTGCAGACGTTGTCGCGAGCGCCCCCGTTACCGCCCTTCCCTCCGGTCATGTCGACGGTGGATGGGCTGGCCGAGCACGAATTGACGCCGGCAGGGCCGCCCGCGCTCGTCTCGAGGCTGCAATTGGCGACCATCGAAACGCCGTTGCTACCCACAGTGCCGTTCATGGCGTCGGTCGCGACGGTTGCTACGGCGTCTTGGCCGTTTTCACCATCGGCGCCCTTGGCGCCTTTACCGCTTTGGATGTCGACGTTCTTGAGCGCAAGCTTGGCGGCTACGGCATGGATGCCGTAGCTGGAGCGGCCGTTGAGCGTGCCTGCCTTCTGACCTTCGGCGTCGGGCGCGACGATGTTCAGGTTCTCGAGCGACGCTTGCGTCGCCAAGTCGTGCGCCCACACCGCGACGTACTCTTGGGAGTCCGCGTCGAGGGCGCCTTGGATGACGACCTGGTGCGCGGCGGCGGTGTGCTCGCCACTTTCCCAGTTGCCGTCGAAGCCGCCCAATACGTGGATGCCGGCTTTCAGCACGACCACGCCCGCGTACGCGCCGGCTTGCACGTACACGTCGGCGCGTGACTCGGCCACGCCGCGTGCGACGCCTTTCGTGATGCTCTTGCAGGGGGCTTGTTGGGTGAGGCCGCAGTCGGCGGAGTCGCTGCCAGTTGTAGCTACGTAGATGGCGCTCGGACCTGGGCCAGGGCCGTCGCCGCCGTCGGTGGCGCCGCCGGTGGGATCCGTTCCGGCCGTGCCGGAGCTGCTGCCACCTTGGGTGCTACCGCCCATGTGGCCAGCGCTCCCGCCGTTGCCGTTGCCGGAGCCGCTGCCGCCGTTGCTGGTCGCGCCATTGCCGTCACCACCGTTGCTGCTGCTGCTGCCACCACTGGAGGCGCCGCTGCCGCCATTGTTGGCAGCGCCGCTGCTGGCGCTACCGCCGGCCGACTGCCCTCCCACGTCGTCGAACAGAGCATCGCCATTGCCACCGCAAGAGACTGACAACACCGCAAGACCAAGAAGCCCCAACACCGATTTCATGAATCTTCCGTTCTGTACAAGGCCGCCAGTACTGTCAAGCCAGGCTGGATGTGGGTGTTGTGCCGCAAACGAGGCTGCTGGTGGCGTCTCCGTTGCGGGAGGCATCGCCGGCTTCGTGCCCACACTTGACCCCTTCCATTGGGGAAGCTCTGCTGCGTCGTGACGCGCGGGGACAAGAAGCCGAGTTTTCGGAAACTTCTTGCCCATTCGAACGTCTGAGGTCGAGCCGACATGATCAGAACTTCGGGTTGGGCTGGGCGGAGCTGGCAATTCGTCTTGTTAGTGGCGGCTTTGGCGGTCGCGCTTCTCACTGCTTGTCGGCATGCCGAAGAAAGGTTGCAGCCGCGCTCGCTCACCTGGGCAGAGCTGAGAACGGTAAGGAGCGCCGTCCTGGTCACCCCCCCGGGTGAAGGTGAGCGAAACACCTACCCCAAAGAGCGGTTGGCCGACGGGGCGAGGATCCGAATCGAAGCCGGGGGCCTGGCGTGGCTGCGGCGCGACGGCGGCGCCACGTTCCTGGTGCGCGGCCCGGCGCGCCTCACGCTGCGGGCTCACTCGCTCGCGGTCGAGGAAGGGCGAGTGTTCGTGGATACGCCGAAGGGCTCGAGCAACGAGCTGTCCACGCCCGCCGGCAAGCTCACGCTCGCAGCGGTGCGGGCTAGCATTGCCGTACCGGCCCAGGGGGCCACCAAGGCCTACGTGCTGTCGGGCGAGGTGCGGGCGGAAAAAGGCCGGGCGCGCGCCGGTGAAGAGCTCACGCTCGAGAGCGGCGGCAAGGTCGGGGTGGCTCCCGTGCTGGGCTGGGACGACTGGACGGGCGGGCTCGCGACGACCGATCGCGCGGCAGCCCCCGCGCCCTTCGGCGTCGGCACCGTGGGCGCCCGCAGCCCCGGTGACCAAGGCGCGCCGCGTTTTCCGCTTTCCATTCAGCGCATGGACGTGCGCGTGAGCATCGACGGTGACTTTGCGCTCACCGAGGTGGACCAGGCGTTCTTCAATCCCAGCTCCGAGACCGTCGAAGGCATCTACGGCTTCCATACCCCAGAACGCGCCATTTTGCAGCGTTTTGGCGTCGACCGAGACGGCGTCGTGGTTTGGGGGCGCATCAAGGAGAAAGCCGCGGCCGCGGCCCAGTACCAAGCCAACGTCTATCAAGGCAGCACTGAAGATCCGGCGCTGCTCGAGTGGGACGCGCCAGGCGTGTACCGCGCGCGGCTGTATCCCATCGGCCCCGGAGAAACTCGGCGCGTGGTGGTGCGCTACGCCGAATGGTTGGATCGTACCGGCGAGCACGGTCAACGTCGGCTGTACGTGTATCCGATGGCTGCGGACGGCTCAGAAGAGAGTCTGCCGCACGTCGAAGAGCTGAAGGTAACGTTCGATCTGTCGCGAGCCGCCGCGCGCGACGTGCGGGTCGGCATGGCCGGCGTGCAGAGCGGAGACTCGCTGATCGTGCGGGCACACGATTTCGTGCCGCGCGCGGATCTTTCGCTGGAGTTGCTGGACGCGGGCGTTACCGAGCAACGCGCCTACCGCGCCAAGCATACCGTCGACCTCGAGGCGTTGCCGCCATCTGCCCGCAACGCCGCAGCCAGCAAAGCCGAGGGCGAAGCCGATTACCTGCTGGTTCCGGTGCGGCCGGCGATCGCGAAACTGCCGACGGGTGGGCTCGATCTGGCGATTGTCATCGACGCTTCGGCCGCTACCGAGCCGGCGACTCTATCGATTGCCCGCGCGGCGACCTCGGCCTTGCTGTCGCATTTGGGAGACCAAGATCGCGCCGTGGTGTTGGCGGGCGATGATGGCTTGCGTCCGATCGTGCCCGGCTTCGAGCAGTTGTCGAAGATCGACGCGGCGGCGCGGCTCCGGGTGCAAGATGCGCTGTCCGACGTGGCGCGCGGCGGCGCCACCGACCTGGGTGCGATGCTGGCGGGCGCGGCGCGGCTGCTGGATCCCGCGCGGCGCTCGGCCGTGGTCTATATCGGTGATGCGGCGCCCACCGTGGGCGAGCTGTCACTCGCGTCCCTGCGCGAACGCTTGGGAAAATTGCCGGCGCCCGTGCGTATTTTCGGGCTCGGGGTCGGCGACAGCGCGCGGCTCGACATCTTGGCCGGCCTCGCCCAAGGCGCCTTCGCGGAGCGCATCTCCGACGGCTATCAAGCCGCGCGCGCCGCGCTGCGAGTACTGGAAGAAACCGAGCGCCCGGCGTGGCTCGGCACCAAGGTCGATCTCGGTCCGAGCTTGGAGCGGATCTTCCCTCGCCAAGCCAGCGCGTTGGTCTCGGGCGAAACGTTGTGGGTGGTCGGGCGCATGGGCCAGGGCAAAGAGCCGCAACGCCTGAAGACATCGGGGCCGGCGGGACAGAGTGATGTGCCCCTCGAGGTCGAACGCTTCGACGACCACGGGGATCTCCGGCGGCGCTGGGCCGAGGCGCGTCTGGCGCAAATGCTCGAAGATGGCGAAGGCCGGGCCGCCCTGGTCGACCTGGGCATGAAAAACGGCGTGATCACCCCGGTGACGTCGTTCTACGTGCCGACCAAGAACGAGATGGAGCCCGACGAGCGCGTCGAGCTCGAGGCGCGACGTGACGCGGCCAAACGCGACGCCGTCGGCCGCCGCCCCGTCGATAATGATGACCGTGAACAGACGGGGTCGTCGCTGTTCGGTCTCTCGAAATCCGCGCCGGCTCCTGCCGAAGCTGCCGCAGAGGCTCCCGCTGCTGACAACAAGGAAGGCGGCACTGGCACCCGCGCTCGCGGCGAAGAAGGCAGCATGGGCGCACCCGCACCGGTGAGCGCCACGGCTGGGGCCAAGCGCATGGCCGTCAGCCCGGCTGCCCCACCGCGGGGGCCCGCCCCGGAGCCCGAGCCCGAGCGGTCGGCCACGCGCCAGCCATTGCGTGGCAACGTCGTCGCCAAGGCGGCGGCCGCGTCTCGACCCTCAGCTCCGGCTGACCAACCGCTCGACGCCGAGACGCCGCTGCAAGCGCGCCAAGACGCCCTGCGCGAGGCGACCGAGTTTGGACAAATTGGCCTGCTCAATCAAGCCGCTGCCGGTGAGCCGGCGGCCAAAGGTGCGGAGGACAAACCCGCCGCCCCTCCTGCTGGCGGTGGCGATGCTTCGCCGAGCAAGGACGACGTTTCCGCGCGCGGCAACATGTGGGGCGACGAGATCGGCGACGCCTTCGGTAGCGGCGGCCTGGGGTTAGCGGGTGTTGGCGAGGGTGGCGGAGGCCTCGGCGATGGCACCGGTCTCGGGGCGCTCGGCGCGCTCGGGCATGGCGCGGGCATCGGTACCGGGCAGGGTTTCGGCGCCGGACACGGGCGATTGGGCGGCGCCCATTCGGTGGTCGCGCCCAAGGTGCGCATGGGCGCCACCACCGTGAGCGGGCGGCTGCCGCCGGAAGTGATTCAGCGCATCGTGCGCCAGAATTTTGGCCGTTTTCGACTTTGCTACGAGCAAGGCCTGGGGCGAAACCCGAATCTTGCCGGCAAGGTTGCCGCGCGCTTCGTCATCGGCCGAGACGGCAACGTGTCCAATGTGTCGAACGGGGGCGCCGAGCTTGCCGACCAGGGCGTCGTGAGTTGCGTGCTCAGTGCGTTTTACGGGTTGAGCTTTCCCGAGCCGGAGGGCGGCCTCGTGACCGTCACCTATCCCATCCAATTCGAGCCCGGGGGCGGCAGCACGGCGACGACGGCTCCGTCGCCGCGAGCACGCGTCAACGTCAACGTCTTCCTGGGAGATCTGCCGCGTCGCCTGCTGGGCTGCAGCGCCGCCGCCAACGCGCCGTTCGAAGAGCGCGTCGGCTTGTGGCGCGAGCGCCTGGCCAAGGTTGCCAACAACCCGGAGGCCGTCGCCGCCGTGTACCGCCGCGCGCTCGGCGCCTGCGAAGCCCCGACGTACCGCGAGCGGGCGCGCCTACTGACTTTGATGTTGGACGCGATGGCGGGCGTGAGCGGCAAAGTGGCGCTCTATCGCACGATGGCGCGCGATCTGGGCGCCGCCGACGTGCTCTATCGCGGGCTTTTGGCCCGGATTCGCACCCCCGAAGAGATGCGTGAGCTGCACCAATCACTCGGCTTGACCACGGTGGATGCCGGTATTTTGGCCAAGCTCGTCGACGGCACGCGCGACCCCGCCGAGCGTGCCAAAAAGCTCAGCGCGCTCTTGGCCCAATTCCCCGACGACCTGTCGCTGTCGCTCGCGCTGCTCGACGCCTACGAAGACGCTCAATCCCTCACCCCTGCGCGGGATCTGGCGCGCAAGCTGCGCGAACGGCCCGACGCTGACGCGCGCGTTCGCACCGCCGTGGGCGAGCTGTATCTGCGTCTGGCCGAGCGCGCGGCGACGCCCGAAGACAAAGCCAATCTGCTCGCCGAAGGCCGGCGCGCTTTCGGCGAGATCGTCGAGTTTGCCCCCGAGGATCCGGTCGCACGGCGCAGGCTCGGTGATCTGCTACTGACTCACGGCTTCTTCTCCGACGCCGCGCGCCAATACGAAACCTTGGCCCGCCTCACCCCGGACGACGCCAAAGTGCTGCTCTTGCAAGCCAGTGCCGCCGAGGGCCAAGGCTTGCTCGAAGAAGCGCTGAAATGGGCAGAGAAAGGCGGCGCCAGCGGCGCTCCCGACGGCAGCTCGGGCGCCGCCGTCACCGCTCGCGCTTTGGCGGCCACTCACCTCGCCTGGGCGCGCTTGGCCGCCGCCGATGGCAAACACGCGGAAGAGCTGGAAGCGTTGGCGGCGCGCGCCACGCGAGTCTTGTCCGGCACCCGGCTCGACCCGGACAAGCCCGCCGGCATCCGCGTCAGCCTGACCTGGTCACACCCCGAGCTGCACCCCAGCTTGTGGACCAACGCCCTCGGCACCGCGATGCCGGCGCCCGACGGTGACATTTCGCTCGGAGTCTCCCAAGCCATCGTTCCGGAGCGGCCGGACGCCTTCGTCGAGGTGCGGCTCGAGCCAGGTGACGTCGCTCACGTGGCACGCCTGGGCGCCACCGCCGAGCTGACCGTCGTGTTCGACGAGCTGGGCAAGGCCGAAAAAATCGTGAGAAAGCGCATCAAGTTCGAGCCCGGAGCGCCACCCACCCAGCGCTTCGCGCTCGCCGGCAAGGAGGTGCGCGGTGGCTGAGCAACGCTCGAGCCGCGCGCTGCAAAGCGCCGGCCCCTTGCCGATCGTGGCGCTGCTGTTCGCGCTCGCCGGGAGCCTGATTGCCATTGGGCATTCCTTTCACGAAGCCGGCAGCAGCCTGGCCGCGACCGTCGCCGACCTGAAGCCGGTCCACGCCGGCGTCACGGTGGGCGGCCAAAGCGTCAACTGGCTGCGTCGGGTGGGGCTTGGCGACAAGCTCGTCACTGACGCCGACGGCCGCGCTCGCCTACGCTTGGACGACGGCACGAGCGCGGTGTTGGATCGCAACACCAGCCTCGTCATCACCCCGAAGGGTTTTCGACTCGAGCAGGGGCGAGCACAGGTGCAAAGCCCGAGCGGCGCCCACCCGCAGCTCGAGCTCGGCGGCCTCACGGTGCTGGCCAGCGGTGGCAGCGCCGGGCTGGAGCTGCGCGGCGAGCGCGTCAGCGTTTTTTCCGCCGACAGCGAGCTCACCGTGCGCGGCCCCGACGGGAAAGAAGCCCACCTGAACGCTGGTGAGACCGCGCGCCTCACCCAGGGCGCCGTGAAGGTTGCTCCCGAGCGCGCCTACGACGATTGGACCCACGGTCTTTCGCGGCCCTGGGCCGCGCGGGGTGGCCCGCGGCGCGCCGTCGGCGAGCTGTGGGGCAGCGTCGAAGGGGGCAACGAGCCCGCCGGCAGCGCTGGCTCACCCCTCACGATCCGCTCCCACACCGTGAGCGCGCGCATCGATCGCGAGGTGTCGCACACCACCTGCGAGACGGTGTTCTTCAACGCCGGCAGTAGCGGCGTGAGCGGTGATTTTCGCATGGCTTTGCCGCCGGGCGCGCTCGTTTCCGGTTTCGCGGTGGAGCGCGGCGGCTCGCGCCAAGCGGCCCAGATCGCGCTCGCGGCGCGCTCGCGCCAGGAGCTCGGATCGAGCGGAGGCGTGCTCGAGTGGGCCGGCGACGGCTGGCTGCGCGCCACTCTCCCCGGCATCGCTTCGGGCGAGGAGCTGACGATCATGCTCGAATACGTGGAGTGGCTGTCACCGCGCAAGCACGGTGACGGCCAGCTCGTGCAGTACCGCTATCCGCTGGTCGGTGAAGGTGAAGCGCCGCTGATCGGCGACTTCGTGGCTCGCATCGACGCCACTGCCTCGGCTCCCACCGGTATTGCCGCCGGCTACGGCGCAACCACAGAGGGTGGCGTGGTGAGCGTGCATCGCTCGGATTTCCGCCCTTCCGCCGATCTGGTCGTCGATATCGAGACGCACCGCAGCCAAGACCGCGCACGCCTTTACGTCGCCCCGCCCAGCTGGGACGACCCCGAAGCGGGCTCGGCGGTCATGTTGCGCGCCGAATTGCCTCCCGCCGACGTGA
>JBEQSW010000226.1:0-7589 GCA_040348565.1 Myxococcales bacterium | reverse complement strand
TGCGGCATCATGATCATCGGCGGGGTGTCGAAGCCGTCGACCAAGCAGCCCATCTCTTCGTTGAGCGAGAGCGAAAGCGGGCCGCGAATGGTCTTCATGCCGCGCGCCCGCAGCCAGTTGCTGGCGGCGTCGAGCAAGGCTTTGGCGACTTCCGCGTCGTCGATGGTGTCGAGGAAGCCGAAGCTGCCGACGTCGTCCTTGTAGCGCGCCAAATGCTCGCGATCGACCTGGGCCGTGATGCGCCCGACGCACCAGCCGTTGCGATGCGCGGTGAAGATGACGCCGTCGGCGTGCTCGAAGAACGGATTCTTGAGGCTGAGCCGATCCTTCATGTCCATGTCGAGCGGACGGACATACGAAGGATCCCCGCGGTAGACGTAGTCGACCACGTTCAAGAAATCATTCAGCTTCCCCCCGATAGCCGTCTCACGAATCTCGAGCGCCATTGCGAAACGGAGCTAACTGTCTCTACGTTGCAGTGTCAATCGGGGGTTAGGAGTGAGGGGTTAGGGATGAGTCAGCGGAGGAGTGTGGGGCGAGGAGCTGGGCTTCCGCAGCCGTCCATGAACTCCAAAAAAGGCTCCTCCCCGTGATGGGCACGCTCCAGGGTTTCCATCGTCCACGCTCCGCTCGCCGGCCTCCGAATCCCTCCGCCTGCTAACCCCTCACCACTCACTCCTAACCCCTCAAATGACGCCGTATTTTTTGCCGACTTTGGCGAAGGCTTCCAGGGCGCGGTCCAGGTGGTGGCGCTCGTGGGTGGCCATGTAGCTCGTGCGCAGCATGGCACTCTTGGGCGGGACGCCGGGAGAGATGAACGGGTTCGTGTAGATGCCGTACTCTTCCAAGAGGTCGCGCCACATCATGATCGTGCGCAAATCTTGGCGGATGTAGATGGGAATGACGGCGGTTTGGGTGTGGCCGAGCTCGAAGCCGAGCTTCTTCAGCTCGTCGCGCATGTAGGTGAAGTTCTCGCGCAGCTTGTCCATGCGCCAGGTCTCTTCCTGCATCACTTCCAGGGCGGCCATGGCGGCGGCGACCTGCGGAGGGGCGGCGCTGGCCGCGAACATGAAGCTCGGGGCAAAATGGCGAATGTAGTCGAGCACCTTGCGCTCGCCGACCAAGAAGCCGCCGATGCTGGCCAGCGACTTCGAGAACGTGCCGCCGATCAGATCCACCTGGTCTTGCAGGCCGAAGCTGTGCGCGGTGCCGCGGCCGCCGGGGCCGATCACGCCGATGGCGTGGGCGTCGTCGACGAGCAGGCGGGCGCCGTGCTTTTTCACGATCGGCACGATTTCATCGAGCTTGGCGATTTCGCCCTCGGCGCTGAACACGCCGTCGGTAATGACGAACGCGCCGTCGCCGGCGTCCAGCTTTTCCAGCGCGCGGTCGAGCGACTCGGCGTCGTTGTGCTTGTAGCGCACGAGCTTGGCGCCCGCGGCCTGGCCCAAGCGCACGCCGTCGTACAACGAGGCGTGCACGTTGCGGTCGATGAAGGCAACGCTCTGCTTGTTGCTGAGCAGGGCCGCGCAGGTGGCGATGTTCACCTGGTAGCCGGTGGTGAAGACCAGCGCCGACTCTTTGCCCATGAAGGCGGCGAACTTGGCCTCCAGCTCCTCGTGCAGCTTCATCGAGCCGTTGACCAGGCGCGAGCCGGTCATGCTGGTACCGAAGCGCTCGATGGCGGCCACCGCCGCTTCGCGCACCTTGGGGTGCTTGGTCAGGCCCAAGTAGTTGTTCGAGCCGAACATCAACACGCGCTTGCCGTTGATCTCGGCTTCGGGACCGTCGTTGAAGTCGAGCGGGCGGAAGAACGGGTAGATGCCCATCTTGCGCGCGTTGTCGGCGGCCATGAACTTGAAGGCCTTGTCGAACACGTCTTTGCCGCCGATGCTGGCGAGCGAGGTGCGCTCCTTCATCGACTCGTCCATGTCGGACGAGCCGGACGACATGTCGGCCTTGGCTACCGCCGCACCGCTGCCGTGGCCGTTGGTCGCGCCGTTGCTCTTGGCGGCGGGCGCGCTCTTGCCGATGTTCTCGTCCAGCGCAGGGTCCACGTTGGGTAGCTCGTGCCCGTTCTTGAGCACGGCCCACGCCGCCTGCAGGCGGCCGCGCGCGTCCATGAGGCCTTCGGTGGCCTTCATCACCCGGTCATCCGACACCCAGCGCATCACGGAGGGGCGGAGAAGTGCTTGCTTGCCTTTGTCGACGAGCGCTTGACGAAGACCCATGGTGCCGGGTTCCTACGAGAGAAGGCCGGCAACGTCAACTGAACGCGCCGACGTTTTCCCTACTTTTCGGCCCCGCTCCGCTCAGCCGCCCCATAGCGGTCCCAAAGGCGGCCAGTGGTCGCTCGCCTCGACGCTAAGGTCGATCTCTTGCAGCACCAGCCCTTCCGGGGGCGCGGTGATGCCCAGATCTTTACGCAGTCCGCTTTGGAGCGCTCGCGTGAACACGTCGGGCGGCAAGTGGTCGCGGCCGACGTCCACCAATGTTCCTGCGATGATCCGGATCATGTTGTAGAGGAACTTGTTGCCCGTCACCGTAAGCTCGGTGATCCGCGAATCGTGCGCCGCAGGGGTGAGCGTGATGCGAAAGATGTGTCGCACCGTCTCTTCGCGAGTGTCCGCCGAGCCTCGAAAGGCTCGAAAGTCATGCTCTCCCTGGACCGTCGCGGCGGCCGCGCACATCTTCAGGTGGTTCAACCTGTAGGGTACGCGCCAGGCGAATCGATCCACGAGCGGATCGCGGGTGCGGCTTTCGAGGAAGCGATAGACGTAGGTCTTGTGCAGCACGTGCCGGCGCGGCTCGAACGTGGCGGGTATGCGCGCCGCGCGCACTACCGCGATTTCGCGCGGCAGCTCTTGATTGATGGCCAGCACCCAACCGCGCGAGTCGATGTCGCGGGTCGAGTCGAAGGCCACGAGCTGCCCGCGCGCGTGCACGCCGGCGTCGGTGCGGCTCACCCCGCGCGTGCTGCTGGCCTTCGGATCGACGCGAGCGATGGCGCCCTCCAGCTCGCCCGCGACGGTGCGACCGTTGATCTGTTTGGCGTAGCCCGAGAAGGGCGCGCCGTCGTAGGACAGCGTGAGCAGCACACCGTGCAGCTCGCCCTCGGGCGCCGCTTGCGGCGCCGTCACTACGGCGCGCCGCCGGCCCCGGCGCCTACCGTGTCCGTAGCGCCGCTGCCAGCTTTGCCTGTCGCCGCTTTGCCACCGCTACCGGCCGTGGCGCTGCCACCCGTGGTCGGCGTCGTGGTCGGGCCCTGGCTGATGGAGTGCCCGACCCGGGTGACACACGGGTACTGAGCGTTGTCGTCCGCTGGCGCACCCGCCTTCTGAATGTCGAAGATGGGCAGGGCAGGGTCGGCGCAACGCTCGGGCGCCGTCTTGCCGTCTTCCTCGCAGGCGGCCGCGCCCGTGACGGCCAGCAGCAACAGCGCGCCCAAAGCAGCTTTCGCCCGGACTGAATGGAAGCGGAGGCGGCTCATCGCTTGGGCATGAATCTGAGCGGAACATTGACCTCGGCGCAACCCCCTTGTGGCGGAGGGAACGTCGAGCTCAAAAAGCGGTTGACCACGCAGTTGGCCACGCCCGGGTCGTGCAGGCCGTCGCTCACCACGCGGGCGCCGCAAACCTGGCCCCCAGGGCCGACTTTGACGCCGACCGTGAGCGTGCCTTCCAACGTGGAGTTGGAGCTGAGCGCTTTTTCGTAACAGCTGCGCGATTGGCCGGCCCTGCCGGATAGCGCCGACTGCAGCGCCGCGCTGGGGGTGCCATCGCACACCTTGGAACAAGGGTTCGGACCGCTCGCCACCTTGGCCTTGGGCTTGTCGTCGGGCTTACCCGCGTCTTCTTCAGCCGGAGGTGGGGGCGGCGGGGGCGGCGGCTCGTCCAGCACCGGCGCGGCGGGCGTGTTGGAAGCAACCGGCGTCGCGGTCTTGGGAGTCTCGCTGCTGCCGGTGACTTTCCAAACGATCAAGCCTCCGATGAGGAGGAGCATGAGGACGGCAGCGATGATGATGGGTCCGCTGCCACCTGACTTGGGCGGCGGCGGGGTGGTCTCAGCCATGTTGGCTCTCTCCGAAAAATGCGGGGCTGGGCGGACTATAGCCACCCCCTAGGCGGCACGCGAGACTTTCGGGTTAAGGCCCCGCCGCGCCTGATCCGGATGTGGGCGCCCCGGCGGAGCCTGGAACATCGGCCGGTTCGCAGAATTCGAAGAAGGAGATGGCGGTATCACCCCAACGGCGCTCGTCGCACACCTGCAGCCTGCTGCCCGCCTGCACCGTCGGCAGTGTGTCTTTGGCCGCGTGCTCCAGGACGATCCTGGCTCCTGCGGTGAACAGACCGGCACCGGCCAGCGCTTCCAGCTCGCGTTGGGCGGCCAGCACGTCTCTCCAGGGTGGATCGCAGAGCACCAGCTCGAAGGGGCCGTGGCGCTTCAGTTGGGCGAGGGCACCCTCCACCCGCAGCGGCAGGCTGATGGCGACCGCGTCGAGCTGAAGCTGGCTGAGGTTCCCACGCAGACAGGCCAGTGCCGGCCGGGCGGACTCCACGAACACCGCCCGCTCGGCACCGCGCGACAGCGCTTCGATGCCGAGCGCGCCGCTGCCCGCGTACAGGTCCAGCACCCGCAGGCCCGACAAGTCGCCCAAAATGGAAAACAAAGCTTCTTTCACGCGCGCACCGGTCGGGCGTGTGGCGTCACCCGGTGGCGCCGAAAGAGCGCGCCCGCGCAGCCGCCCCGCGACTACGCGCACGCGTGCACCTGGAGCGAGTCGCGACCAGCCATCACGTCGTCTCGATCTTGCTCCACATTTGGCGCCGCATGCGTTGCCGTTGCCGATCTTTGCCGGTGATGACGCGCGCCGCGCTCCAGGCGGCGATGAGCTCGCCTTCTTGGCCCAAGCCGGGCAACACCGTCTTGCCCACCAAGTACGTCCCCGGCACCGGGCCGCGCACGGGCTCGCCCGACAGCTCGAGGTAGCCGCTCGGCTCCACGCTCCACAGCCGCTCCATGGCTTCTACGCCGGGGGCGGCGCCGTGCAGGTGAGCGCGCTCGACCTCGCGACGGGCGCCGTTGCGGAAATCCCATAGCGGCAAGCCGTCGTGCGGTGAATCTACCAGCGACAACGAGCGCTCCAAGAACGGCAAATGCTCGCGCAAGGTGGCCAGAATGGCGTCACGCGCCTCCAGCAGAGTGAGCGCGCCGCGCGCGGGCAAAATCGCTTCGGCGATCAGTAAGGTGCCGTTGGCGTCGGCGTCGTCGGGATCGAGAGCGCGCGGTGACAGGCGCGAAAGGCGCAGCGCCGGCGAACGTGGATCGCGCTTAGCGTAGCGTTCGGGCACGACGAACGACTCGGCCGGCAAAGCGTCGGGCAAGCCTTCGGTCTTCACGCGCAGGCTGACCACGAAGCGCGACGCTTCGGCGCGCAGCTGCGGCCAGTCGCTCTGTGCAAACTTGGTCACGCCTTCGCCGCCCGAAAGCTCTGCCACCGCCTCGCCCGATTGATCGGACACCACCGCCGAAGAACCGGTGGCTTCGCTTTCGCCGTCTTCCAGTACCCCGACCGCGCTGCCACGGCGCACCACGATCGATGCCGCGCGCCGATCCATCGCCACCACGCCGCCGTGCGCTTCGATGCGCTCGATCAAAAAATCGGACAGCTCTTGCTCGCTCTGCGCCAGCGCGCTCACGCCGCGCGTCCAAGCTCCGTGCAAGCGCGCCAGGCACAACGGCGGCAGGCGATCGGCCGGCAAGGCCAGGTGCGTAGCGAAAGAAGCCGGCAACAACAACAGATCGCGAAACGGGTGCCCGCTCGGAAACTTGCTCAACAAATCGGTGTTTCGGTCGGCCTTGACGTAGGGCAGCGTGGACGAGATGCGCCCCGTCTCGAAGCGCTCCCACCATGAGCCGGGTGGCCACACCGCGTCTTTTTCGAACGCCAGATCCGCGGCCGCGTTCACCTGCGCCACTGTCGTATAAAGCTCGTCGACCAGCTGCCGCACCTCGGGGAACTCGCGCTCGATTTCGCGCACGAATAGATCCATGTCGGGCGGCACTTCCAGCCGTCGCCCCGGCGACAGCCAACCGAACATGGGATCGAGCGCCTGCATGCGCCGGCGGAACTGCTGACTTTGTGCCAGCTCGTGCAACACCCGCTTGAACACCGGCGACGAGCCGGCCAAAAACGTGAACGGCCGTCGCGACAGCACGCGCTGGTCGTAGCGGTACAGCTGGCTGCGCTGGCCCTGACCCAGCACCAGCACGCGAAAATCTCGCCGCGCCAGCACCGCCGCACACGTGAGCGCGCCGAGCGAACGGCCGAGCACAATCACGTCATAATGCCGCGAAGTCACGGCGAGCTTGTAGCACGCGGGGGCTGCCACGCCGCAGCCCGGATCGCAGAAACTGCCGTGCCGGAGCCAGGTCACCGCGTTCGCGAAAACGAAATAACGGGCAGGCGGGAAGGGCGATGAGCAGGGCGCGGGGAGGACGACACAGGACGCGCGTGCGGTGATAAGGTTTGGCCATGAGGGTCGGCGTCGTTGGCTTGGGTTTGCTGGGTAGCGCGTGCTTGATGCTGGCATCCTGCGGCGATTCCAAGTCGCCCGCGGGGGCGACCGGTGGTGGCACGACCGGCGGCGTGGGCGGTACCGCGGGACCGACTGCAGGTAAAAGCGGCCGCGGCGGTGACAGCCAAGCCGGCTCGAGCTCCGGCGGCGTGGCCGTCGGCGGTTCGGGGGGAAGCTCGACGGGTGCTGGCGACGCTGGCGGCACGGGAGTTTGCGCGCACGAGCTTTCGAACAAGGCGTGCTGGGAGAGCTACGACATCGGCCCGCTCGCGTCGCTCCAATACGACTACTTCGGCGGCATCTTCGATGGCCGCTACATCGTGTTCCCCAACGCGGCCGGAGGGTTCCCCAACCGCCATGCTCGCTTCGACACCCGGGGTGCGTTCAACTCGGGCTGGCAAGGTTTCGACACCAGCAGTACGGTGAACACCACCGTTCGCGGCGGCGTGTTCGATGGTCGCTTCGTCTACCTGACCCCCACCGCCCCCGAGCACAACGGTGCGGCCGCGCTCACCTACGACGCGATGGCGCTGCGCTACGACACGCAGGCAGATTTTTCGGCCAGCGCGGCTTGGACGTCGTTCAACCTCACCCAGGCCACCGGCGCTGTCGATTTGACGGTGCCCGGCTTTCAGGGCGCCGCCTTCGACGAACGCTACGTCTACTTTGCGCCTGGCTACATCGGACAGTTGGCGGGCGACACCGTCGCGAGCGGTAACGTGAGCCGTTACGATACGCAGGCCGACTTCACCAAACCCGCGTCGTGGAGCTCGTTCGATCTCGTATCGCTCGACGAAAATGCGGCCGGCTTTTCCGGCGTGGTGTTCGACGGCCACTACCTGTATTTCGTGCCGCACAAAACCGAGAACAGCCGCGCCGTTCGCTACGACACCAGCGCCAGCTTCGACATGGCAAGCTCTTGGTCCGTCTTCGACTTGACTCCGGTCAGCGAGTACGCGGGAGGCTTCACCGGAGGCGTATTCGACGGTCGCTACGTGTACTTCATTCCCG
>JBEQSW010000214.1:0-16112 GCA_040348565.1 Myxococcales bacterium | reverse complement strand
CGCCACGTTGAGCGACTCGAGCTGCTCGGCCGCGGCAAGCGGTACCAAGCTGCTCAACGGCACTTCCGACGTGAATAGGCTACGGAGCCCGGTGTGCGGCTCGAGCCCGGCCAGGCTCGTGAGCGCCGGCAACCCCTGCAGCTCGAGCCGCTCGAGCCCCGAAAGGCGCTCGAGCGGCTGAAGGCTCGAGATCTGGGCGTCTTCGATGCGCAAGAGCGACAGCGCGCTGAGCGCTTCGATACCGGCGAGGCTGGTGAGCGGCACCTGCATCAGCCAAAGCTCGCGCAGACCTGCTTCTTTGCCGACTTCTCGTAGATTGGCCAGCGGCACGTTGCGCAGCTGCAACTGCTCTAGCGCCAGGCCGCCGAAGAGGCCGTCGAGCACGAATGGACCGGCGAGCCATAGCCTTCGCAGCTTGGACAGACCCGCGAGCGCGGACAGGCCGACCGCAGGAGCGTCGGGAGCGTAGACACCGAGGGACAGCTCTTCGAGGTTCACGAGACATTCGATGCCGCCCAGCGCGCCGACCTCTTGCGTCACGTCCAGACGCTTCACGTCGCGCGGACCCGCGGAGCCGTCGACCGGGCCATCCGCTTCGTCGGCCTGCAAGATCTGGTAGCGAGCGAGTAGCTCGACATTAGGGTCTTCGAATTGGCAAGCGCCGATGTCGACTCGATCGACGGCGCGACCACCAACGCTTCCACCACCACCACCGCTGCTGGCGCCCGCGGCAGCGTGGCTTGCGCTTGCGCCGCCGCCGGCCGCGATCGGGGTCGCGCCTCCGGCTCCTGGTGCGTCCTGGTCTCGGCTGGTTTCGCCACAGCCCAGCTGCCCGCAGAGCAGCGAGCCCAGCGCCACCCGCCGGAAGAAATCAGGAAAGCTCCGCATGTTGACCGCTCCCGAGCACCTCCAGGATACCGCAAGCTTTCCGATGCGGCATTCCGAATCCCGCTGCGCTGAGGTAGCTTGGCGCTCCAGCGCCGACCATGCCGAGACGAAAGCACGTTGCCAAAGCGCTCACCTACATCACGCGCCAGGACCGTTTGCTCGTCTTTCGGCAACCGGACTTTCCGGGCGCCGGCGTTCAAATTCCGGGGGGAAGCGTGGAGAAGGGGGAAGCGCTGGAGGCGGCCGCCCTTCGCGAAGCACAGGAAGAAACCGGGCTCACCGAGCTCGTGCTGCAGAGTTATCTGGGCAGCGTGGAGTACGAGCTCAAGGTCGACGTAGGCCCGCCCCACCTGCGCCACTTCTTCCACCTCGTCTACGCGGGACCCATGGCGTCCGCTTGGCAGCACGTCGAGCAGAAGCCTTCGACGGGCGGAGCGCCGGTGCGGCTCGAGCTTTGGTGGGAGCCGCTATCGAGCGTGCGCCTCGATTGGGAGATGGACCACTACCTGGAAGCGTTGAAACAGAGGCTGGAACGCGCGGGCACGAAGGCCTAGGGTGCGCCTCGATGCGACGCGTGGAAGCCCTCGGCTCGCTAGGCCTGCTGCTGTTGTGCCTCCTGGGCTGCGACCGCAAGTCGCACGCCGTGGTGTGCATGGTGACGTACGGCGGAGAGTCGACGCGTTTGGAATTTCCGGCCACCCCCAACCCCTACGGTGTGAAGGCGGTCGACGTTGCCGGGCGCTTTCGCTTCAAAGCCAGCTACGTCCGTGAGCCTTGGAGCGCCGCGGCCGTCAACGTCTACGCCTATCAGCAGGCAGACGATGGCGACGTGTTGTTGCAGGAGGGTAAATACGGTCCGCCATTTTCGCTCGCCGGCCGTGCCGGCTACGGCTTCACGGGGCGGCAGCTCGTGTACTCGCGCCAGCAGCGCGAGCTCGAATACTGGTGTGAGCTCTCGCCATGACTCGTCGTGTCTCGGGGGTGGTGCTCGTGGTGGCGGCTGGCCTGGGCCTCTGGGGCTGCAAAGGCGACGCCGACGCGCGCGTGACGCTGAGCTTCGTAGGCGACATTCTGCTCGATTCCGCGCCGGGCCAGGCTATCCAACGCGGAGAAGATCCGTTCGCCCAGGTCGCCGCGTTGCTCGACGGCTCGGACTTTTCGATCGGCAACTTGGAGTGTCCGGTCGCGAGCGCCACGAGCGGCTCGCCCGTCGACAAGGTGTACACGTTTCGCGCGGCTCCGAGCACGTTGCCGGTGCTCCACCGACATTTCGACGCCGTTTCGGTTGCCAACAACCATTCCGGTGACTACGGACCCCAAGCGTTCCGCGAGACGCTGGAGCTGTTGACGGCCGCTCGAGTGCCTTACTTCGGAGGTGGTCGCGATCTGCTGGAGGCGCACGCACCCCTCTTGCTCGAGCGGCGCGGAGTCAAAATTGCCCTGCTCGGCTATGACGAATTTCATCCGCGCAGCTTCGAAGCCGGGCCCGACCGCCCCGGAGTGGCTTGGGGCGAGGACGAGCAAATCATCTTGGACATGGCGCGCGCACGCCGTGACGGTGCCAACATCGTTTTGCCGTTCTTTCATTGGGGCTGGGAAAACGAGCCCGCGCCCAGCGCCCGGCAGCGAGAGCTCGCCCACCTGCTGATCGACGCCGGTGCCGACGCCGTGGTGGGCTCGCATCCGCACGTCACCCAAGGCGCCGAGATGTACCGCGGCAAGCCGATCGTCTACAGCTTGGGCAATTTCGTTTTCGATCTACTCGACCAGCCGGAGAATGCCGTTGGTTGGGCGCTGCAGCTGGTCGTCGATCGAGGCGGCGTCGTGGGCTTTTCCACGCGCGCGGTGAAGCTCGACGAGCAAGGCACGCCGCGTCCTGCGCCGGAGCTGCCCACGCCTTGTGGCGCGCGCGGCGCACGCGCCGTTTCACCGTGTCCCGCGCCGAGCGGCAGGGAGTAGTTTTTTTTGCCCCCGAGGTTGTGTTAGGGGTTTGGTCCCATGCCCTTGTCCCGTCGCTCTGCCGTCGTCTTGCCGTTGTTTTTCGCGCTCGGTTGCGGCCACTCGGAGGACGAGTGGCAGGCGCAGCTGGCCAAATATGCGGACCTGCAGAAGAAGGACAACGATCTTGCCAACCAGCTGGCGGCGCAACAAGCGCGCGTCAAAGAGCTGAGCGATCAACTCGAGGGCATGGGCGTCAAGCTCAGCGCCGAAGGCAGCGAAAAGGCGAAGCTGACCCAGGACATGGCGCAGATGAAGGCGGCGCTGGCCGAGTATCAGGCGCGCGCCGAGACGCTCGAGCGCATCAAGCAGCGCTTCGAGGCGCTGCGCAAGAAGCTGCAGAAGCTGACCGAGCTGGGGTTGGACGTGAAGATTCGCAACAACCGCATGGTCATCTCGTTGCCCGGTGACGTGCTGTTCGACTCCGGCCGCGACGAGCTCAAGGGCGGCGGCGAAAAGATTCTGCTGCAGGTCGCGGACGTGATTCAAAACGACGCCGCCTTGCGCGATCGTCAGTATCAAGTTGCCGGCCACACCGACGACCAGCCGCTCAAGCGCGCCGCCGACACCTTCCACGACAACTGGGGCTTGTCACTGATGCGCGCCCGCCAGGTGCTCGTCTTCTTGGTGGCACCGGCCGAAACCGACAAGGTCCCTGCCAAGAAGGCCGCGCCGGCGCCCGCGCCCGCGCCCGCGCCGAAAGCGGGCAAAGATGCCAAAGCCGAAAAGGCCAAGCCGGCCCCCGCAAAAGAAGCCGAGCCCGAGCGTCACGGCGGCAACCTCAATCCGAAGCATTGGAGCGCGTCGGGCTACGGCCAGACGGATCCGATCGCCGCCAACGACACGCCCGAAGGCCGCGCCAAGAACCGCCGCGTCGAGCTGGTGTTGATGCCCGACGTCGAAGAAATGCTCGACCTCAAGTCGCTGCTCTGAGCCGCGGGCGTTGGCGCCGGCGTTATCGTGCCGGCGCAGGGGCGGCCGGCGCCGCGTGGGCCGCGCCGGCAGGAGCCGTCTTGGCGCGTGCGGCGGCAAGCTCGCGCGTCAGCTCGCGTTTCTTCAGATAGAGCGCCACCGCCTCGTCGAACTCTCGCTCTGACATGGCAGCCTCACGCTCCGTGAGCTCTCGCTGGAGCTTGGCGATGCGCGTTTGGCGCAACGTCGCTTGCTCGAAGGCCTGGGCCTCACGCTTCGCGACGAGCTGCTCCGTGAACGCTCGCAGCCGGGCGAAGCGCTCGAGCTCGGCCGCGAACGCGCGTTCGTCCGCGGTAGGGGAGGCCGCGCTCGCGGGCGACGGCGGTGTCGCTTCAGCCGGCGACTTGACGCCCGCAGTTGGAGGGCGCGCCGGCTCTTCGCCGCGCGCCGTGCTCGTCGTGGTCACCAGCACCAACATCGCCGCTCCCAACGCCCGAACCATGACCTGAGCATACGAGTTTTCTCGGCCAGCGACCAGGTGGGAGGGGGTAGGTGGGGCCGAGCCGCCCAACTGGGCGGCGGCCGCATGGAACGAGACCCGGCCTACCCGAGCCCCAATCTACGGGCTATCGTGGGCCGCCGCTGAAGATGCGCCAGCCCGTGCTGAAGGCTCCGAGACTCCGCCGCGGCGACACGGTCGGGATCGTCAGCCCATCCTGGGGCGGTGCAGGCGCGTTCCCTCACCGCCTCGAGCGTGGGATCGCCCAGCTCGAAGCGCTCGGCTATCGCGTCAAGCTGGGCCGCCACGCCTTGAACAATCACGGCTTCGTTTCAGATACGGCGCAGCACCGCGTCAGCGATTTACACGAGCTATTCCTGGATCCGTCGGTACGGCTCATTCTCGCGGCGATTGGCGGCGACCACTCCTGTCATTTGTTGCCGCTCCTCGACTTCGACCTCATTCGACGACATCCCAAGGCGCTCGTCGGCTTCTCCGACATCACGGTGCTCAACGTCGCGATTTGGCAAGCCACGGGCCTCGTCACGTTCAACGGTCCCGCCTTGCCCACGGATTTCGCGGAGTACCCCGCGATGCTCGACTACACACAACGTGGTTTCCTGGAGGCGCTCACGACCAGCGACGCCGTCGGTCGCGTTGGCCCCTCGAGCGCGTGGACCGAGGAAATGCTGGCTTGGGAAACGAAGGCCGATCTGGAGCGCGCGCGAGCGTCGACGCCCTCGGAAGGCTGGACCTGGCTCAAGCCCGGCAGCGGTGAAGGCGTGCTGGTGGGTGGATGCCTCGAGTCGCTCCAGCATCTGCGGGGAACGCGGTTCTGGCCCGATTGGCACGAAACGATTTTCTTCTTCGAGACCTCCGAGAACAAGTCTTCGCCGTCCAAAGTGGACGGGCTGTTGATGGACTACGAAAACATGGGCGTCTTCGAGAACCTGCGCGGCATGCTCGTGGGTCGCTCGATGCGCTATTCGCCCGCGGAAGTAGCTGAGTTGCGGGACATCATCCTCGAGCGCACTCGGCGCTATGATTTTCCGATCGTGACCGACATGGACTTCGGACACACCTCGCCGCAATTGACGTTGCCGATAGGTTGTCGGGCGCGCATCGATACCACGCAGCAAACGTTGGAGATTTTGGAGCCGGCGGTCACGTAGACGGCCCACGTGGCTGCGTTTGCGGGTCTTTGCGCGAGCGGGTGAGTAGCAGCAGGGCCAACGTGCTGGGCAACCACACCAGGATGCCGAAAGCCGTCCAGTTCATGGCTTCCGCAATGCCCTGCGCCAACACGCGCGCCTTCTGCGACGGATCCAGGCTCTCGCCGCCGACGGCGCCAAACGCCTTGAGCACGCCAGCGCAGGTGCCGACGGCTCCGACCAATGCCGAAGTGGCCACGAACATGCTGGCGAGCTTGATGCCGAGCGACGCGGGCTTTCTTTGACGCCAGCGGCGGCGAATGAGCCAGGCCGTGGCGCCAAGGCCGGCGACGGTCGACAGCAGCCATAGCGACATGAACCCCAACGCGAACATTCGCTATGAGACGCTACTACGGTTCAGGTCTTGCGGCGGCCGAAGCCGGGCTTGCCGCTGCCCGGTTGGGATTTCTTGGCGGGCTTCGGCTTGTCTCCGCCGGCGCCAGGGTCGGCGGCGGCCAGCTCCGTCTTGGCTCCCTCGACGCTGACGAGCGCGGACCGCAGGCGCCGCAACGCGACCTCGACGATTTGCGAGACGGAGGTCTTCTCGGCGCGAGGCGCAACCTGAATGGCAGACAACAGCTTCACGAGCTCTTGCTCGGCGGCAGCGACTTCGCTTTCGGCGCGCTCGAGGGTCGCGACGGTGTGATTCAAGTTGGGCGGCATGGCGGGTCTCCTGGGGGCAATCCGGAGACTGCGCCGTAGCGTTCGCGCGTTTGCGCGAACGTCTCAGCGTTCGGGGCAAAAGCGAGTCGCCTACGGGCGCGGCGCGTTGCTGCAAAGAACGATGACGGGTGGAGCCTAGCACGAGCCCGCTCGGACGCCGGCCGCGCCCTGCTACTCGGGGCTCGAAGCCCCGGCCGCGAAAGTCGAGGCGAACAGGGCGTGGCGTGCTAAAAGGGCAAATTCCTGGATTCACTGCCGCGCGCTTCGTCCGGAAGCGGCGCAACGCGCAGGACGCACGCCAGGCGTCGGTTCGTCCTCACCTGGTGGCATTGGGAATCCGAGCGTCACGACAAGCAGCGACACATGAAGCGAGAATCCGTCCGCGGCGAGGCCAAGTTGTTGAGCGGCGAAGAGCAGCGGCGTCGGCTGATCGAAGAGCGCCCCCCGGCGTTGGGTGTGACCTGGGCGCTCGACTCGTGCGCTGACGTCACCGGCAGCGGTCGCCGCGTCGAAGGAGGCTGGCCCGGTACGGTGCCCGAGGCGCGCCAGCGCGTGCTGCGCGGCTTGACGCACGAGCTGGCGGCGCGTGGCTTTGCGCCGCTCAGTCAGAGTGAGCTGAGCGCGGCCACGTCGACGGTCTACGACCGCGCGCGGCGCGAATGGCAGCTAGCCGGCAAGGCTCGCCCGGCCAAGGTGTCGGCGGCCGCTGGCGTGCGCGCCGCCAAGTAGCGTTGCTGGGCAGGCGCGCCTAGCGGTCGCGGAGCGCTAGCCAGTTTTTGACCAGCTTCTCCAGGGCGCGCTTCTTGGTCTTCACGTCGTCCAGGCTGTGGAATTTGGCTTCGCGGCGATCTTTGTGATTGCCCTCGAGCAGGCCGCTGCCGTCATCCATGCCTTCCCCGCCCGGGAACAGCAGGATGAGATGCGCATACTCGGTGGCGCGCGGATGAAACGCCCCCAAGTCTTCCTCTTTGTAGAAGAAGCTTGGCGCGTTCCACTTGATGCGCTCCGAGATTTCGTCGCTCACGCCGAGAATGATGGCGCGCACGGCCTCCATTTCGGCTTTGAACGGGTGGTCGATGTCGCGCATGTAGGAATCGACGGCGCTGCTGTCGTTCTGTAGCGGGGTGAGGGCTTGGTTGATGGTGCGCTTGAGCGCCAAGGCTTGCAGCGCGTCGCGTGCCGGCGTTGCTTTCGTCGCCGCCTTGGCCGGCGCCTGCGTGGGCGCCTTGTTGACGGGCGCTTTCTTGACGGGCGCGGCCTGTTTGATGGGCGCTTTCTTCGCGGGCGCTTTCTTGACGGGCGCCTTCTTCGCGGGCGCTTTCTTTGCGGGCGCCTTCTTGACGGGCGCCTTGTTGACGGGCGCTTTCTTGACGGGCGCTTTCTTGACGGGCGCCTTCTTTGCGGGCGCCTTGCGGCTTGCCTTCTGCTTGCTCCCCGCGGCTTTCTTGTTCGTGGGTGATTGCTTGCGGATGGGCCGGGCCGGGCGTGCTGGCATGCGGGCCATACTACACGGATCGCTACGGCGGAGGTATGAGGGCCTCGTGACCTTGCCCGTCGTCGCCGCCGCCCTCGTGTTTTGGGTGTGCGTGTTCATGGTCTACTTCACGTCGGCCGGGACCACGCCGCGGGAGTTCTTTTTCGGTCGCTACGAGGCGCCCCCCCACGATCTGGGGCGTTGGCAAGAGCAGGGCATGGACGCCGAGACGCAGTTGTTGCGCGAGGAGCGCTACCTGTTGCCCGGTGGGCGGAGCTCGCCGCATCTCGTTCGCCAAGTTCGCTATCGCGACCCGCAGTCGCGCAAAATCGTGCAAATTGGCGCTGAAACGCGCGTTCCCCGCCCTCGCGTCGGTCGGCGCCCCTGAGGACTTGCGAGTGCCAACGTCGCTTTCGCTAGCCCGGAGTGCGCTGCGGTCGAGGTAGGGTAGGTAGCTCGGAAGCACTCACGAAACATTTTCTGCCATGCCCACCACCCAGCCCTCAGTCCAGGTGATCGCGGAGACGAGCGATTGGATCGACCGCGTGGTGATTGGCCTCGGTCTGTGCCCCTTCGCCAAGGCAGTACAGACGCGGCAGCTGGTGCGCTACGTCGTCACCGACGCCACCACCGAAAGCGAGCTGCTCGCGGTGCTCGAGGCGGAGCTGGAGGCCCTGGCCGCGGCCGACGCTCGGCTCGTCGACACCACCTTGTTGATCCATCCGCACGCGCTTGCCGACTTTCTCGACTACAACGACTTTTTGCACGACGCCGACGACAAGCTGGTGGAGCTCGAGCTGGAGGGAGAGCTGCAGATTGCCAGCTTCCATCCCGACTACCGCTTTGCCGACGCCCCGACCGACGACCCCGCCAACTACTCGAACCGCTCGCCGTACCCGATGCTTCACCTCTTGCGCGAAGCCAGCGTCTCGCGCGCCGTCGCGTCGTTTCCGGATGCGTCCAGCATTTATGAGCGCAACGTAGCGACGCTGCGCGGTCTCGATCCGGCCGCCCTCGCGCGGCTGATCAAAGGTTAGCGAGCGGCGCCCAGGGCCGCGTTGAAAAACTCACGAGCGCGGGTGCGCTTCGAACCAGCGAAGGCGAATATCGACGCGCCTCGAATCGGGCTACCCTCGCGCCTAGACCGACTTGAGGAGGCGTCGTTGAAGCTCATCCCAAATTGCTTGCCGCGCGCGTTGCTGCGGGCAGCCGCGTTGCTCGCCACAGGCGTCCTGTCAGGGCGAGCCCACGCCGCCGACGCGCCGCCTGCCGAATTCAAGATTTTGGAGCCTTTGCCGGACCCCGCCATCCCGGAGGCGCCGACGCCGCCGGCAGCTCCGGAACCGTCGCCCGCGCCACCGCAGCCCGCGCCTGCTGTGGCGACACCCCCTCCGGTCGCGGCGCGGCCGGCCGCCGTGCAGTCAGTCCATCCGGGACTCGGCGACGAGACGCCAAGTCGCTGGTACGGCTGGCAAACATTGGCCGCGGACGGCATGGCGGTCGCGCTCACCGTGGGCTCGATTGCGCTGGCAGGCTCGGGCGGCGAGGAGCCGTCGTCCGCGCTGGGCTGGGGCGCGCTCGGCACGTACGTGCTGGGAGCTCCTGTCCTGCACTTCGTGCACGAGAATCCGGGGCGCGGCTTCGCCAGCTTGGGCATGCGCGTCGTCGGGCCCATCGCGCTCGGCGTGCTCGGCGCCGCGGCAGAGGATTGCGCCAACCACGGTGGCGAGTTTTGTGGCGTGGGTGGCGCCGTCGTGGGGGCCACCATGGGTATCGTCGCCGCTATCACCATCGACGCCGCCGTCTTTGCCTACGACGATCCGCCGGAAGGGGCCGCCCTGGCACCGCGCTTTCGGCTCGGACTGAGCCCTCGCGGCGTGGTCGCTTTCGGCGCATTCTAAGGGGACATGGTCCGATTCGTTCGGAAACAGCGCATAAATCCAGGTGAACGCGAAAAGCGCACCGGCATCGGCTGGGCCGCACATGATCGCGACAAGGCCGGCGCCGTTCCGACCCTTGGATTCGTTGTGCGCCCTCTCGTTCGGCCAAGTTGGTTTTTCAGCAGTTTGTTGGCGGCAGGATTGCTTTATGGGTGCGGTGACGCGGGGGCGGGTAGTGACAACCCCGTAACACCCGTGGGTGGAGCAGGGGGCACGGCCAGCACGCCCCCGGCGGGCAACGCGGGCGTCGCGACCACCCCCGGCGGCGGCCCTGCTTCTGCCGGCAGCGCGTCGGGCGGCGGTTCGGCTGGGGGTGCGAACGGCGCGGGTGGAGCGAGCGGCGCCGGCAGCATGGCCGGCGGCCCCACCGGCGGCACCGGACCACTGCCGACCGGCACTTGCGCGGCTCCTACCACTGGTCACTACCAGCTCGAAGATTTGGACCGCGGAGTGATCGCGGTGAAAGTCGACGGCGGCGTGTACGTCGGCTGGCGCATGTTCGGCTACGAGTACGACAAGGCCGCCGCCAACGTGAGCTACGACGTTTATCGCGACGGCAGCAAGCTCGCCAACGTGACCGACAGCACGAATTACCTCGACCCTGCCGGCACCGCCAGCTCGAGCTACGCCATCAGCGCCGTGATCAAGGGCAGCGCTTGCCAGCTTTCCGAGCCCAGCAAGGTGGTGGCGCAAAACTACCTGACCATTCCGCTCACGCCGCCCGCCAACGGTCCGAACGGTGGGACCTACAACGCCAACGACGCCAGCGTCGGTGATCTGGACGGCGACGGGCAGCTCGACATCGTGCTGAAGTGGGACCCCTCCAACTCCAAAGACAACTCGCAATCCGGAGTGACCGACGACGTGTTCGTCGACGGCTACACCTTGGCCGGCAAGCGCTTGTTCCGCATCGATCTCGGCCCGAACATCCGTGCCGGCGCGCACTACACCCAGCTTTCGGTCTACGATTTCGACGGCGACGGCAAGGCCGAAATCGCCTGCAAGACCGCGCCCGGCACCAAAGACGGCACCGGCAAGGTGCTGAGCCTCGGCGCGGCCGCCGCCGACGACGACTCGCAGCAGTACCGCAACTCCGATGGCTACGTGCTGACGGGGCCCGAGTACTTGACGGTGTTCGAAGGCGCCACCGGCAAGGAGCTGGCGACCGAAGCCTTTCCGGTGCCGCGCGGCACGGTCTCGGCGTGGGGCGACGACTACGGCAACCGCGTCGATCGCTTCAACGGCGGCGTGGCGTTCGTCAGTGACATGGGCAACGGCAAGGCTGCTTCCGGTCGACCCAGCATCATCCAGGGCCGTGGCTACTACACGCGCTTGACCGTCTCGGCCTTGAATTTCCGCGACGGCAAGCTGACCAAGAACTGGGTCTACGACAGCAAGACCGCCCTCAATTCGGCCGGCGCCGGCGCTCACTCGGAGATGGCGGGCGACGCCGACGGTGACGGCGCGCAGGAGATCATCACCGGTGCGACCACCATCGGCAGTGACGGCTCGCTGCAGTGCCAAACCGGTCTCGGGCACGGTGACGCTCTGCACGTGAGCGAGCTCATCGTCGGCAAACCGCTGTCCGTGTTCACGATTCACGAAGACAAGGGTGGCTACGACGTCCACGACGTGGCCACCTGCAAAACCTACGTTTCCGTCACCGGCGGCGACGACAACGGCCGCGGCGTCGCCGACTACGTCGACGCCAACGACACCGCTTCCGCCTCGTTCTGGAGCTCGCTCTATCCCGACCGCTACGCGGCTGCCGACGGCAAGAGCCTGGGCAAGAAATCCGGCTCGACCAATTTCTTGATCTACTGGGACGCCGACGAATTGCGCGAGCTGGAAGACGGCACTTCGGTCACCAAGCTCGGGGGCAACGCGCTCGTCAGCTGCAGCACGTGCGCTTCCAACAACGGCACCAAGTCGACGCCGGTGTTGACGGCCGACCTGTTCGGCGACTGGCGTGAAGAAGTGGTGTGGCGCCAGTCCGACAACAAAGCGCTGCGCGTCTACACCACCACCGCCGTGACCAAGCGTCGCATCTACACGCTGATGCACGACCCCACGTACCGGGCCCAGGTCGCGTTCGAACAGTCGGCTTACAATCAGCCTCCCCACGTCGGATTTCACATCGGGCCCGGCATGGCGGACCCGCCCGTTCCGGACATCCGGGTGATTCCGCGCGCGAAGTAGCGTAAGAAACCGCTGGCGCCAGGCGTTTGATTGGCTAGGCTGCTCGTCATGGCGAGGGTGGCGATTGGGTTGTGGCTTCTGTGTGGAACCGTTTCCTGCTCCGGCTCGACGGCGTCGAATCCGGATGGCAACGCGGGTGCTGGCACGGGTTCGGGCGGCAACGAGGTGTCGTCGTCCACCGGCGGTAGCGGCAGCTCCGGCTCCAGCACCAGCGCTGGCGGGGCCCACGCCGCGGCCGGCTCCGGCGGTTCCGCGGGAAAGGCAAGCGCGGGCGGCGCGGGCGGCTCGGCTGGCAGCTCGGTGCTCACCGACGCCGGCTCTGGTGGAGCCAGCGCGGGCGCCGGCGGTAGCGAAGTGCTCACCGGCGATCTCGGCGTCACTCCCGCCAAAGGCTCGGTTTGGGATCTGCCCAGCGGCGATCCGCTCAACTCTACCCAGCCCGTGCTCGCGCGGCTGGGTGACGGCATCGTCCTGGCGGGTGCAACCGCCGACCCCAAGCTGGCCGGTCTTGACGCGTTCGACTCCGGCGTCGAGTCGGAAGCGTTTTTGGCCCGTCTGGATCACGCCGGCAAGATCAAGTGGAGCCATCCGCTCCTGCCCGCCGGTTTGCCGAACGCGGTCGCGGTGACGGCCGCGCAGGAGATCGTCGTCGTGGCGCCCTACCTGCCCGATTTGGTGACGGTGTCGCCCTACTTCTCGAGCGACTCGATCTACCTCGGTAAATTCTCCGACAGCGGCACGCCTGCGTTCGAAAAAGAGCTGGCGTTCGACACCGGCACGCGCGTGTACGCGCTGGCAGTGGACGGTACGGGCGCGATTTGGCTGGCCGGCGCCCAGAGCAACAAGGACGATTTTCCCAACGAATCCATGATGCTGGCGAAATACGACGACAAGGGCGTCGAGCAGTTCGTCCACACCTATTCGCACGACGGCAGCACCTGCTACGTCAACTCCATCAGCGCCAACGCCGCTGGTGACGTCGTCTTCACCGGCACGTTCAACGGCAATTTCAACTTGGGTGGCGAAAAGCTGACCACGCAAGCCACGCTCGATTCGTTCTTGATGCCGAATGGCTTCGTGGCCCGCTTCGACAGTGCGGGTAAGCACGTTTGGAGTCAGCGCTTCGGCGGTCCCATCTTCGATCTGGGTAACGCCGTGACCTGGCTCCCCGATGGCAGCATCGCGCTCGCCGGCTTGCTCAGCGGCGCCGCCAGCGTCGGTGGCAAGACCGTGGCGGCCGAGCCGGAAGAAGGTCAATCGTTCGTCGCGCACCTGAGCGGCACCGGCAAAGCGAGCTGGGCCGAGCTGGCTACGGGGGCCGCGCGCGCTATTGCCGTCGAGCCGGACGGCAGCGCGTTGCACGTCGCCGGCAGCTTCGACGACAGCGCGTACCTTCAAGATCGCGACGCGGCGACGGGCATGTTGCTGCGTTCGGCCAAGGCTGCGGCGGGCACGCCGGACGCCTACTCGGCCGCCCTCGATAGCGCTGGCAGCCTGTGGCTTGCCGGCAACTACACGACCAGCGCTGATTTCAGCAATGAAAACTTGTTGAGCGCGGCTTCGGGCGTGTTTTTGCTGCGCCTCGACCGCGCGCCGTGAGCCCTCAGAGCACTCCGCGCCGACGGCGCAACACGAGCCCCATCAAGCCCAGAGCGGCGAGCGTCAAGCCACGGACAGGCGCGCGCTGACCGTCTGCCAGGTTGCACGAGCAGCCGCCGCCTTCGGCCTCGAGCTTGCCGGTCGAGGGATGAGAGACCGGCGTCTCGACCGGGTGCGGGTCAACCGTACCGGTGGCGGTGGTGAAGGCCACGTTGTCGAGGCAAAGCTCGAACGAAGCGTCGGCCGGCCACTGAAACTGAAGCGCGAACAGCTCCGCTGCGCACACGTTCGGCTGCATGTCGCCGAAGCCCTGCTGCTTCAGCTGAGACCATGAAAACGCGTATTTTTGCCAGCTGTCGCCGGCCGTGAAGGGCGTTTGGAAGTGGTCGTAGCAACCGGAGCACAGCATCGGCGAGGGATCGCTGTACTTGTCGACCACCAGCGCTCGGAACTGAGTTGCCGAGCCGCGAGCCCAAAAGCTGATGCCGGTATAGCCCGAGGCATCGTACAGCTCACGCGGCGAAGTGGGTCCGTTCAGGTCGAGCGCGATGCCGCCGCCCCAAGTGGTGAAGCCTTGGCCGTCGATGCAGATGGCCGAAGCGCTGCCGTCGGCGCCGCCCATCTTCACGCTGGGCTCGCTGCGCATGCCGCCGCTGCCGTCGTCGAACGCGAACCACGAGCCTTGCCGGCCGTCTTGCGACAAAATCTGCGTGTCGCCGTCTTCGAGATCGTCAATCAGCACGCGCGGCCCGCCGATATCGCCGCTCAGCGTGGCTTCGGGCTGCTTGCATTGGAAGGTGGCGGGAAGCTCGCACTCGCGTTGAATGGTCGCGACTTTGCTTTGGCCCGGCACGTAGCCAACCGAGCTGACGCGCACGCCGCAATCGGCAGGCTCCACGGGCGGCTGGCCCAACGATTCTTCGGCCCCCTCGCCCTGAACGAAGCCCGCCAGCGCGTACACCAGCGCTGCGTTCCAATTGATGGCCACTTCGTTGCTCGAAAAATCGCTCTGCTGGTCTTTCCAGTTGCTTGCCGTCTGCCCGCCGCCCACCAACAGGCCTGGATACGGCGCGTCGACGCTGTCGGAGCCGGAGGGGCGATGGTGGGGGTGCAGGGGCGGAGCGATGCCGGCGCCGGTGACGTACGAGCGGTTGTACTGGTTTCTTCCGTACAGATGCGCGATTTGATCCGCGCACACGTCCACGAAGCGCGGGTCCGGGCTCAAGTGGTTGGCGCTCTGTAGCAGCATGCACGTGCGCGCCGTGACGCCGTTCGAGCCCCAGTAGTAGCCGGGGTACGCCCGGCCGTAGCCACTCTCGTCGTGGTCGGCCACGATGCCTTCGGCCACCTTCTGCAAGGCGTCGCGTGCGCGCTTCAGCTTGGCGGGGTCGCGCCCTTCGCGCTCGGACAGGGCGTAGGTCATGACCGCGAAAGGGCGCGTCTGGTCCCAGTCGAAGTTCGCGGCCAGCGTCTCTACGGGGTACTGGTGCATCTCGTAGTCGGCGAGCGCGTCGGCGTCGCCGGTGGTTTCCCACAGCTCCGCGGCCGCCCACAGCCGATCCCCCGTGTCGTCCTTTTTGTACTCGCCGGCGCGCAGCACCGAGGCGTCGTACTGCACGTCGTCGGCGTTTTGCTGCAGGTACGCGTACGACAGCCGCGCCGCCGCCAGCAGCTGCTCGGAGTAGCCGTCGGTCACGTCGTCGAACGGCGCGAATACGCGCGCGGCTTTGGCCAGCGTCGCCACCAGCTCGGCGGTTGCGGCGGTGCTGTAGGTCGAGAAGAAGCGCTTGGAGTGATCGGCGGCGGGCTGAATGAAGCCGGGAAAATTCGGGGAGTTCAGCTTGTGGTGCACGCGCCCGCTGCCGTCGGCGTAGGCCATCTTCAGCATCCAGTCGAGCTCCCACTTCACCTCGCTCAGGTAGTCGGGCAGCTTGCCGCCGTGCTCGGGAATGAAGGGCAGGCTGAGGTGCTGCAAGCGGTCGGAGAACAGCTCCCACGCCGCCAGCATGGTGACGACGCTCTCGGACGCGGTGGGCAGGTACTTGCCGTAGTCTCCGGCGTCGTACCAGCCACCGGTGCCGTCTTGCGTCACGCCGACTTGGCCGTCCACGTAGTCGAGCAAGCCGTCTTCCAGGTGACCGGCGGCGTGCTCGAACGCGACGCCATGTCGCTCGAAGGCGATGTCGATGCCCGAGCGCCAGCCGTAAAAGCCGAGCATCAAGTTGCTGAGCTCGCCGTCGTACACGTCGGGGGCGACGCGGAAGCTGACACTGCGGCCAATGCCGTCCACATCCAGGTAGTATTCGCCGGGGTCGCTGAGCTCGCTGAAATCGGCGAGCTGCACCTTGAGCGCCGTGGCTGAATCCACCCGTTCGTCGCCCAATTGACCGGTCAGCACGACCTTGTCGTCCGTCGCGCGCCGCACGGCGAAATCTTGCGCCCAAGCTCGCTGACCAGTCGACAACACGCCCAACGCGAAAACCGTGGCAAGACACCCGCGAATCATCGGGTGCGTGATAGCAGCTGGCGCGTCGCGCGGCATCGACAGCAGCTGGACGGGGGGCTCGAAGACCAGCACTGACGTACCTTCCGCCGAAGACAGAGCGGGCGCCCCGTCTTTACGGGTGGTTACGAAGGTTTGCTCTCTTACGAACCGCCGCCGGCGAGGCCGCGCCGGTTGCCCGCCAACGTTGCTCGCGCCGAGCGTCGCGCTCGGCTAGAATCCTCAG
>JBEQSW010000187.1:0-7364 GCA_040348565.1 Myxococcales bacterium | reverse complement strand
GGCGACCGACAAGCCGAAAGCCAAGCCCGAAGAAGAGCTGGACGTAGCCACGCGTCCAAAAACCGAGAAGCCTCGGAAGTACGTCGTGGTCTTGCACAACGACGACTACACCACCATGGAGTTCGTGGTGCACGTACTCGAGAAGTTCTTCCACATGGGCGAGACCGAAGCGACGCGGGTGATGCTCCACGTCCACCACAAGGGCTACGGCATCGTCGGCACCTTCTCGCGCGACGTCGCCGAGACGAAGGCGTCGCAGGTCACGGCCTACGCCAAGGAGCATGGCCATCCACTGATGGTCACAGCAGAGCCGGAAGGCTACGGGGGTGAAGCGTGAAGGTCAGCGCAGAAGTCGAAATCGCGTGCTCGCTCGCCCAGAGTGAAGCCTCCCGGCGCCGTCACGACCTGATCACGGTCGAACACTTGCTGTACGCCCTGCTGCACGACGACGCGACGGCGCGCGTGGTGCGCGGCGCTGGCGGCAACGTGGACCGGTTGAAGAAGGAAATCGACCGCGTACTCGAGAGCGACCTGAAGAAAGTGCCTGGCCAAGAGCCGGTCACCCCGGCGCCGTCGCGCGGGTTCCAGCGCGTGCTGCAGCGGGCCGCCATTCACGTACAGTCCAGCGGCAAGGAAGAGCTCAAGGGCTTCAACGTCCTGGTTGCCATCTTTGCCGAGGTCGATTCGCAAGCGGTCGAGGTGCTGACCGCCCTCGGCCTGACGCGCTACGACATCGTGAGCTACGTCTCGCACGGCGTCTCCAAAGACGGCTCCGACGACTCCGCCCTGGAGACCGCCGGCTCCGATGACGACGAGGACGAGGACGGCGAAGGAGACGGGGAAAAAGTCTCCGACCCTCTGTCCAAGTTCGCCATCAACTTGAACGAAGCCGCCGCCGCCGGCCACATCGAGCCCTTGGTGGGCCGGGCCAAAGAGCTGCGGCGCGCCGTCCAAGTGCTGTGCCGCAGGCGCAAGAACAACCCCATTTTCGTGGGTGACGCGGGCGTGGGCAAGACCGCCATCGTCGAGGGCCTGGCCGCCAAAATCGTCGCCGGTGACGTGCCCAAGCACCTGCTGAACGCCACCATCTACGCGCTGGACATGGGCGCGCTGGTGGCCGGCACACGCTTCCGCGGTGACTTCGAGAACCGCGTCAAAGCGGTACTGAAGCAGATTCAGAAGCAAGAAGGCGCCATTCTATTCGTCGACGAGCTTCACACCATGGTCGGGGCCGGAGCCGCCAGCGGCGGGACTTTGGACGCCGCCAACCTGCTGAAGCCGGCGCTCGCCAACGGCACGTTGCGCTGCATCGGCGCAACCACCTTCGAGGAATACCGCAGCCATTTGGAGCGTGATCGCGCGCTCGCCCGCCGCTTCCAAAAGATCGAAGTGCTCGAGCCCACGCTCGAAGAGACGAAGGAAATCCTCAAGGGGCTCAAGCCCAAGTACGAGGAGTTCCACAAGGTCGTGTACGCGCCCGAAGCCATCGAAGCCTGCGCGGTCTTGTCCGACAAGCACCTGCGCGACAAAAAACAACCCGACAAAGCCATCGATCTGTTGGACGAGTCGGGCGCCGACACCAAGCTCGACTTGGGCGACGACGCCACGGTGACGGTCGAACGCGTGGAAGGCGTGGTGGCGCGCATCGCGCAAATTCCCCCGCGCCAGGTATCGACCGACGACAAGAGCGCGCTCAAGAACCTCGAGAGCGACCTGCGCAAGGTCGTGTTCGGCCAAGATCGTGCTCTGACCGAGCTGGTGACGGCCATCAAGCTGTCACGCGCCGGCCTCCGCGCTCCCGAAAAACCGATCGGCTCGTACCTGTTCACGGGTCCCACCGGCGTCGGCAAGACCGAAGCCGCCAAGCAGCTGGCCAAAACGCTGGGCATCGAGCTGATTCGCTTCGACATGAGCGAGTACATGGAGCGCCACACGGTGTCGCGCTTGATCGGCGCGCCGCCCGGCTACGTCGGCTACGATCGCGGCGGGTTGCTCACCGAAGCCATCGCCAAGACGCCGCACACCGTGCTGCTGATGGACGAAATCGAAAAAGCGCACCCCGACATCTTCAACGTGCTCTTGCAGGTGATGGATCACGGCACGTTGACCGACAACAACGGCAAAAAGTCCGACTTTCGGCACGTCATCCTGATCATGACCAGCAACGTCGGCGCGCAAGATCTCCAGCGCGGGCTGGTCGGTTTCGGCAACCGCGACGAAGCCGGGCGCGACGACCTGGCGGTCAAGAACACCTTCAGCCCGGAGTTCCGCAACCGGTTGGACGCGCGCATCGCCTTCGACCCGCTCTCGCCCGACACGATGACGCGCGTCGTCGACAAGTTCATCGCCGAGCTGGGCGCGCAGCTATTCGACCGCGAGGTGACAATCGAGCTGTCGGCCGCGGCCAAGGCCTACCTGGCCGAGAAGGGCTACGACAAGCAGAACGGCGCGCGCCCGCTCGGACGCCTGATCCAGGACGAGGTCAAAAAGCCGTTGGGTGACGAGCTATTGTTCGGGGCCCTCGAGCACGGCGGCCACGTCCGCGTCGACGTCGAAGACAAGAAGCTGACCTTCCGCTACAGCGGAAAATCAGAACCCGGCCCCAAGCTCCTGCACTAAGCTCGCGCCCGTCCATGGCCGACGAGCGCGCTGGCGGAAGGGCGCAGTGCAGAAAGAAGCTGGGATCGGCGGGCGTGGTCACCAGCTGAGATGACGCCAAAGACAGACTGCTGGCAGTTCTTCGTCGACCGTGGAGGTACCTTCACGGATTGCATCGGCCGGGATCCGGAGAGCGGAGCACTGTCGGTCGTGAAGGTGCCGTCATCGGACGACGCGCCCCTGATCGGCATCCGGCGTTTGCTCGGGTTGCCCGACGGCGCAGCCATTCCGCCCTGCGAGCTGCGGCTGGGCACTACTCTGGGCACCAATGCCCTGCTCGAACGGCGGGGTGCTCGTTCGGCGTTGCTGTTGACCCGCGGCTTCGGCGACTTGCTCGAGCTCGGCGACCAAACGCGACCCGAGCTGTTCGCGCTGCAGATCAAGAAGCCGCCGCCGTTGCCCGAGCGGGTGCTCGAGGTGGACGCGCGGTTAGGGTCGGACGGCTCGCTCCTGGCCCGGCCCGCGCTCCACGATCTCACCCGCAGCCTGCGCGAGCTGCGCGCCAGCGGCATCGACAGCTTGGGCATCGCGCTCCTGAACGACTATCGCGACGGCTGCCTGGAAGACGAGCTGGCGGCATGCGCGCGCCGGGCGGGCTTCTCGTACGTGGCGACCGGCTTCGAGGTCGCGCCCACGATTGGCTATTTGGTGCGCGCCGCCAGCGTGGCCCTCGACGTCTACGTCACCCCGCTCCTGCAAGGCTATCTGGCGCGGCTGCGCGATCAGCTGCCCGGCTCGAATCTGCGGCTGATGCAGTCGAGTGGCGGCTTGTGCGCACCCGAGCGGTTTCGGGGAGCGGCGTCGGTGTTGTCGGGGCCGGCAGGGGGCGCGGAAGCTTTGGCAGCGGTGGCGCGCGCCGCCAACGTGCCGAACGCCGTCGGCTTCGACATGGGCGGCACTTCCACCGACGTGACGCGCGTCGAAGGGGGTCAGGTGTCGCGCGTACGCGAGCACGAAGTCGCGGGGGCTCGCATCGCGGCGCCGATGTTGGACGTCCACACCGTGGCGGCCGGCGGCGGCTCCGTCTGTCGCTTCGACGGCGAGCGGTTGCGGGTGGGCCCCGAGAGCGTGGGCTCGGATCCGGGGCCTCTTTGCTACGGCCGACCGGGCGCCGGCCAGCTGTCGCTGGGCGACGTGAGCTTGCTGCTCGGTCGGCTGATTGCCGATCGTTTTCCGCCGCCTTTGCAGCCCGCGCCCGCCGAAGCCGGCCTGGACGCGGTGGCGCAAGAGGTGAACCGTGGCGGCCACCTGTACGCGCCGCTCGACGTTGCCGAGGGATTCTTTCGCGTCGCCAACGCCAACATGGCGCAAGCCATCCGTGAAGTGACGATCGAGCGCGGCTTCGATTTGCGTGAGCACGCCCTGGTCGTGTTCGGGGGAGCTGGCGGTCAACACGCCTGCGCGTTGGCGCGGGAGCTGGGCGTGCGCGAGCTTCTGTTTCACCCGCTTTCGGGAGTGCTGTCGGCCTGGGGCATCGGCATTTCGCGCCTGAGCTGGGATGGCAGCCGCGACGCGGGCGGTCGCACCCTGAGCGAAGCCGTGCTCGGCGAGCTGGGTGGCGCGCTCGAGGCGCTGGTCGACGAAGGCCGGGCGTCGCTGGCCCACGACGGCGCCGACCCCGAGCGGTTGCACATCGCCCGCGCCGTGGGCGTACGCTATTCCGGCACCGAAACGGTGTTGAAGGTGCCGTTCCGAAAGCTCGCCGAGGTCGAGGCCGACTTCGCGACGCAATTCGAGGCCCGCTTTGGCTACACGCACGCGGGGCGCGCTCTGGAGATTGCGCAAATTTACGTGGAGATTCGCGAAATTGCAGCACCGGCCCCGATCCCGGCCGCACCCGCGCGCGCCGGCACGCCCCCCGCACCAGCGCGCCACGGTCGCCTCTATTTCGAAGGCACCTGGTTGGACGACGTTCCCGTCTACTTCCGTGAAGCGCTCGTGCCCCACACCGAGCTCTACGGCCCCGCCATCATCGCAGAGGCCACCGGCACGATCGTGCTCGAGCCCGGCTTCTCGATGGTCGTGACGGCGGACGAGCTGCTGCGCGTGACGGCCCTGGCGACATCCTTGCCCGTCGAGACCCCACCGCGCGATGCGCCCGCCGCCGACCCGGTGCTGCTCGAAATCTACGCCAATCGCTTCATGTCCATCGCCGAGCAGATGGGCCGCACGCTGCGCCAAACCGCGATGAGCGTGAACATCCGCGAACGCTTGGATTTTTCTTGCGCCGTGTTCGACGCCAGCGGCGAGCTGATCGCCAACGCGCCGCACATTCCAGTGCACCTGGGCGCCATGAGCGAGTCGGTCAAGGCCGTCATCGCTGCCCACCCCCAGCTCCTGCCCGGAGACGTGTTCGTGACCAACGATCCGGCCCACGGGGGCTCACATTTGCCGGACATTACGGTGGTTTCACCGGTGCACGACTCCGCCGGCAAGCTGCGCTTCTTCTCCGCCGCGCGCGGCCACCACGCCGACGTCGGCGGTTGCACCCCCGGCTCGATGCCCGCCTTCTCGCGCACCCTGGCGGAAGAAGGAATCGTGCTGTCCAGCGTCAAGGTCGGCCACGCCGGACATTTCGAGCACCAACGCTTGCGCCAACTGCTCGAGCGCGGGCCGTTCCCCGCGCGCCGCGTTGGCGAAAATCTGGCCGATCTCGAAGCGCAGCTCGCGGCCGTGCGCACCGGCGGCACGCTGCTCTTGCAATTGGCCAGCGAGCGGGGCTTCGAGCAAGTCGAAAGCTACATGCGTTTCGTGCAAGACAACGCTGCGAGCGAAGTGCTGCGCGCGCTCGGAACCTTGCCCCCCGGTCGCCATCGCTTCGACGACGCTTTGGACGACGGCACGAAGCTGAGCGTCATGCTCGAGGTTGGCCCGGGCGGCCTCGACATCGACTTCAGCGGTACCGGCCCGGAGCACCCCGGCAACCTGAACGCGCCTCGCGCCGTGACCCTGGCCTGTGTGCTGTATTTTCTGCGTGTTTTGGTGGGAAAGCCCATCCCGCTCAACAGCGGCTGCCTGCGCCACGTGAGGGTGCGCGTGCCCGAGCGCAGCTTGCTCTCACCTGGCCCCGAGCGCGCCGTCGCCGGTGGCAACGTCGAGACGTCGCAGCGCGTCGTCGACCTGCTGCTGGCGGCAGCCGGGCTCTCTGCCGCCAGCCAAGGCACCATGAACAATCTTTCGTTCGGCGACGGCAGCTACGGCTACTACGAGACCATCGCCGGAGGCGCCGGTGCGGGGCCCACGTTTGCGGGTGCCTCGGCCGTACACACGCACATGACGAACACACGCATCACCGATGCGGAGGTGATGGAGCGACGCTTTCCCGTCCGCGTGCTCGAGCACGCCGTTCGGCGCGGCTCCGGCGGCGACGGGCATCGGCGGGGCGGCGACGGCGTGCGCCGGGTTCTACAGTTCCGGGCGCCAGCGCACGTCTCGGTGCTTTCCGAGCACCGCGTAAGCGAGCCGTTCGGCTTGAATGGTGGGCTCGCCGGCGGACGTGGAAAAAACCTGCTCAACGGCGCCGAGCTAGCCGGCGCGGCGTCCTTCGACGTCGTGACCGGCGACGAGCTCACATTGCTCACCCCGGGCGGTGGCGGCTACGGCGCACCCAGTTCCGCAACGCCGCCGGACGACGCGCTTTCGACCAGCCAAGAGCCCGACGTCCGCCGGTGCTAAGGCTTTTCGACCGGTTCGGGCGTTATGCGCGCCCGAACCGCCAAGGCCAACGCGCAGCTGTTGGCTTGCCGCGACTGGGCGGCGGCGGTCTCGGGGCTGGTGGCGCGATGGCCGCTCATGGACACGAAATCAGCGGCGGCCTCGGCGCGCACGCGCAACAGCGGCGTTTTGGTGCTCAGATCCCACACGCCCACCCGCGCGAAATGGGGCAGCCGCTGCAGCTCTTCCTCCGGCGTCTCGAGCGAGCCTTTCGCCGGTGGCGGCAGCCCGCCGGGCGGCTCCTCGTCGATGACCAGCGTGACGAAGCGGGCCTTGTTCATGATTTCGACGGCCACCGGCACGTCGTGCTTGGCCACGCTGTCCAAATCTCGGTCGTAGCCGTTGACGGCCAACTCGCTGTCGGCCTCGTGCAGCTCGTCGCTCCAGTCGGTCGTCAGCACTCGCAAGGAGCGATACGCCAGCCGCATGTTGTAGGGACGCGGCGGCGGCGCGCACACGTTCCACTCGTTGCACAGCTGCCCGGGTAGGCACTCGCTAGTGACGTGGCAGGCGGTCCCTTGTGTCGGCAAGCCCGTGGGGCTGACGAACAGGCAGGACGTGAAGCCGTCGTGCAGCGAAGCCTGAGCCGCCTTGCGGATCTGCTTGACGCTCTTGGTATTCTCGCGGCGCAGGCGCAGGTAAACGCCCGGGGCCTCGCGCAGATCTTTCAAGGCGTCGCCCGGCGCCACGAAATCGGCCACGCCGTCGGCGGCAAGCTCCCTCGCCCAACCTTCGACCTGGTCGCGAAAGGGCTGCATCTTGGGGCCGAGGGCCACGGCGATAGCGCGTTGCTTGGCCATTACCGCGCTCTTGCGCCCCTCCAGCCGGCTCTCCGCCGAACGCCAATAGATGACGCCAAACGCGGCGCCGCCAACCAGCACCCAGAGCCAGAAGTGCGCCGGCATTGCACGCAGCGCGACCTTCCCATAGACCAACGCGCGCCGACGTTCGGCGCGCGCTTGGTTCAATGAGGGGAGCCCTCGCTCCCGCAT
>JBEQSW010000182.1:0-11073 GCA_040348565.1 Myxococcales bacterium | reverse complement strand
CGCCACTGGCCGAGGAATGCGTTGCGCGCGACCGTGTACAGCCAGGCGCGCAGGTCCGAATCCGCCCGCAGCTCCGGACCCCGTTCGGCCAGGCGCAGAAACGTCTGCTGCAGCAGGTCCTCGGCCAGCTGGCGCTGACCCGTCCCCAACAGCCGGTTCCGGAAGCTGAATAGCCGCGCGCCATATTTGGCGTAGGCGGCGTCGAACCCGCGGGGATCGCGCCGGGCCAGCAGCGCGAGCGTTTCTTGGTCGGGGTTCGGTGCCATCGAGCAGGGCCAACGTTAGAACGCGGCCGGGGCGTGCGCGTGACCGGTCACGGCGCGAGGCCTGGCGCATTCTAAGCAGGGCATGGCAAATTTGGTTCGCGAGGGCGGTTTTCCGGTGTTCTTCCTGCTGGCCTTCGGCCTCCTGGCCATGGCTTTCGCGGTGCGGTTCGCGTCCTCCCCCACCCAGCGAGTCTTCCGCACCACCCTTGCTCTCTCGGCCGCCACCCTGCTCACGTCTTTCAACGGCATTTTCGCGGCCTTGTCCGCGGTCGCGCACCACGCGCCCGAATACCTCCAGCGCCACCCCGAAAGCTCCCTCAGCGAGGTCGTGCTGCTGGGCTTCGGAGAAGCCATGAGCCCCGGCATCCTCGGCTTTACCCTGCTCTCGCTGATTGCGCTCATTTTGGCCCTGGGCGTGTACCGCGAAAACCCCAGCTGAGCCGGGGCCGCGCAGCGCGTGATGCGCGCCGGAGCCAGGGCCGAAAGCGGCGCGTTTACGAGCGGCGCGGACGCTGGTACCGCTCGGGCATGGCTGGAGCCGTTCAGTTGATTGACGAGGCGCTGCTCGACGCGACCGTGGCGCGAGCCGTGAAGGCGCCGCGAGGCCGGATCAACCACAACTTTCACCCGGACATGGCGTCCAATCCGCATCGGTTCCTGAACGCTTGGACCCGCGGCAGCTACGCGGCGCCCCACCGGCACTTGCAGGTACCGAAGCCGGAGAGCTTCGTCGTCTTGCGTGGGGAGCTGGCGCTGCTCTTGTTCGACGACGGGGGCTCGCTGACCGAGCACCACGTGCTTGGCCGCAATGGTGTCGTCGGCATCGATTTGGCGCCCGGCGTTTGGCACACCGTGACCGCGCTCAGCGAAACCGCGATCTGCTTCGAGGTGAAGGCAGGGCCCTACGACGCGGCGACGGACAAGGAATTCGCACCCTGGGCGCCGCGCGAAGGCGATCCCAACGCCGCCGCGTACCTGGCTGGATTGTTGCGCGCGGCCGGGCTCGTCGAAAGCTAGGCGCCTCGGCCTTTACACGAAGAAATCGGGCAACAGCTCCGCGTCGGGCACGTCGGCGTATTGGCTGAAATCGCTGACGCCAGCGCCGCGCAGCACTTCCTCGTCGATCAGAAAATGCCCGGTCAGCTCGCGGCTCTTCGCCGTCAGCACCACGTGCGCGGCGTCGGCCACGATCTCCGGGTTGCGCGCGCGCGCCATGCTGCCGTCGCCGCCCAGCAAGTTCTGCACGGCGGCGGTGCGGATCACCGTGCGCGGCCAGAGCGCGTTCACGGCGATGCCGTCGCGCTTCAGCTCTTCGGCCAAGCCCAGCACGCACAAGCTCATGCCGTACTTGGCGATGCTGTAGGCGAGGTGCGGCGCAAACCAGCGCGGCTCCTGAGTGAGCGGCGGCGACAGCATCAGAATGTGCGGGTTCTGCGCGCGGCGCAGGTGCGGGATGCACAGCTTGGAGCACAAGAACGTGCCACGCGTGTTCACGCCGAACATCAGGTCGAAGCGTTTCAGCTCCGTTTGCTCGGTGCTGGTGAGGCTGATGGCGCTGGCGTTGTTGACCAAAATATCGATGCCGCCGAACGCCTTTACGGTGGCCTCCACGGCCGCCGCCATCTGTTCTTCGATGCGCACGTCGCCCACGCACGCAATGGCCTTGCCGCCGGCCGCCTCGATTTCGCGCACGGAGTCGGCGACGGTGCCGGGTAGCTTGGGGTGGGGGGCATCGGTCTTGCCGACCACGGCCACGTTGGCGCCGTCGCGCGCCGCCCGGAGCGCGATAGCCTTGCCGATGCCGCGGCTTGCGCCGGTGATGAACAGGGTCTTCCCGCGGAGGGTCACCAGCTGACAGTATCCGTCGCGATGGCGGCCCACAAGCTCACTTCCGAACAGCTCGTCCCCGCAGCCTGGGTGCACCGCGGTCAGGGCATCGAAGCCGTGCATACGGCTGCCATCGCGGTCGTGGACGAGCAGTCGCGGCTCAGTCACGCGCTGGGTGACCCATCTCAGGTGTTCTTTTCTCGCTCTTCGATCAAGCCTTTGCAAGCCATGCCGCTGGTCGAAGCGGGCGGCATGGAGCGCTTTGGCTTCGGCCCCGAAGAGCTTGCCTTGTGCGCCGCTTCGCACAATGGCAGCGACCAGCACCGAGCGCTGGTGCTCGGCATGCTGCAGAAAGTCGGGCTGACGGAGTCGGCGTTGCAGTGCGGGACGGGGTTGCCACTCCAGCTCAAGCTGTTTGGTAAGTACCCCGAGCACAACGAGGACCGCGATCCGTTGCGCCACAACTGCTCGGGCAAGCACAGCGGGTTTTTGGCTTTGGCGGAGCTATTGGGCCAGCCTCTCGACACGTACTTGGACCCGGCCGGCGAGGCGCAACGGCGGGTGCGCCAAGCCGTCGCGGACGCGTGCGAGGTCGAAGCGTCGTCGCTCTTGCTCGGCACCGACGGCTGCAGCGCGCCGAACTTCGCGCTGCCGCTCAGCAACCTGGCCGTCGGCTTCAAGAACCTCGCGCTCTCGAGCGCGCCGGGTCCGGCGCGGGTCCGAGCGGCCATGTTGGCTCACCCGCTGTTGGTCTCGGGCGAGCGGCGCTTGGACTACGATCTGTCGCTGGCCTTTCCTGGTGCCGCGCTGGTCAAGGGCGGCGCCGAAGCGCTCCTGTTGGTCGCGTTTGCGAAGCCGGCGCTGGGGATCGCCATCAAGGTGGTCGACGGCGCCGCACGCGCGCTCGGGCCCATCCTGGTCGAAACGTTGAAGCAGCTCGGTTTGATCGACGACATGGCCAAATTCCCCACGCTGGCTCGCTACGAGCAGCCCGCCATCAGTAACGCTCGCAAGCTCAGGACCGGCGAGATTCGCGCCGATTTCACGCTCGTGCGCCGCTGAAGAGCCCGCTAGCCCGACAAGGCGACCGCGAGCTTGCGCTGCCGGCGCCGCAGCCACAGCACGAGCCCGGCCGTCGGCAGGCCGAAAATGACCGCAATTGGCAGCAGCACGCCCGCGGCGCGAATGCCGAGGGTGACGATGCCGGCCGCGAGCGAAACGGCATCGGTGGCGGCGCGCCGCACGTCGACGCCGAAACCGTCGGGCGTGGCGGCCACGATTGGACGCAAGGGCGTGAGCGACAGTGAAATTTTGGCGAGCGACGTCTCGTTGTCCAAGAAGCGCTTCCGCCCCTCCAAGCGGTCGATCTCGGTGCGCACGTCGGTCAGCTCATGGTGCACTTTGAGCGCGCTGTCGACGGTATTGGCCTGCGCCAAGATGCCCGCCAGCTGCTGCTCCAAGCGGCGTTGGTTGGTGATGCGCGCGTCGACGTCGATGTATTCGTCGGTCACGTCTTCGGAGCCGATCTTTTCGGTTTCGGCGCCGCCGCCCAGGCGCTTGATTTCGCGCAGTGCCTCGTCCATTCGCGCCGCCGGTACGCGCAGCGACAGCGTGACGCGCGCTTGCGAGCGCTCTCCCTCGTCGGCCACCACTTGGCGCTCGGAGCTGGCGATGTAGCCGCCCAAACCTTCCACCAGACTGCTGACCTTGGATTCCGCCGCGGCCGGCGACGCGACCTCGATTGTCAGCTCGGCGTTGCGGATCACCTTGCGCGATGTCTTGGGTAGGCTAGCGGCCTTGGCGGCGTCGGCCGCCACCGGAGCGGGAGCTTCCCCAGCGCCCTTGGCTACGGCCAGGGCCGCCGGCGCGGGCGCTTCCTCCCGAGCCCGCGAGCAGCCCGCGAGGCCCAGCGCGGTCAATACTACAAACCCTTGAATTGAAAGAAGTTTCTGCATTCGAGCGACACCTGGCAACCGCGGCAAACGCCGCCTGTCCGCTCTCAACGCCTGTCCGCTGCCCGGCCTTACAGGGCTACATCCAGCCCTTGGATTTCAGCACCCTCTCGGTGACGGCTCGCCGCACCGGCGCCGTATCGACGCCGTTCTGATGGCTGTCGATGCGCGTCGCAAAGAAAACGCGACGCGCCCCGAGCTCGAGCCAACCGACGAACCAGCCCACCTCGCGTTCCTCTTCCGGCGGTGACGCCGAGCCGGTCTTGCCGCGAAGCACGTAGGTTTCGGTCACGTCGATCGTCATGATGTCGCGCACCAGGTCGGCCGTGCGCGACGAGATCGGCAGCTTGTCGCCGTCGAAGCGGCGCAAAAAGTCGATCTGCTCGAGCGCCGAAATGCGTAGGGCGCCCCACACCCAGAACTTGTCCACGCCGCCGGAAATATCGCGGTTACCGTAGCCCAGCTTGTTCACCCACTGTTGCTCCCCTGCTTCGCCGACGCGCCGCGCGATGGCTTGGTAACACGGAAGGCACGACAAACGAAACGCATCGCGAAACTTCAGGTCTTGGTTCCAGGCGTCGACGGAGTATTGCTTGTGGTCCCACGGCAAAATCGTGTCCGGCCCTTCGACGACGCCGGTCTCGAGCGCGATCATGCTGTGCGGGATCTTGAAAGTGGAGGCCGGGATGACGGCTTCCTGGCACTTTTTGACGTCGCTACAGCCGAGCACGCCGTCCTGAGAGTCGAACAGCGCAATCGTGCCCGTGACCCGCTCCGCCTCGAAGGCTTGTCCGAGCTCGGGCCACTCGCGGGGCCCGGCGGCAGGGCTCGGGGCCGCGGCAGCAGCGGTTGGCGCGCTCTTGGCATCCGTGGCCGTGGTTGCGGGCGCGGTGGGGGTGCTGGCCGGCGTCGCCGCGGTGCTCGCACACCCTACCAAAGTGAGAGTCAAAATCGCCGCGGTCGGAAAGCGCATCGCCCCCGACTAGCATCGACGCCCAACGTTGTCAGTCACCCTTGCGTCGGCGCGGCCCAGGCCCACCGAGCGGGAAGCGGCTGCCGCGCTTTTCCATCAGCTCACCGAAGCGTCGCGCTTGCGCCTCGGTCAACACGGCGCGAACCTCGGCGTCGACGCGCGCCCGCAAATCTTGCAGGGGACCGCCGCACTCTTCGAACATCGCACGCGCCAGCTGTCGATTCTCGTCGCGGTGACGCTCCATGATTTGCCGCACCTGTCGCCGCTGATCGCGGGTCAGATCCAACTGAGCCGACAACGCCTCGAGCCGATGCGCGTCGCCCATGCCGGGGCGATCTTCGCGCAGCACCGCCTCCAAACGCTTGTTGGCGACGGCGTAGCCGGACGCCGCGCCTGCGCCCGCGCCGAGCACGAAGATGCCCGCCACGATGCCGTAGATCTTGAGCTTGGGCGCGATCACCATGACAGCTCCGTATCGTCGCTGGCGGCCATCGCCTCGTCCACCTGGCTGCTGACCGAGACCGCCCAGACCATGGCCAACGCCGCTGCCAGCATGCCCAGCGGCAAGAAGCGACGCGCCGGCGTGCTCAGCGCGTACAGCGTGCCGAGCTGCTCTTGCCCGATGCGTTGCATGACGCGGTTCGAAAAGCCGGCGCGGGGGCGTAGCTCTGCCGTGCCACTGGCCAGCCGTGCGAGGCGGGCGTCGATGTCTTCGTCGTGGCTCATTGCCCTTCACTCCTCTTGCGCAGGGCGCTGCGTGCTCGCACCAGCCGCTGTTCCACCGCGCCTTCACTGCACTGCAACACTTCGGCAATCTCGGGCGACGTCAGGCCCTCCACCGCCTTGAGCACCAAAGCCGCCTTCTGATCGGGGGGCAGGTCGCCCAACCAATCCGAAAGCTCGGCCAGCGCCAGCTTGGTTTCGGCCGAGGCCAGATCGCTCGTCGATTCGTCGGCTAAGTCGGTCGGCTGCGGGCGGCGCTTGCGGCTGCGCATGGCGTCGAGGCTCTGGTTTGTGACGATGCGGTACAGCCACGTCGAGACGTTGGCGCGGCCGTCGAACTCGTCGGCCATCAGCCCGCGATAGGCTTTCACGTACGCTTCCTGCACGACATCCTCCGCATCGATGACGTTCCCGAGCATCCTAGCCGCCAGTCTGACCAGTCGAGCGCTCGTGGCGTCGACGATCCGTTGAAAAGCCGCCGCGTCTCCGGCCCGGACACGCTCGACGGCTTCGCCAAGATTGTCCAATGGTTCTCCGTGCTTGGGTCACTCGCAGCAGTTTGACGCTGCGGCTCCCAAAAACCCTACGCACGAAAAAAGGCGTAGGGGCCGGCGGGGGGTCGACGTCGCACCCACTGACAGGAGCACGACATCACATGAAGATGACATCGACCATCCTCACTACCACCTCTCTCATCGCTTTGCTCGCCAGCTTCGGCTTGATGGCATGCGGCGGGGCCGAGGTGGAACCGGCGGATCAAACTCAAACTGCAAAACTGACACAGCCTGCCACCACCCCCGCCCCCGACGCCATGGGCCCGGAAGCGCGCGGTGACCATCGTGGCCCCCGCGGCGAGCACGGCTTTGGCCCTCCCTCACCCGAAAAGATGATCGAGCGCTTCGACGCGAACAAGAACGGTCAGCTGGAAGCGGCTGAGCTGCCCCCGCGCATGCAAGAGCACATCGGGGAAATCGACACCAGCGGCGACGGCGTCGTCACCAAGGAGGAGCTGGCCGCGCACTTCAAGGCTCGCGCCGCCGAGTTTCAAGCCAAGTTCGCAGAGCGCGCCAAAGCTCGCTTCGATCAAAAAGACACCAACCATGATGGCATGCTCGAGCAGTCGGAGGTCGGCGAGCATTGGGCCAAGCTCAGCGTGGCCGACGCCAACGGTGATCAAAAGCTCACCCCCGAAGAGCTGAAGGCCGCGTTCGAATCGGGCAAGTTGAAGCCCATGATGATGCACGGGGAGCACGGCAAGCGTTGGCAGCATGGCGCGCCCGACGCGCCCCCCGCCGCGACTCCAGCCCCCGGCGCGGCCCCGGCCCCCGCCGCGACCCCCGCGCTCTGAGCGACCGCGCTCAGGCCGCCAGACGTTCGAGCAACGCCCCCGCCAGGACCAAGCAAGAATCCCCAAATTCGTGCTGAAGGTAGCCGGTCCTGGCGGCATGCTCGATGGCCCGCAGCAACAGCGGTCGCGGCGCGAAGGCTTCGAGCAGGTCGAAATGACTGGTGCCGGGCTCGTGCAACCCGGTGAGCAAGCCGTCGACCACGCGCGGCGAGTAGCGCTGGCTCAAGCGCAGCTCGGTTTCGCCGCTGCCCGAGCGCACGCTGCCGTCCGCGGCGGCGTGAGCTTCCAACGCGCGCACCACGCTCGTACCGGCGGCGGTGACACGGCCGCCGTCGGCGCGAGCCTGGGCGATCACGCGCGCTGCCCGTTCACCGATCTCGTAGCGTTCGGCCAGGGGCAAGCGCCGGTCGAGCGAGTCACTGCCCGTTGAAGAAATACTGGCGGCGTGGGTTACGTGAGCCAGGCTCGCCCCGCGCCGCTCGAGTTGGAAGAGCAGCTCGAAGGTCAAGGGACGGCCCGCCGACGGCAGCTCGAACGCCCACGGCCGAGCCGCGTAACGGTTCTGCACGTCCCACAGCTGTAGTGGCTGGTTGGCGTAGGCGTACTGAATGGGGCGGCCGTAGCGATAGAGCGCTTGCCACAGCGCGGCGTCCGTTGCCAGAAACCGTAGCCGCAGTAGGCGCGGCTCCGCTGCGTCCACGTCGACGATGGTGGCCGTCAGCTCTGGCCCGAACGTCAACGTATCGCCGACGCCGAGCGAGCGAGGCGCGCCGCGCGTTTCGGTCGGTTGCCGAAAGTCGCCCGCCCCGAACGCAACGGCGCGAAAGGAGCCGTCACTCTCGCGCGATACCAACCGCAGCTCCAGCTCGCGGTCCAGGCGCAGCGACGCCGGCAAGGTCGCGGCGTCATTCACCACCGGCGCGTCTCCGGGCTCGAGCAGCCGGGGCAGCTCGGCGATGCTGTAGTCACCGAAGCGCCGCGTGAGCGGATCGATGACCAGCAAACGCTCGGGGTGAAAGCCCGATTGGGGCGCGCGCGCCGGACGGATCGGCGTGGGGGGCGAAACGAGCGGCTGGGCTTGCGCGGTGTTCACGCCGCCCTCCAAGTCTGTGCTTCGACGCGACTGCCGCTGGGCACCCGCTCGTCGCGCAGCAGCTCCAAGACGCGAGCCGCTACGTGCTCGGGGTTTGCCAGGGTGGTGGGGTCGGCGTCCGGCAGCGCTTGGCGATGCATGACGGTGTTCATTTCGCCCGGATCGACGGCCAGGACGCGCACGCCGCGCTCGGCCAGCTCGGCGGCCCAAAGCCGCGATAGGTGGTCGAGCGCAGCCTTGGAAACGGAGTAAGCACCCCAACGCTCGTAGGCGTTCACGCTGGCGTCCGAGCTGATGTGCACGATAGTTCCGGTCTTGCGCAGCGCCATCGACCCGGCCAGCGCGCGGCTCAGCCGAAACGGACCGACGACGTTGGTTTCCAGCACCTGCGATAGATCTTCGCACTCCGTATCCAGCAGCAGCCTCAGCGGCGTCGGGCCCAGGCTACTGGCGTTGTGGATCAATAGATCGATGGGGCCGACCAGGGCTGCGGCCGCCCCCACCAACGGATAGACGTCTTCTTTGCGGCTCACGTCGTAGGCCAGCGCATGTGCCTCGCCGCCGCCTTCGCGGATGCCCTGCGCTACGCCCGATACCTCGATTTGCGTGCGCGCTACCAGCACGACTCGCGCGCCGGCCGCCGCCAGTTGTTCGGCCAGAGCGCGACCCAGGCCGCGGCTCGCTCCGGTCACCAATGCCGACTTTCCCGTGAGATCCATGAATTTGCTCCTCGTGAAGCAGCATGGACCTCCCCGGTCATAGTATTGGCGTTCTTGCCAATGGGTTGGCAGAATGCCAACCCATGAGCGAGGAGCTGTCGAGTCGCTTGGGGCGCAACATTCGTCAGCTGCGCCAGGCGCGCGGCTTCACCCAACAGCAGATGGCCAAGCTGTCGGGCTTGCCCCGCGCTACTTGGGCCAACCTCGAATCCGGCGACGGCAACCCCACGCTCGCGGTGCTGCACGCGGTGGCCATGGCATTCCAAGTCTCTCTGGAAGAAATCGTCGCGGAGCCGCGCGCGTCGGCCAAGCTCTACCCACGCGGCAGCTTGCCCACGCGGCTGCGCGGCACGGTCACGGTCAGCTCGCTCTTGCCCGACAAGGTGCCGGGCATGCAGATCGAGCGGCTCGAGCTGCCGGTGGGCGCGCGCATGGTGGGCGTTCCGCACACAGCGGGCACGCGCGAGTACCTCACCTGCGAAAGCGGCGAGCTCGAGTTGGTAGCGTCGGGAGAATCTTTTCGAATGGCGGAAGGCGACGTCGTCGTTTTCCGCGGTGACCAACGGCATTCTTACGCGAATCGGGGCCGCAAGTTGGCCGTCGGCTACTCGGTCGTCATGCTGCGACCGATTGAATGAGAAAGAAGCTTTCACCTCGGCGTTTCGTGATCGCGATCTCGACAAACGACGCGCGGGGCAGCGCGATTTCGGAGCCTTCGTGATCGAACCGGGGCGCCTTGGCATTACGCCATGGAGCGTTGGTGCCCTGTTCAGGCCGACGCGAAAAATCATGCGCCAGTACCTTCCCCTGTTTTGGATTCTGGGTTCCGTCGTTGCCTGCTCCGGGAGCGCGAGCGACGGCGACGGCAACGACACGGACATGCCGACCGCCGGCACCAGCTCGCAAACGAGCGCGGGGGCGGCCGGGACACCCTCGGGAGTTGCGGGCAGCAGCGCCGGCTCTGGAACCGCTTCCGGGACCGCCGGAGCGTCGAGCGGCGGGACGGGAACGGTAACGGGGACGGGCGGTAACTCGAACGCGGCCGCGGGCAAGGGTAGCGGCGGAACCACCGGCAGCGCGGGCAGCAGCAGCGGCACCGCCGGCAGCGGCTCGACGACCAAGACGCCGCCCGCTTTGAAGTTTCCTACGCCCGTGGGCGCCGACACCATGTTGAGCAGCACCAAGTCCGTCACCGACTTCGACGGCAAGGGCGGACGCTTCATCGGCGCGGGAGCGCTGGGCAGCGGTGGGCAAGCCGAGGGTCAGGACCCCTTGTTCTTGGTCAAGGCTGGGGGTTCCCTGAAGAACGTGATCTTGGGTGCGCCGGCCGCGGACGGCGTGCACTGTGAAGGCAGCTGCACCATCGACAACGTTTGGTGGGAAGACGTCGGTGAGGACGCCATCACGCTTCTGGGCAGCAGCAGCTCCAACGTGTATCGCATCACCAACTCCGGCGCCAAGAACGCCAGCGACAAGGTGATTCAACACAACGGCGCCGGCACCCTGTACGTGCAGAACTTTTTGGTCGAGTCGTTCGGCAAGCTCTACCGTTCATGCGGCAACTGCAGCACGCAATACACACGTCACTCGGAGTTCGACTCCATCTTGGCCAACGGCACCAAGGGTGAGCTTGCCGGCGTCAATACGAAGTACAAAGACAGCGCCAAGTTCACCCACATCTTCGCCGCCAGCGGCATGACCATCTGCGAGCGCTACGACGGCAACGACACCGGCGCCGAGCCCAGCTCGGTGGGCAAAGGCGCCGACGGCACGTACTGCATCTACTCGCCGTCTGATATCACCACGCACTGATTGGCGCTCACGCTCGCGCAGTGAGGGTGGCGCCCGGCCGCGGTCGACGAGCGGCGGCCCCTCCTCGGCAGCCGCAATAGGCATTTTTGCGCCTTGGGCGGCCCGCGCGAACGGCCACAAACCCGATGATTCGAGATGTGAGTTTCGTCTAGGCCTAGGTAGCTATAACGTGTCGTGCGTGGCGGTCACACGGATTATCGCCGGCAAGTACGCTTTGCTGCATCAGCTCGGCCAGGGGGCGATGGGGTCGGTGTGGGTCGCGCAGCATCTAACGTTGCGGTCTCAGGTAGCGGTCAAGCTGATTCAACGGCAAGCCTTGGGGGTTCCCAACGTGCTGCAACGCTTCGAGCGCGAGGCACG
>JBEQSW010000147.1:0-11036 GCA_040348565.1 Myxococcales bacterium | reverse complement strand
CGCGGCCAGTGGGTCTCACTGGCCGTGAAGAACGTCACCAGCCCTTGAGCGATTGAACGACTCCACCGTTGGCGCGTCACTCCCCGGTCGCGCCTGCGGCAGAGCTTGCAGACTCGGGAGAGGGCGGCACTCGCACGTAGACGATGGCGGAGCCTGTCATCATTCGGCGGGGTTCGGCCTTCTTGCCGATGAAAGTCTGGTCACGGATGACGACGGCATCCGCCTGCCGGACACAAGCTTGGTCCAGCAGCCTGTTTTCACACTGATACGGCGCCAGGCCGTGGCAAGTGGCTCCGAGCAGGGCCACTTCTTTGAACGGAGACGTGGGCGGTTCGCGCAGCAGCTCGACGCGGCGAGGGCAACGAGCGGGTGACACGTCTAGACGATAGAAGTCCTGCCCGCTCGCCGAATGGGAGCATCCGGAGGCGGTGAACAGAAGAAGGGCGCACAACGTAGCTCCGCTGAGCTCACGTGCGAGACGACGTCTGCGCAGCGATCGGCTCGGCATTGGATTCGGTGTCGTCGGTCTGCGGGTTTGCAATGCTCAGCGTGCGGCTATAGCGCGATGTCATCACCGCGCGCATCGCCGCGCTCCGATTCATGGGAGCGCTCTGATGCTAAGTTTTTGCAGCTAACCGAGCCCCGTTCGTGCAAGTCCACTCGCTCGCCGTCCCGGCCCAAGTGAGGCTCGGCCCACGGTCGGCGTCGTGAACGACCGACAGGTGTGACTTCGTTGCCTCGGTATGCAGATGGCCACGGCCGATCGAAATCCGAAAAATCGCGGGAAATTCCCCAAGACTCGAAGTGGCACGCTGATTGCTCTGCTGGCTTTCGGGACCTGGAGGGTACACCGCATGAAGTCACTAACCAGCATCGGCGCCTGCATGGGCGCGCTGAGTCTTGCTTTGAGCTCGAGCAATATCGCATGGGCGCAAGCACCCGCGGCCACGTCCGCAGCGACAGCCACGAGCGCGCCAGCGCCAGCGCCAGCACCGACGCCGGCAGCAGTCCCGCAAGCCGAGCCAGCGCCGGCGGCGAAAGCGCCCCTGCCGGCACCGCCGAAAGCACCGCCCGGCTACATGCTGGTGCCGATCAACGACCGGTCGCCCGAGACGCGCTACGACGTGCAATACCCGCAGGCGCGCGGCGGCCTACCACCGGGGATGGAGTTGCCGTACGAGGATGGTGATCCAGTGCCTAACGGCTATCGCGTGCGGCAGCAGCCGCGCCGCGGTCTGGTCATCGCCGGCTCGATCGTGGCGGGCGTGCCGTGGGTGTTCAGCGTAACGGGCGCCGTCGGCAACGACTTCGAGGACAAGACCGGGTTTCTGTTGGTGCCGGCGCTCGGCCCGTGGCTGATGCTGGCGGCCGGTGGTGCCAGAGACAAGCCGTGCACGAATCAAACCGTGGATGACACCAGCTCTTGCAGCTCGGACCATCGCTCTGACTTGCGCGCGGTTCTGGTGCTCGACGGGCTGGCCCAAACCGCAGGTGCCGTGATGTTCACGCTCGGCATGGTCTTCCCGAGGAAACGCCTGCTGCGGAGCGACATCACGGTGTCTGTCCTGCCGGCTCCAGTCGGTCGAGATGGCTACGGCCTGGGCGCCGTCGGGACTTTCTGAAGCACGGCACGACAGCGGCCGTGCCTCGACGTGAGCAGCGCGGAGCATTGGCTGGGTTTCGCGATGCTTGCTGGCACACGGCGTCCGCGATAGTCGGAGCGACCCAGCCAATGTCGAACCTCGATCACCAGAACGGCGACGGCGCGATCACCGATCGGCCGATTCACATCCTGCCCGCCGCCGCGACCATGGTCGGCGTTTGCATGACGGTGATCAGCGTCGTTCGCATCGTCCAGAAGGGAGGCGTGCTCGTCGCCCACGTGGTCGCTTTCGCCAGCCTGGCGTTTCTGAGCAGCTCAATCTCGGCGTACTTCGCGATCCGTCGTCGCAACGCGATTGCCAAATTCGAGATCTTCGCCGAATGGTGCTTCCTGGCCGGCTTGGTGCTGCTGACCTTCGCCGTCATCGTGATCGCGTTCGAAATCCGCGCTCGTTGAGCGCTCGCCGCCGCGGAGCCTAGGCGCGATACGTGGCCGCGCGCCGCCTAAATGCCCTCGAATTCGACCACGCCTCGCGTGTCTTCCGGCATCAGGTCCAGCCGGGCGGAGATCTTCTGCCGATGGATGCGCGCGGGCGCCCGCAACACGAAGATCACGCGTCCCTTGCTCGCCTCGGCCTGCTCGCGCACGACGGTGCAGCCGACCTCGGTGAGCGCCGCGCGATAGGCGAGCGCGACCCTCGGGATGCGTAAAGTCTCGAGACCGCCAACGATGATGCTGCCGGCAACCACCTGTTCGAGCACGTGGATGACGATGAAGCCGGCCAGGGTCGCGAGCACGGCCACGACGTAGATCTTGAGGCCACAGCACAGCCCGACCACGGTCACTAGGATGACGCGACCCGTGTCCTTGGCGACGCCGACGTCGGTGCGAAAGCGCATCAAGCCGCCGATGCCGAAGATCACGAACGCCATCGCCGGCTGGATTTCCACGATCTGCGCCGAGATCGCCGCGACCATCGAGTACATCAGGAACGTCTTCGGCTGGTCCAGCTGCTCGAGGCTCGTCGCCTTACGGCGCGCGGTGGGATGGTAGGCAATCACCGCACCGAGCAGGAGCGCGAGCAGGAGCACGCAGGCCATGTCCAGCAGCAGCCAGCCGTCCGAGAACCCGCGCCAGCCGTCGAGCAAACGGGCGGCCCCTTCGCTGTGATGGGTGGGAGCCGCATCGGCGCGTAGCATCTTGGGCATGGTGGCACCGTATCCCGTACGAAACCTCGGGGTCGGGCGCAATTGAAGGTCGAATTGGCCGCGCCTTTCCGCCGGCATTCCAGGTGCCGCCGGCCGCAATCGAGACGGCGATGTCGATGCCCACGACCCGGGTCTTGGCTAGAAGCCTAGGCGAGGCGTCAAATTCGCCAAACGGCTCCAGCCGTTCATCGCTGGCGCTGGTGTCAGAGCGCGGCTGAGTGGGTCGGGGGCGTCGGGGTCGCTGGGACCGTCCGGCGGCTCGGGCTCGGCGGGCCCAACCGGGTCGTCGGGGTCGTCGGGCTCGGGGTCGTCGGGCTCGGCCTGCGCGTTCAACTCGTTGGAGGGCAGGGGCGGAACGGCCTTGGCGTGCCTCAGCGAGGCGAGCAGGCGATCGGCGTGAGCAGGGTCGTAGCCGTGGAGGTAGTCGACGAGCGCACCATCGCGACCAACGATGGCGACCGAAGGTAGTATGTCAGCGGGGTTGTAGGTGGCGGCGAAGCGCTTGTAGTGGCTGGCGCGCACGGCTGGCGCCCGAATGCCGAACGAGGCCAGATAGGCGGGGACCTTGTCCCAGGTGTCGGGGCCGTCGACGGAAACGGGAATGACCGGCATCGGCCCCGTGCGCTCCAACGCGACCGCGATGGTCTTGAGCTCGCCCTGGCAGTAGTCACACCAGGTGGCGAAAAACACGGCGATAAAAGGCTGCTTTCCGACCAGCGCTTTGGAGCTGTAGCGCACCCCACCCACCGCATAGACCTCGAAGTCGGGCACGCGCTCGCGTGGCGGGGACGCTGGAATGGCAGCTAATTTGGCGTGCTGTGCCGGCGGTCGCGCCTGGCTGCAGGCGACCGCGAGCACGGCGATCGCCGCACACGCGACGCGCCTCAGGCTCATCCTCAAGCGTGATGCGTAGTGAGCGTTCACGCCAGCGCCGAGATCGCGAATCGACTGACGCACTGCGCGCAGGCGGCGCGCGCGCCCCCCGTCCCATTGTTCCATCAGGGGAACAGTGTGTTCAGCTCTCACCAGCTACCAGCGCACGCGCAGTCGCTACAGGACCCAGGGCACGGCGCACCCTGGGCGCGCCCGCCAAATTTACGAGGAACTACCGAAATGAAACGCTTGTTCGCGGCTTTGCCGCTGCTGGTTGCTGGAATTGCTCACGCTGACTCGGCCGAGTGGAAGCTCGACATGACGCACTCGACCGTTGGCTTCACGGTGCCCCACCTCGTCGTCAGCTCGGTTGACGGACGGTTCAAGGAGGCGACCGCGACCGTGAATTTGGATGAGGCCGACCTGGCCAAGAGCGAGGTCACCGTCGTCATCAACGCCGCCTCGGTCGACACCGGCGACGCCAAGCGTGACGAGCACCTGCGCAGCCCCGACTTCTTCGACGCCAAGAAGTTCCCGACCCTGACCTTCAAGTCGACCAAAATCACCAAGGCGGGTGCTGGCTACAAGCTCAGCGGCAACCTCACCATCCGCGACGTCACCAAGCCGGTGACGCTCGACGCCACGCTCAGCGCCCCGGTCAAGACTCCCTGGGGCAACCAGGCGCGCGCCGCCAAGGTGACCGGCAAGATCAAACGCAGCGACTTCGGCCTGAAGTGGAACAAGGCGCTCGAAGCCGGCGGCGTGCTGGTGGGCGAGGAAGTCACCATCAACGTGAAGGCCGAAGTCACCAAGTAGCCCCGCCACCAGCCGACGACCCTGGCCTTGCGAACGCGCAGGGCTAGGGCGCGCTCGCGACCCCGCGGTTAGCTGAATTCGATGGCGTGCACGTTTTCGTGAACGAACGTCGCACCGCGCTCGACGGGACCGGGCGAATCTTCACGCGCGTCGACGCTGGCCAGCTGCGTGAGCTTTTTGGCGGAGGCGTAGGCCGTCGCGACTTCTTCGGGTGACACCGAGAAGGGTGGCCCTCCTGCCGCGTCGAAGTGCAGAGTCAAGAGCAGCAGCTTGGCTTTGGGGGCCAGCAGCGTTTGCAGGTGCGCCGTGTAGCGCCCCCGCAGCTCCGGCGGCAGCGCGATCATCGCCGCGCGATCGTACACGCCGTCGAACGCGCCCAACTCGCTCACGTTCGCCGCGAAAAAATCACCGACCAAGATGGTGACGTTGCCGTGCTGGTACGCCACGAATGGCCCCTGCTCGCGACGCTCGGGCGTGAAGCCGCGCTCGCTGAAGAAGGCTTGGGCCGCGAGCTCGCTCAGCTCAATGCCCACCACCTCGAAGCCCTGCACCACCAGCCATTCGAGATCCGCCGTCTTGCCGCACAACGGCACCAGCACGCGAATGGTGCCGTCGAGCACCTTGTGGTGCTCGATCAAGCGCGGGTTCGCGTCCGCGCGATGGAAGCCGATGCGACCCTTCTCCCAGCGTTCCAGCCAGTAGTCAGGGTCCATTTTTCGCTAGCTCAGCCGGGGCTCAGGGCTTTTCGTCGGCTTCGGCTTCTTCGCCGTCGTCGTCGTCATCGTCGTCGTCGTCGTCGTCGTCATCCGGCTCGTTGAGCTGTTCTTCGGTGACTTCGAGGCTTTGACGCTCGGACGGGTGAATTTCGCCCTTTTCACGGGCCTTGTCGCGCTCGCGCTGCAGCTGCTGCAAGCGCTGGAACACCACCGGCTTCGGCGAAACCAGCATGGCCATGGTGCGCTGCTCCATCATCGGCCGCTGCTCGATGTTCACCAGGTCTTCGATGGCCTTGATGATCTCTTGCAGCTGCCCGGAGGCGACCTGCGGGTGCATCATTTCGCGACCGCGGAAGCGGCACACGACCTTGACCTTGTTGCCGGACTCGATGAAACGCCGGATCGCCCGGATCTTGACGTTGAGATCGTGCTCGTCCGTCTTCGGACGGATCTTCACTTCTTTGACCTCGACGACCGTCTGTTTGCGCTTGGCTTCGGCCGCCTTCTTCTTCTCTTCGTACTTGTACTTGCCGAAGTCGAGAATCTTGCAGACCGGAGGCGTGCCCTTCGGGTTCACCTCCACCAAGTCGAGCCCTACCTCTTGAGCGCGCTTCAGCGCTTGATCGGTGGGCAAGACGCCGAGGTTCGAGCCGTCCTCGGCCACGACGCGCACCTCGGGTACGCGGATCCGATGATTGATCCGGATCTGAGGACCACGCGTGTCTCTCGAAAATCGCCTTCCGCCGCCGCCAGGTAGTGCCAACTTGTGTGTTTCTCCTCTAGGTACTCGGCTGCCTTAGCAGCCTAATTTTGCTTCTGCGTGACGCGCGGGGGAAGAGCTTCCTTCACCAACCGCTCCGTGAACTCGGCCACGCTCATGGGGGGCAAGTCGCCCGCCTCACGAGAGCGAAGCGACAGCGTGCCCCCCGTGACCTCGTTCTCACCAATCACGCCAATGTACGGCGTTCTCAGGTTGCGCGCGTTCCTGATTTTGGCGCCGAGCTTGTCGGAGCTGATGTCGACGGCGACGCGGAGGCCGCGAGCCTTGAGCCCTGCCTGGACCTGGAGCGCGTAATCAGCCTGCTTTTCGCTGACCGTGACCAAGATGGCCTGGTCCGGAGCGAGCCAAACCGGGAATTTTCCGGCGCAATGCTCGATCAAGATGCCGAAGAAGCGCTCTACGGAGCCCAAAATGGCCCTGTGCAGCATGACTGGACGCTGGCCGGCGCCGTCTTTGCCGACGAACTCGAGCTCGAAGCGCTCCGGCATCGAGTAGTCGAGCTGAATGGTGCCCAGCTGCCAGCTGCGCTTCAGCGCGTCGACCACGTGGAACTCGAGCTTGGGCCCGTAGAAGGCACCTTCGCCGGGCAGCTTCTCGAACGGGACGCCGCTTTGCACCAGCGCCCGCTCCAGCGCGCCTTCGGCTTTGTCCCACAGCTCGTCCGTGCCCAGACGATTCTCCGGCCGGAGGGCGAGCTTCACGCTGATGTTGGTGAACTCGAAGGCCGCGTACACCTCGAACAGCAGCTTGTTGAAGGAGATGATCTCCTCTTCCAGCTGATCGGGCGTGCAGAAGATGTGCGCGTCGTCCTGGCAGAAGCTGCGCACGCGCGCGAGGCCGTGCACCACACCCGCGCGCTCGTAGCGATGCAAGCGCCCGAAGTCCGCGACACGCCACGGCAATTCGCGATAGCTGCGCCGCCGCTGCCCGAACACCAGGCAGTGCCCGGGGCAGTTCATCGGCTTTGCCGCGATCCACTCCAGATCTTTGCGCGGCTCGGCGTCGTGCTCGGCCTTCAGCTGCTCCGAAGGCACCGGCAAGTACATGTTTTCCATGTAGTTTGCGAGGTGTCCGCTCGTTTCGTACAGCTTCTTGTCGAAGAACTGCGGCGTGATGACTTCTTCGTAGCCGTAGTCGACGTAGAGCCCGCGGATGTAGTCGACGAGCCGGTTGTAGATACCGGTGCCGCGCGGCAAGAAGAACGGCATCGCCGGCGCGTACTCGTGAAACATGAAAAGCTCGAGCTCTTTGCCCAGCTTACGGTGGTCGCGCGCCTTGGCCTCTTCGAGCAGCTTGAGGTGCTCGGCCAGCTCTTCTTCGGTCGGAAAGGCCGTACCGTAGATGCGCGTGAGCATCGGGTTGCGCTCGTCGCCGCGCCAGTAGGCGCCGGCCACGCTCATCAGCTTGACCGCGCCAATTTGGCCGGTATGCGCGACGTGGGGCCCGCGGCAGACGTCGAACCAGGTGCGCGGTCCGGTGGGGGATTGGACGCCGTCCGGTCCGGGCTTTTCCGGCAACCCGTGTCGGTACAACGAGATGGCTTCGCCCTCGGGGATGGCGGCGATGATCTCGAGCTTGAACTTCTCGCCCATCTTGTCGAAAAGGGCGTTCGCCTCGGCGCGCGGCACTTCCTGGCGCATGAACGGCCGCTTGTCCTTGATGATCCGGCGCATCTCTTTCTCGATGCTGGCCAGATCCTTCTCGGTGAAGGGCCCTTCGGGGCGGAAGAAGTCGTAATAGAAGCCCGAGTCGATGGACGGGCCAATCGTGACCTGCGTGCCCGGGAAGAGCCGCTGCACCGCGTCGGCCATCACGTGCGCCGCGGAGTGACGAATCACTTCCAACGCAGCTGCATCTCCGACCTTGATAGGCGTGACGTCGCTGTTCGGATCGACCGGCGTATGCAGGTCGCCGATGGCGCCGTTGACCTTGACGGCCACGGTGTCGGGCGTCCGCCCTCCGTGTTTTTCGAGGAGCTGGACGGGCGAGACGCGCTCGGACCCCGACATGGTCACGACGACGCCGACGTGGCGCGTCGGGTCAGAATAACGGAGGAAACAGCCGCTTTTGTAGGCGCGGGCAGGATTGAACTGCCGACCCCTACCGTGTCAAGGTAATGCTCTACCACTGAGCTACGCGCCTGTGGGGTGGCGGGCTTGAGCCCGCAAGCAGACTGTTTCTCTCCAAGAATCAGGGCCCTGCCTCTACAACCCACCTTGCAGAGTGTCAAGGCGTGGGATGGGTCCGGGAGCGGGTTCAGGTTCGGGCTAAGGCTAAGGTTCGGGCTAAGGCTAAGGTTCGGGCTAAAGGCTAAGGTTCGGGCTAAGGCTAAGGTTCGGGCTAGAGCTAGGGTTGGGGGTGGAGCGCGAGTTGGGGGTAGGGGTCCGCGTCCGCCTTTTGAATAGAGGAAGGGAAGAGCGCCCACCTCGCCCCAGCCCTGACCCGAACCCTTGCCTTGGCCTCGGCCCGAACCCTTGCCTTAGCCTCGACCTGAACCCTTGCCTTAGCCCGAACCTGAACCCTTGCCTTAGCCCGAACCCGGGCCCGGACCCCACCCCCAACCTTAGCCTTAGACCTTAGCCTCAACTCGGACGCGGACCCGGACCCGCCCCCCACCGGGAGGCTCGCGGAGCTGGCGGATTTGACGCAGTTCCGTTCCTTGCGCGGCCGATGGATGTTGGGTATAGCCGCGGGCCCGAAGGCGACCCCTGACCATGTATTTCCTCCAAAATATTCCCCCGGCTCCGGGCCATCAAGGGTCCGAGACCGTGCAGTCGTCGCCGTCGCCGACCGCGCCGCCGGCCCAGAATCCGGGCATCTTCGGCTATCTGCCGCTCATCTTGATCGCGGTGATGATCCCGCTCTTGCTCCTCTCTTCGCGCTCACAGTCGAAGAAGCAAGCCGCCCTCGTCTCATCGCTCGCCAAAGGAGACCGCGTGCTCCTGCAAGGTGGCCTCGTGGGTAAGCTGGTCGAGCTGGGCGACCGCTACGCCAAGGTCGAGATTGCGCCGGGCGTGAAGGTCGACTTTCTGAAGAACTCTCTGCTGGGCAAGGACACGCCCGAGACCGCGGCGCAAGCCGAGAAGAAGTGAGCCATGGGGATTGAACGAGTGCTCACCGCAGTGCTTGGCGCGTTTGCGCTGATCCTGCTTTTGTCGGGCCTGGTCGCGCGCGGCCGTCGCGCCTCGAGCTGGACGGGCGCCTTGGCGGCGGCGGCGGGCGCGTTCGCCGCGTACCACAACGCCTTCTGGCCCATGGTCTTGCTGGCCATGATCGCGCTCACGGCTGCCTTTGCCTCCATCGACGTGTTCGAGCTGGGGTGGCGCCTGCGCTTCTCGCTCGCCGCCAGCGTGGCTGGGCTCGGCTTTTTGATCCTGTGGCCCACTCTGCCGAACCTGACGGGCGGGAAATTCCCCTGTCCCGCGTACATCCAGGAGCACGTTGGGTTCCGGCTCGTAGCCGGCCTCGATCTGCGTGGCGGCCTGCGGCTCGTCTATACGGTGGACGTCGACGAGGCCATCAAGGACAAGCGCAACAACTACTACGAGGACATGCGTCGTGAGGCCGCCAAGGTCTACGGCTTGTACGAAGGTGACGACGTCCCGTCCGACGACGTGTACGCCAAGCTCCGCCAAAAGGTGGAAATCGACGCGCCGCGTCGCCCCGTCAACCTGATCACCTTGAAGGTGAAGGAAGGCGCCGACCCCACCAAGCTCGACGAGCGCTTCCTGGAGAAGTTCCGCGGCGAGCTATCGTTCACGCGCACCGCCGATCAGCGCAACCTCGAGTTCAAGATCAAGACCTCGGTCGAGACCGGCATCCGTGAGCGTGCGGTCGGTCAAGCCAAGGACATCATCGGTCGCCGCGTCGACGAGCTCGGTCTGCGCGAAGCCGCCGTCTCCACCCGCGACGAGGACATCATCGTCGAGGTGCCGGGTGAGGACGAGAAGAGCTTCTCGACCATCCGCGAGATCATCAGCCAGACCGCTCGCCTCGAGTTCAAGCTGCTGGACGACGACACCGACTTCTTCGGCGCCCTGAGCAAGAAGGTTTCGCCCGAATCGCTGCCCGAAGGCCTGTCGTTTTTCCAGGAAAACGCCCCGGTCGGCAAAGACGCCGAGGGCGGCAAGCGCACCAAGACCATCACCTACGCCTTCCTCAAGAAGGGCGACAAAGAGACGTCGACGCAGACCCTGCGCCGGTTCCGCGACTGGGTCGCTACCCTCGACGTTCCGGCCGATCGCGAAGTTGGCTACGAGCTCGAGCACAAGGTCGTCGACGAAGTGACGCTCAAGCAGGAAGAGTCCGGGTTCCGGACCTACTACTTGAAGGCGCGCGCCGAGGTCACCGGCGATCAGATTCGCGACGCCGCCGCGCAGGCCGAGCAAGGCCAAGGCTCGTTGGGCGGCTGGCACGTGAACCTCACGTTCACCGACACCGGCGGCAAAGCCTTCGCCAAGATCACCGCCGCCAACATCAAGCGCCGTTTTGCCATCATCCTGGACGGCCGCGCCGAGAGCGCGCCGGTGATTCAGGGCGCCATCTCGGGCGGGCATTGCCAAATCACCCTCGGCGCCGGTGACCCGGAAGCTCAGCTGCGCGACGCCAAGAAGCTGGAGCTAGTCCTGCGCTCGGGCGCTCTGCCCGCGCCCATCTCGCCCTCGAACGAGCAGCGCATCGGGCCTTCGCTCGGCCGCGACTCGATCAAGTTGGCGATTCAGGGCGCAGCCGGCGGCACCACGCTGGTGCTGCTGTTCATGCTCGTTTACTACCATCGGGCCGGTTTGATCGCGAACCTGGCGGTGGCGCTCAACCTGTTCCTGCAGCTGGCCGTGCTGGCTTCGTTCGGAGCCTCCATGACCCTGCCCGGCATCGCTGGCCTGACGCTGACGGTCGGTATGTCGGTGGAAAACAACATCCTCATCAACGAGCGCATCCGCGAAGAAATAGCCGCCGGCAAGAGCATGCGGGCGGCCGTCGAGGTCGGCTACAAGCGCGCGCTGGCCGCGATCGTGGACGGCCACGTCACGACCATCATC
>JBEQSW010000140.1:0-21401 GCA_040348565.1 Myxococcales bacterium | reverse complement strand
TCGAGCACCTCGAACATCGCCGAGCGCACTTCGGGGCTGTCGAAGTTCAGATCCGGCTGATGGGAGAAGAAGCGGTGCCAAAAATAGGCTTTTGCTAGCGGATCCCAGGTCCAATTGGCGGTCTCGTAGTCCTGGAAAATCACGCGCGCTTCGGCCCATTCGTTGGGGTCGTCGCTCCAGACGTAGAAGTTGCGCTCGGGCGAGCCGGCGGGGGCACGTCGCGCGCGCTGGAACCACGGGTGTTGATCGGACGTGTGGTTGAGAACGAGCTCGGTAAACACCTTGAGCCCGCGAGCGTGAGCTTCGTCGAGCAGCTCGCGAAAGTCGTCCAAATTGCCGACGGAAGGGTGCACCGAAAGATAGTCGGCGATGTCGTAACCGTCGTCGCGCAGCGGAGACGGGTACAACGGCAGCAACCAAAGCGCCGAGACTCCCAAGTCTTTCAGGTAGTCCAGTTTTTGGATCAAGCCGCGCAGGTCGCCGACGCCGTCGCCGTTGGCGTCGTAGAAGGAGCGCACCCGCAGCTCGTAGATGACGGCGTCTTTGTACCAATCGCTGGCAGTCATGATTTGCTTTCGACGAGGCCGGCCAGATTGCCGCTGCCGGCCAACAGCACCGCCGCGCCGGGCGGCAGGTCCTCGCCCGTTTGCGGCTCGCTGCACAGCAGCGTTCTGGCCCCACGCAGGCGAAGGCCGGGCCAAACGCGCGCCAGCGGCAGCTTGTGGTTCTGTAGATTCATGACCAGCACGCGCCGGTCGTCGTTCAGCCAACGTTGAACGATCAACACGTCCCCGCTGGCCTGAGCCAGCAGCTGCTCGCGTCCCGAGCGCGCCAAGACCGGATCTTTGCGGCGCAGGGCCAGCGCCGAGCGGTACATCTCGAGCGTCTGGCGATGTTCGGGCAGCTCGCGCTCGGACCAGCGCAACTTGGAGGCCTGAAAAGTGGAGGGGGACTGAGGGTCGGGGATCGACCGCCGCTGTTCCGGATCGGCGAACTCCGGAAACGCCGCAAATTCTCGGCGTCGTCCCTCCGTGACCAGCCTCCCCAGCTCTGGCTCGTGATCAGTGAAGTATAAAAACGGCGAGCTTGCCGCCCACTCTTGGCCCATGAACAAGAGCGGCGTCATCGGCAAGAACAGCAGCAGCAGGGAAGCACCCCGAAACCAGCCGTGCCCAACCTGCCCGCTCAGCCGCTCCCCGAAAGCGCGGTTGCCCACCTGGTCGTGGTTCTGGATGCAATAGACCAGCGCCTCTGCCGGCAGCGCGTCGGCGGAAGAGCCGCGTGGCGTGCCAGTGATGGCGTGGCGTTGACCGGCGTAGATCCAGCCGCGGTTGATGGCGTCGGCAATACCTTGCACCGAGCGCTCGTACGCCGCGTAATAGCCCGAGCGCTCGTTGGTCATGGTCACGCGGAGCTGGTGATGAAAATCATCCGCCCAAATGGCGTGGAGTCCCACCGTGGTCACCAGCTCCGCCAAGTTGCGCTCGTCCTCGGCGATCAGCAGCCGGGGCGGCGAGAGCCCCCGACCGAGCTCGGCAAGCTCGCTGAGAATGTGCTTGGTCGACGGATCGGTGATGGAGTGGGTCGCGTCCAGCCGCAGCCCGTCGAACGCGAACTGCTCCAGCCAATAGCGCGCGTTCTCGAGCACCAATTCGCGCAGGGCGGGCTCGGCGAAGTTGGGCGCCTGTCCCCAGGCGTTGTGCAAATCTTGCTGAAAATAGCGGGAAGAATAGGCGGCGAGGTAGTTTCCGGAGGGGCCGAAGTGGTTGTAAACCACGTCGAGCAAGACGCCGAGCCCCAGCCCGTGGGCGGTGTCGACCAGCGCGCGCAGCTCGTCCGCGCTGCCGTAGGCGGCGTGCGGCGCGAACAGCGCTACCCCGTCATAGCCCCAGCCTCGGTTGCCCGCGAAAGCGGCCACGGGCATGAGCTCGATGGTGGTGACGCCCAGCTCGACCAACGCCGGCAAACGACGCCGCGCGGCTTCGAACGTGCCTTCCTCCGTGAAGGTGCCCACGTGCAGCTCGTAGATGACTTGCTCGGCCAGTGAGCGCGACGGCAGCGTGTGCTCGAACACGAAGCTCGTGGTGACTACTTCGGCGGGCCCGTGTACGCCCTCTGGCAAGCTGCGCGCGTAGGGATCGGGTAGTCGCTTGCCGTCGACCAGGAACCAATACCGCGCGCCCGCTCCAAGCCCGGGCACGAATAGCTCGAAGTAGCCGTCGGCGCCCCCGGTCATACTCAGCGTCGTTTGGGTTGCGCCATCAGTGCTCGCCAGCGCTACCGAGCACTGGGAGGCATCGGCGAACGCTGCAAAGCGCACGCCGTCGCCCTCCACGTGCGCTCCGAGCCGAAAACGCCTGCAATCATTCATGACGTCTCTCGCATCAGCAGGGCCACGGGCAGGCGCGCAAAGACGTCGGCCAGCTTCAGCTCGTCCGTGGCGGTGAGCAGCTCGCCCGTCAACAGGTTGCGGTAGCGCCCGGCTTCGAGCCCGCCGAGCCTGCGTTGGCCCCAGCACGTGCCGATTGGAAACGTCGCGCCCGTCTTGGTCAAGTCCCAGACCAACCGCGGCACCACGCACACCACGCACTCGCTACCCAAGGATCGGGCGAAGGCGATCGCGTGCTCGTCGGTTTCGAGAGCTGTATAGGCGCCCTGCAGGAACAGATCGGGCTTGGCTTTGCGCAACTGGAGCGCGGTGTGCAGAACGTACAGCTTGATTCGGCCATCGGCGTAGGTCTCGAGGAGCTCGCCCGCCAGCCCCTCGGCTTGAGCTTGTTTGGCCCGTAGCTCGTCGAGGTAGCGCCGTCGCAGCGCGTAGTCGACCGGTGCTCGGTTGTCCGGATCGACCAAGCTCTGATGCCACAGCTCGCTGCCTTGGTAGGTGTCGGGCACGCCCGGCACGCACAGGCGCAAGAGCGTTTGGGCCAAAGCGTTCGTCGCGCCCACTCGCTCGATCTTTGCGCAAAAGCTCGTTACTTCGGCCACTAGCTCGCGGTTTTCCAGCGCCTTTTCGGCAAATTGTTGGACGGCGGCTTCGTACTCCGGGTTGCTGGTGAGCCAAGACGTTTCGGTCTTGGCTTCACGCGCGGCTTTCAGCAAATAGGCGCTCAGGCGCGGCTTCAAGTCGACTGCGGCGGATGCCGGGGCGCCGAAGGGCCAGACGCCGACCAGCGTTTGATAGAACAAGTACTCGAGCGACGGCTCCGGCGCTGGTCGCTCGTTGACCGAGCCTCGCCCCGGTGACGCAAGCTCGCGCCAGCGCTGAACCGCAGCGCGCCAAAGCTCGGGCACTTCGCTCAGCACGGCAATGCGCGCGGCGGCGTCCTCTCCTCGTTTGGTGTCGTGGGTCGAGGTCGTCACCATGCTGAGGGGCCAGGAGCGCGCTCGCTCGGCGTTCTCGCGATGAAATTCGCGCGGCAAAGTCGCCAGCTTGCCCGGGGAGTCGCCCACCTCGTTGCGGCAGATCAGCCGCGAGTAACGGTAGAACGCCGTATCCTCGACAGACTTGGCCATGATTGGCCCCGTCAGCTGCTGAAAGCGCAGCGAAAACGCCGTCTGCTTGGCCCTTTCCGACTCCGTGCCTTCCAGCTTGAGCAGCAACAGCTGCTCCAGAAAAGCGAAAACGCTGGGGCTCTGCGCGGGGTTGCGCAGTCGCGCCAGTCGAACGGCAGCGCGCACCACACGCTCGGCGCGGTCGGGCACGGGCCGCTGCGGGCGCAAGTAGGTGCGATAAACCGGGAAAGCGCAGACGACCTCGGTCAAAGCATGAGTGAGCCCGAGCAGGGTGAAGTCGCGGAAGCGCCGATTCGCCATGGCAATCCGGTGGGCCGCCTGCGCCAACACGTTGAGCTCGCTGATCAGCACGTAGCGCACGACGTGACGCTTGGCTTGGTATTCGTGCTCGGCAAAGCTGCGTGGGTCACCGGTGAAATCGCTGTAGAGCCGCGTCAACGCCGCCTCCGACGACGGATTGATCCACAGGCCTCGCGAGCTGACCCCGTGCTCGTAGCCGGTCGTACCGTCGACCGGCCACTCGTCGGGCAGCGCCTCGTCGCGCTGCAAGATCTTCTCGACCAAGATGGGGAGAGGTCGCGCCAGGTCGTCGGGGCTGATGGGCGTGGCGGACGCCGGCCGATGAAAGCGCGACTGCAGCCTTTCGAAGTAGTCGTACGGGTCGTACAGCCCGTCCGTGTGATCGAGGCGCAGCGCGTTCACGTAGCCGGCGTCGATCAGCTTGAACAACAGGGCGTGCGATTCCTGAAACACGGTGTCGTCTTCCATGCGCAGCGCCGCCAGCTCGTTGACGTCGAAAAAACGCCGATAGTTGATCTCTTCGGTTGCTACCTTCCAAGAGCACAAGCGATAGCTCTGTTGCTCCAAGAGCGCGTCCAGCGCGTCGAAGCTGCTGGGCGCGCCTGGGGAACCGTTGAGCTGCTCCAGCGCGAGGAGCAAGGCGTCGCGAACGGGCTCGGAGGCTTGCCACAACGCGTACAGCCGCCGTTTGATCACCTCTTTCTCTCGGGCCCGCTCCTTCTTCAGCTCCAGCTTGGTCTCGCTCCGCTCGGGCAGGTGCCGAAGCGCCGACAGCAAGCTTTCTAGCTCGTGGCGGTTCAGGTCGTCTTCGGGCAGCAATAGCCGCGACAGCGCTTGCTCGAACAGCGGCGTCAGCGATTTCGGGCCGAGCGGCAAGCGCCGTTCGAAGTACGCGAGCTTGAAGCCGCCACCGTCCCAGACGACCTTCAGCTCGCCGCGCTCCAGCACCCGACCGTATTGATCTCCCAACAGCGGCAGCAGCACGCGGTCGCGCAAGTCTTCGCGCAGCGGGCACCAATCGATGTCGAAGAAATCGGCAAACAGCGAGCTTCTGCCGTTCTCCAGCACGTCGTCCCACCAGCGATTTTGCCCGATGGCGACGCCCATGTGGTTCGGCACCCAGTCGACGAGCAGCCCCATACCGTGCGCGCGCAGTCGGCCAGAGAAGAGCTCCAGCGCGCCTTCCGCTCCCAGCTCGGGGTTGAGCTTGCCGTGGTCGACCACGTCGTAGCCGTGGGTGCTGCCTTGCGCCGCCGTCATCAGCGGTGAGGTGTAGGCGTCGGTGATGCCGAGCGCGCTCAGGTAGTCCACGACCTCGGCCGCCTGCGTGAGGTCGAATTGCCGATGAAGCTGCAGCCGGTAGGTGGCCCCCAGCCGATGCAACGCGCCCTTTTGGCGAATGACTCGCGACGCGGCTCGCAGCAGCACCAACGACCGCGCGACGAGGGTAACCTGCGAAGCCTCGCCCGGTAGCGTTCCGCGTTTGCCGTCGTCGCTCGTGTCCAGCAAGACTTCCCACGGCTCTCGCACCGGGTCCAAATGCGGCAACGTGAGCTGGACGTCGCTGTCCGCGGTGTTGAACAGCAGCAGCAAATTGTCGTCGACCAGGGGCCGACCGTCGTCGTCCACGTCGTCGATACCGCGGCCGGCCAAGAACATTTGCAGCTGCCGGGTGTCGGGGTTCTGCCAGTCTTCCGCCGTCATCGGCGCGCCGTCGCCGCGAAACCACAACAGGTCGCGCAGCTTGGTGCCGGCCACGTCCAGACCTTGAAAGAATTTCGAGCGTCGAAACGCGGGGTGCTCGCGGCGAATGCGCAGCAGGCTCTTGGTCAGCTCGAACAGAGCGCGCTGCTCGTCGTTCAGCTGCCAGTTGACGTAGCTGAGCTCGTTGTCTTGGCAGTAGGCGTTGTTGTTGCCGTTCTGGCTGCGACCCAGCTCGTCCCCCGCCACCAGCATGGGCGTGCCCTGCGCCAGCACCAGCGTGGCCAAGAGGTTGCGTTGCTGCCGCGCGCGGACGGCGCGGATGGCAGGGTCGGCAGTCGGCCCCTCGGCGCCGTAGCCGTACGAATGCTCGTTGTCGTTGCCGTCACGGTTGCCCTCGCCGTTGGCGTCGTTGTGCTTGTGATCGTACGACACCAGATCGTGCAACGTGAAGCCGTCGTGGGCGGTGACGAAGTTCACGCTGGCGGCCGGCACGCGCCCGCCCGACTCGTACAGGTCGCTGCTGCCGGTGAGCCGGTAGCCCACGTCGCCCAGCAGGCCAGGATCGCCGCGCCAGAAGGCGCGCATGGTGTCGCGGTAGCGGCCGTTCCACTCCGCCCAACGCACCGGAAATTTCCCGACTTGGTACCCGCCGTCGCCTACGTCCCAAGGTTCGGCGATCAACTTCAAGTCACGCAGCGTCGGCGACTGATGGATCAAGGTGAAGAAAGAGGACAGCTGGTCGACTTCGTGCAGCTGCCTGGCCAGCGTCGACGCCAAATCGAAGCGAAAGCCATCCACGTGCATCTCCGCGGCCCAATAGCGGAGCGAATCCATGATCAACGCCAGCACCTGCGGACTGCGCACGTTCAGCGTATTGCCGGTGCCGGTGTAGTCGAAGTAAAAGCGCGGATCGTCGGCGACCAAGCGGTAGTAGGTCGCGTTGTCGATGCCCTTGAAGCTGAAGGACGGCCCCAGGTGGTTGCCTTCGGCGGTGTGGTTGTAGACCACGTCCAGGATGACCTCGAGCCCGGCGCGGTGCAGGTCCTTCACCATCTGTTTGAACTCGCGCACCTCCGCACCCAGGCCGACGGCCGAGCGGTAACGCACGTCGGGGGCAAAGAAGCCGATTGAGTTGTAGCCCCAGTAGTTCCGTAGTCCTTTGTCCAGCAAATGCTTGTCGTCCACGAAGGCGTGCACGGGCATGAGCTCGATGGTGGTGATGCCGAGCTGCTTGAAGTGCGCAATCATGGCCGGGTGCGCGATGCCCGCGTAGGTGCCACGCAGCGCCTCCGGCACGTCGGGATGCAGCTTGGTCAAGCCCTTGACGTGAGCTTCGTAGATCACGGCTTGTCGCATCGGAACGCGCGGCGCCTGGTCCCCCTCCCAATCGAAGCTGGGGTCCACGACGACACCGCGCGGCGCGCCGGTGGCCGGCTCGCTGCTGGGGCGCCGGTCTTCGTCCGGGTTGCCGAGCTCGTAGGCAAAGCAGCCCGCCTCCCAACGCTCGACGCCGTCGAGCGCGCGCGCGTACGGGTCGAGCAGCACGACGTTCGGATTGAAGCGGTGCCCGCGGCTCGGATCGTAAGGACCGTGAACGCGGTAGCCGTAACGCTGACCGACCGTGATTCCCGGAACGTACACGTGCCAGACGAACGCCGTGCGTTGACTCACGGGCAGGCGCGTCTCGCCGCCCTCGTCGTCGAACAAGCACAGCTCCACGCCTTCGGCGTGCGCAGAAAAAAGTGCGAAATTGACGCCATTTCCATCCCAAGTGGCGCCCAGCGGATGAGGAGACCCCGGCAGTGTTTTCATCGAGCGAGCCAGGCACAGCAAAGGATGTGCCGCATCGCGCCACACCCGGCGCCGCGGATTTCAAACGAGCTCGTCCCTCGTGAAGGGGAGCGCATGTGGCAGAAGGTCTCGCTCGAGACGATTCGTCACCACCGCTGGCCGTCGGATCGGTCGTTGCTTGGCAAACGGAGCTAGAGCTGCGACTGCGCCCGTTCCAGGCTGGCGTGGTCGGTGAGGTCCAAGCGCAGTGGCGTGATCGAGACCAGACCCCGCTCGATGGCCCAGCGGTCGGTGCCCTCTTCTGCCTCTTCCATCGGCACGACCGTGAACCAGTACAGCTGCCGACCTAGCGGATCCTTGATTGGAACCACTTTGCCGTCGTAGTGGCGAACCGATTGCCGCGTCCACAAGGTGCCGCGCGGAGCGAGCGGGAAGTTCACGTTCACGAGCGGCAGGCTTGCGTCCGGGAGCAGGGCGCGGAGCACGTCGGCCACTTGCGGCTTCAGTCGTTCGAAGTCCGATTCGATGTTGCCGGCGGGGGCGCTCAGCGCAATGCCCCGGCTCCCCATGAGCGCGGCCTGCTTGGCACCGGCCAGAGTGCCGCTGTGCCACATGGAATTGCCCAAATTATGGCCCAGATTGATGCCCGATAGCACCACGTCGGCCTTTTCGGAGATCGAAAATCCGACCGCCACGCAGTCGGCCGGGGTGCCGTCGACGCGGAACGCCTCGAAGCCGGCTACCGGGGTCCGCCGATAGGACAAAGGGCGACTGTGTGTCACGGCGTGTCCCGTCGACGACCGCTCCACGTCGGGCGCAACGATGATGACTTGCCCGAATTCGCTGGCAACCTGCGCCAACGCCAAGATGCCGGGGCTGTAGATGCCATCGTCGTTTACGATCAGAATTCGCATGGGTCTGCTTCCTGCAAGGCGCCGGCCATGCGCGTCGCACTGCTGCACAACGCCTCGGCCGGGAGCGAGGATCACTCCGAGGTCGAGCTGACCGATTTAATTCGGCGAGCCGGCCACGAGGTCGCGCACATTTCAAGGCGCGTTAGCGACCTGACGGCTGCGCTCCATAGCGCACCGTGCGACTTGGTGGTGGTGGCGGGTGGCGACGGAACGGTCGGCAAGGCGGCGTGTGAGCTTTCCGGCTGGCAGGTGCCGCTAGCCATCTTGGCGCTGGGCACGGCCAACAACACGGCGCGCTCGTTGAAGATGCCGTCGCGGCTCAGAAAGGTAGTCAAGGGCTGGGAGACGGCTCGAGCGGTACCGTTCGATTTAGGACTGGTCAGCGATGGTGCGCTGCGACAGCGCTTCGCTGAAGCGGTGGGTTGGGGTGTGTTCCCTCAGGCCATCGCCCAAGCCAAGCTGCGCCCCCAGCGGGCCAGCGTGGCGCGCACGCTCAAACGTGACCGCAAGCGATTTTCCGCCACGGCAAACCAGGCGCCCATTCGCTTCTACGGCGTCGAGGTCGACGGACGTGACCTCTCGGGCGAATACCTGTTCGTGGAGGTGATGAACGTGCCGCTGCTCGGGCCGCGCTTGGCCCTCTCTCCGGGTAGCGATCCGGGTGACGGCGCGTTCGAGGTGGTATTGATCGACGAAGCGCAGCGCTCGCTGCTTACCGAGCTCGGGGCGAAGGGCACGTTGCGCAACGGCGGCGCCCGGGTCGAGCGCGGCTCGAACATTCGTATCACTGCCAGCGAGGGACTCTTGCATCGAGACGGCAAGCTGGTGCGCCATCCCCCGGGCGAGCGGACGTTCGACATCTCTGTCGCGCCCGCCGCCATCTCCTATCTTCGCGCCTGAGCCCGGAAGACTACGCGGTTTTGCGCGATTTGCCGCGCGCTTTGGGGCGCGCGGGCTCGCTTTCGCGGGGCTCGGTCTTGAGGGCGCCGGCGAAGACTTGCCGCAGGTTTTCGTACAAGGGCGTCTGAAAGTCGCTTTGGCGCGCGTCCTCGAACGCCTCTTGCAGCTCTTCGGTCAAAAGCTCCAGGCTGTCGTCACCCAGCGCTTTCTCGGCTTTGGGGAAGAATTCGTCTTCTTCTTCCTTCACGTGGTGCTCGACCAGCTCCTTGAGCACCGTGACCTTGAAGTCGAAGTCGTCTTTGCCCAGCGCCTCGTTGGCTTGGTAGAGCGCGAACTCGATCACGCCGTGCTCAACCAGCGCCTCGCCCAGCTCGTCGTTCAGCCCCATGGCCTCCTCGCAGGCGGGGTAGAAGATTTCTCTTTCGATGCCGTCGTGGCCCACGAGGTTCGAGGCAAGCTCGAGGAAATGGGCCTTCTTGTCGGCGCCGTCGTCGGTATTTTCGATGGCCTTGAACAGGCGCGCGACTTCGTCGTGTTGTTGTTTGAGCAGGTCGGTGGCTTTCATGCTCGCTCTCCCAGCAACGGACGTGCCGAGGCGCGCAGGGCCGCCCACGGGGCGATTTCCGGCTAAAACGCCGACGCCTGAGGGTTCCCGTCGCGAAGCGCCTCGAATGGCGCGCTTTGCCCGGCGCGAAGCGGCGAACCAGCGACGGTCAGCTGCGGCGCGCCGTTTGCAGCGGCCCCTGCCATGGCCTTCGACACCGAGGGTGAGGTGGCATGGTCGAGCTAGCTACGCCACGGGTTCGTATTGGCATCTCGGGCTGGACGTACGCGCCGTGGCGCAAAGTGTTCTACCCGCCCGGGCTGCGCCAGGCCGACGAGCTCGCCTTCGCGAGCCGAGAGTTTCCTACCATCGAAATCAACGGCTCCTTCTACTCACTGATGCGGCCGGAGAGCTATCGGGCGTGGCATGACCGCGTGCCCGACGATTTCGTGTTCGCGGTCAAAGGCGGCCGCTTCATCACGCACATGCTGCGGCTCCGCAACGTCAAGACGGCGTTGGCGAATTTCTTCGCTTCGGGGCTGCTGTGCCTGGGCCACAAGCTCGGGCCGATTTTGTGGCAACTGCCGCCCAGCTTACGCTTCGATCCCGACGTGTTGCGTCGCTTCTGCGATCTATTGCCGCGCACGACGGCCGAGCTGGAGCGGCTGGCGCGGCAGCACGACGCGCGTTTGGACGGTCGCAGCGTCGTCGATGCGACCACCCGCAACCTTCCGGTTCGGCACACCTTTGAAGTCCGCCACCCCAGCTTTGCCGACCCACGCTACATCGACTTGCTGCGCGAGCACGGTGTGGCCTCGTGCGTCGCCGATTCAGCAGGTCTCTATCCATTCATCGAGGACTTGACCGCGGATTTCGCGTACGCGCGTTTGCACGGCAAAAAGCGCTTGTACGTCAGCGGCTACTCCCCCAAAGATCTCGCGCCGTGGGCCGAGCGCGTGCGGCGTTGGCGTCAGAGCGGCGACGTGTTCGTGTACTTCGACAACGACGTGAAGGTGCGCGCGCCCTACGACGCTCGCAACTTGGCGCGTCTGGTCGAGGGTGAGCCGCTGCAACGCCCGCCCGGCAAGCTGCGCCACGTGTCCGAGGAACCACGGACGGGCTGGGCCGACTGGCGCTGAGCAACGCAGCTGGCATGTGAGCTGCAGTGGTCTCGCGCCGGAGACCAAACGCCATGAAAGCAGTCACGTATCGAGCGCCGGGCACCATGAAGGTCGTCGACAAGCCCGAGCCTCGCATCGAGCATCCGGACGACATCGTGCTTCGAGTTACCCGAACCGCCATTTGCGGCTCGGATCTGCATTTGTTCCACGGCCTCGTGCCCGACACGCGCGTTGGTGCCACGTTCGGTCACGAGTTTGCGGGCGTGGTGGAAGAGGTGGGACCCGGAGTCGCATCGCTCGTCCGCGGTGACCGGGTCGTGGTGCCCTTCAACATCGCGTGCGGTACCTGCTTCTTCTGTCAGCGTGGGCTGACGGGCGTGTGCGACAATTCTAACTGCTCGTGCAGCATGGGCGGCGGGGCCTTCGGCTACTCGCACACCACCGGTGGTTACGAGGGCGGGCAAGCGGAGCGAGTGCGCGTGCCCTTCGCCGACGTGGGGCCGTTCAAAATCCCGGACGACATGGAGGAAGAGGAGCTGCTGTTCTTGTCCGATATCTTGCCCACCGGCTATCAAGCCGCCGAAATGGCCGGCATCAAGTCGGGCGAGACGATCTGCGTCTTCGGCGCCGGGCCGGTGGGGTTGATGACCATGCAATCTGCCTGGCTGATGGGGGCAGGTCGCGTGATCGCCGTCGATCGCCTCGACTACCGGCTGGAGTTTGCGAAGCGCTGGGCGGGCGTGGAGACGCTGAACTACGAGCGTGAAGGCAACGCCGACATCATCGGCCGCTTGCGTGACATGACCGAAGGTCGCGGCCCCGACGCCTGCATCGACGCCGTGGGCTGCGAGGCGCTGGGCTCGAAGCTGCAGACGTTCCTCGGGAAAGCCAAGCTGCAAGCCGGCAGCGCGACCGCTCTGACGTGGGCGATCCAAGCCGCCCGCCGCGGTGGCAACGTGGTCATGATTGGCGTTTACGGGCCACCTTGGAACATGGTGCCGATGGGAGAAGCCATGAACAAGGGCCTTACTCTGCGCGGCGCCCAGTGCAACGTGAAGCGCTACCTACCGCACCTGCTCGAGCACATCCGCGCCGGTCGCCTCAACCCGAAGGCCATCATCTCCCATCGTTTTCCGCTCGAGCAAGGCGCCGATGCCTATCGCATTTTCGACGAAAAGCGCGACGAGTGCATCAAGTGCGTGCTGATTCCGCAAGCTGCCTGAAGAGGATTCATGACTCAACGAACCGTCCAACCGTACACCTCGTCTTCTCCTGCGCGGGGCTCGTCTGCTGCAGATCGAGATCCGCTGAATCGCCCGGGAGTGCCACAAGAAGCCGACCCACCGCAGCCGCTCGGTAACGCGCATTGGTTGAAGCCAGACCAGCAGTTCTCCGAAGAATTGCCGGTCGTGGGCGAGGGGCGCACTCTCACGCCCGTGTACTCGATCGCCAATCCACCGTGGGGGCTGAGCGGCTTGATTCGGCGTCTGGCCTACCGTTCCCCCGACTACCGGCCGCGGCGCTGGATGCTGCTCGTGCTCGCCGATCGCATCGACGTGCTGGAGAGCAATCCCAAGCTGTTGCTGCGCGCGGCCGTGACCGCGGGCGCCTTCGGTCTCGGCATCTACGGCTTGTCGCGTTGGCGGGCGGCGCGCGCCTGAACCTCGGACGGGTAGAGGCGGCCAGCCATGCCCAAGCGGCGCGAGCCACCCGAGGACGCCACTCCATTCTTGCCGTCGCGCTTGTCGCTACCCACCCTGCGCGAGGCGGCGCGGGACTGCGAAGGTTGCGACCTGTATCTGGCCGCTACCCAAACGGTGTTCGGCGAGGGGCCGCGGAGCGCGCGCGTGGGAGCTCACCTACGTCACCAACGCCGTGAAGCATTTCAGCTTCGAGCCACGCGGGAAGGCGCGCCTCCACAAGAAACCGCGCGTAGGCGAGGTCCGGGCCTGCGCGCCGTGGTTGCGCGCCGAGCTGGCGGTCGTGAAGCCGGAAGTCTTGGTGCTGATGGGCGCCACCGCCGCCCAATCGATTTGGGGTCCGTCATTTCGGGTCAGCAAAGAGCGCGGCGTGGTGAAACAAGGCGAGCTGGCGCCGGCGATTTTGGCGACGCTTCATCCATCGGCGGTGCTGCGTGCGCCCGATGAGCAAGCTCGCCGGGAGGCCTTCCAGACGCTGGTCGACGACCTACGCAAGATCGTGAGGCTGCTCGCTGAAGACTGAACACGCTGGGCTCGCGGATCGCGCCCGCTCGCGACCCGCAACCCGTCGCGGCGTCACCTGATGCTGGGTGAAGGGGCGTGCACCGGATGCTCTTTGCCCACCGCTGGCTTCTTGGCTTCCTGACTGGCGCTGGGGCGGCGCGTGCGCTGGCGTGGGCTGAGTGGCACCGGCTTGCCCGTGCGGGCCGACTGCAAAATGGCTTCGATGACCCGGAGATCGTCGATGGCTTCTTCGGCGTTGGGCTCCGGCTCACGATTGTCGAGAATGCACTGCGAAAAGTACTCGAGCTCGGGCGCGAATTGGTCGCGCTTGGCAAACGACTCATGGCGGGTTTTGCCATCCACGGTCAGGTAGTGCTCGAGCTTGTCGAAGTATTCGTAGGCGGGCTCGACGCGCAGGTCGCCATCGGTGCCGGCAATGCGGTAGCTGGAAACTGCAGCGGTGCCGTTGCTGACCGTGAACTGAGCCACGCGGCCATGCGGGAATTGCAAAATTGCCGTGGTCGTCTCGTCCACGCCGTCGCGCTCTTGCGACGTAGCGAACGCCAGCACTGGCTCTTCGCGGAACAAGTTGCGCGCGGCGTTGACGCAATAAACTCCGAGGTCGAACATGGCGCCGCCTCCGACGTCGGCCCTCGTCCGAATGTCTCCCGGCCTCACCACATGGCTGAAGACCGAGTCGAAGACGCGCGGGTCTCCGATTTTTCCCGATTTTACCAGCTCGATCGCCTTCAAATTCGCTTCTTCGAAGTGCAACCGGTAGGCGACCATCAATTTTACGCCCGCCGCGGCGCAGGCCTGGGCGACTTGTTCCGCGTCTGCCACTGTGGTGGCCAGCGGCTTTTCGCAAAGCACGTGCACGCCGACCGCGGCGGCACGAACGGCGCACTGCTCATGAAGCGCGTTGGGGGTTGCCACGTACAGGGCGTCCACGGCGCCACGCTCGAGCACGCGCTCCAAGTCGTCGTAGTCGCCCGACAGCTCCAACCGGTACTTTTGAGTCAGCTCGGCGCGCTTCTCGGCGTCGCCGGAGATGACGGCCACGAGCTCGGAGTTGCTGCGGGCGTGTTTGAACGCTGGCAGGACGGCGACCTGCGCAATATTGCCGGCTCCGATGACGGCGTATCGAATCTTCTTTTTGTCCATGCTTCCTCGCTGTTCAGCCGCAGTGGGGCGGGTTTGGCCGAGCAAAACATGTGCCGCGCTGCCGCGGGCTTAGGGCGAGGGCGGCTTCACCTCGCCAGCGGTGGTCGTGGCGCTGGTGGTCCCGGGGCGAGCAGGCGGCGACACGTACTGGCGCAGCTGCATCGCCAGGGCGATGCCGCCGGCGATCACGAACAACGCGATGCTCATCGTCCAGATCGCGGTAGCCTTTCCCCCGCGGGAAATCTCGCGCTCCTCGGCGTTCTTGAATTCGGTCATGGCTCCTACCATGCAACCGCTGTTCCGGCGTGGTCGCGGTCGCTAGCGCTCGCGCTAGCTCGCCCCAGGGAGGCGCCACAGCCCCGAGTCGCTGGGCATCAGCTCGACGCGATAGCGAGCGAAGCAGCGCGCACCCGCGCGCAAGCGCATCAGCGCGCCTTCGGCCAGCAGCGGTGCGATACGCGGGTCTGACTCCACCAACGGCATCAGAACCTCACGAATCCAGGTCTGACTGTGTCGCACGTCGAGCGTGGCATGAAGGGCATAGTAGCGGCGGGCTGCGCCATCGAAGTGCAGCCGTTTCAGGCCTTGATTGACCAGCTCGGCCCGGCCTGGTGCCGTCAGCTCAATCACGCCTAGCGCGCCGATCGATTGATAAGCGTAAGAACGCGACGTCGCTAGCGCCACCATCAGGTTGCCGAGCGCCAGGGTTTCCCAAACCGGCGATGACTGAGGCAAGCCCGTACCGAGTAGCTGCAGCATGGGGCCGTGCATGCCGCCTTCGTGACCTTGTCCCATCTCGTCCCAGTAGTTGCGCGCCATCTCGAGCTTGGGTCGGGCCGGCAACTTCAGTTGAGACAGCGCGACGAGGTCGTCGAAGCCGGCTTCTCCCGCCATTTCCTGGCGCAAAAACCAACAAATGTCCGAGTGCGTGGCTTGCTCGGCGAGCCACGGGAACAGCGGGTCACCTTGGCCGGGGCCGTGCTCCTTGAGCTCCTCGAACCACGCGGCGAATCCGCTCGGATCCGTTGGGACGCCGCGAACCTGTTGCGCAATGGCCACGCGCTCGCGTTCCACTAGGTCGCGCTCGATGCGGCGACACGTGACTTCTTCCTTGAGGGTTGTTTCCCACTCCAAATCCTCCCGCTGGGGTGACAAGCGGGCGGCGTGGGACTTGGCCAAGCGCTGGTGGAGCCGGTCTGGTCCCCATGAAATCGTCGGAAGCAAACTGCTACGCGAGGGCATGCCCGGCTACGGCAACCGCCGTGCCAGCCTGCTCGCCGCACCCACGCGGCCTGTCTCAAGGCGAAGTGGGCGCTTTGCTCAGCTTGTCGAGCAGACGGAACAAATCGTCCGGAGCGACGGGTTTCACCAGGTGGTGGTCGAATCCCGAGTCTCTCGTGCGCCGGAGGTCCTCCTGCATGCCCCAGCCGGTGAGGGCGATCATCACGGGGACGTAGTCGAGCTCGAGCTCGCGCACGCGCTTGCAGACCTCGATGCCGTCCATTTCCGGCAGGCCGATGTCGCATAGCACGATACGGGGGTGCGTCTCTTGGAACAGCGCCAGGCCCGCCGAGCCAGTGTGCGCCACGCTGGGATTGTAGCCGCGGCTCTCCAGCACCAACGCCAAAACTTCCGCCGAATCCTCGTTGTCTTCGATCACCAACACGTTGACCGGCGTGCCCTCGGGGTTGGCGCGTGGCGGTAGCGACTCCTGCTTGGGATCGGGCTCGGCCACGCCCAGCTCGGCGGGGAGCGAAAAGGTGAACACGCTCCCCCGACCAGGCCCCTCGCTAGCTACCGTGATGTCCCCGTCGTGCAGTGCCGCCAGCTTGCGCGACAGCGCGAGACCGATACCGAGTCCGCTATTTTGGCTGTGCGAGGTCGGCTCGATGCGGGTGAACATCTCGAAGACGCGCGTCAATTGGTCGGCGCCGATGCCCACCCCGGAGTCGGTCACCCGGATGACGGCGCGCCCGCCCTCATGGGTGAGCGAAACCTCGACGTGGCCTTCCTCGGGCGTGAACTTGCAGGCGTTGTGCAGCAAATTGCTGACAATCTGGGCTAAACGCGTCGGGTCGGCGAAGGCAAACAGCGGCGCCTGAATCTGGGTCGTGACGTTTTGCCGACGCTGCTCGAAGAAGGGCCGGCAGGTCTCGAGCGCGGTCTGAATCGCTTCGGCGACGCTGACCCGTTGTTTCTTCAGCTCTAGCTTGCCGCCGCTGATTCGCGCGACGTCGAGGAGATCGTCGATCAACCGTACCATGTGGTCCAGCTGACGGTTCATGACGGTCAAGGTGGGCTTTGAATCGCCCGCTACCTCACGCGTGAGCAAGGCCAGGCCCATGCGCAGGGGCGCGAGCGGATTGCGCAGCTCGTGGGCGAGGGTAGCCAGAAATTCGTCTTTCTGGCGATCAGCGGCGCGCAGCGCGGCTTCGGACCGTTCCAACTCGGCGGTGCGCTCTTGCACGCGAGCTTCGAGCGTTTGATTGAGCTCGGCCAACGCTCGCGTCTTCCGGAACAGCTCCGCGAAAACCGCGATTTTGTGGCGGAATACCAGCGGGTTGACCGGCTTCATCAGGTAGTCCACGGCGCCCGCGCCGTAGCCGGCCACGATGTCTTGATCGTCCAAGAGGTGCGCGGTCAAAAACAGGATCGGAATCTCGCGAAACTTCCGGGTGCCCTTGATGATGCGCGCCAGATCGACACCGCTCATGTCGGGCATGCGGATGTCCAACACCATCGCCGCGACGTCGTGCTTCAAGAGCGCGCTCAATGCCGCGTCGCCATTCAGCGCGCGGATGAAGCGGTAGCCCGGCGTGGCCAAGATGGCCTCGAGCGCGTCGAGGTTGCGCGCCTCGTCGTCGACCAGGAGAATGTCGATAGGCTCCTGTTCCATCAGCGATACAACCAAACGCGCAAGAGTGACAGCAGCTGGTCGGTGTTCACGGGCTTGGCGATATAGTCAGAAGCACCCGCCTCCAAGCATTTCTCGCGATCGCCCTTCATGGCTTTCGCGGTGAGCGCCAACATGGGCAGCGTGCGGAAGCGGCTGTCCTTCCGGATTTCTCGCATGGTCTCGTAGCCGTCCATTTCTGGCATCATGATATCCATCAACACCACGCTCAGGTCAGCCGTATTCTGAATGATTTCGATCGCCTGGCGCCCGTTGGTGGCGCTGAGCACGTCCATTTCCTGGTTTTCGAGCACGGTGGTCAAGGCAAAGATGTTGCGGGCGTCGTCGTCCACGACCAGCACCTTGCGGCCGCGCAACGTTTCGCTGGAGCCGTGCAGGCGCTCGATCATCTTGCGCTTGGCATCGGGTAGGTCGGCGATCACCCGGTGCAAGAACAGTGAAGTCTCGTCCAGCAGCCGCTCGGGAGACTGCACGTCTTTCAGCACGATGCTCTTGGCCACCGCGCGCAGGCGGGACTCTTCTTCCGGCGTGAGCTCCTTGCCGGTGAAGACCACGATGGGCACCGTCTTCAAGGTGGGCTCGCGCTGCAGCTGGTCCAAGAGCTCGAATCCGGTCATGTCCGGCAAGCGCAGATCGACCACGCAGCAGTCGAACGGGTGATTGGCAAGCTGGCTCAAGGCTTCGGCACCAGTGCCGACCGCCGTGATCTCGATGTCTTCGGAGCCGAGCAGCTCGACGATGCTCTGCCGTTCGACTTCGTTGTCCTCGATCACCAGCAGCCGCTTGCCGGGTTGACCGGCAAAGGCCTTCAGCCGGTCGAGCGCGACCGTCAGCTCGTCGGTGGTGGCCGGCTTGACCAAATAGGAGAAGGCGCCGTGGGACAGGCCGTGCTGGCGCTCTTCCTCGACCGACAGCATCTGCACGGGAATGTGGCGAGTGCGCGGCTCGAGCTTGAGGTTGTTGAGCACCGTCCAGCCCAGCATGTCCGGCAAGAACACGTCGAGCGTGATGGCCGTGGGCAAGTGCTCGAGGGCCAGGGACAGGCCTTGCTGGCCGCGGTTCGCGACCAAGCCCTTGAAGCCTTGCGTGCGCGCAATGCCCAGCAAAATGCGCGCGTAGTGCGGATCGTCCTCGATGATCAAGAGCACCGAGTCGGTCTCGCCGATGTTGTTGCGGTCGTCGAGCACGGTGTCTTCGGGCTTGGCTAGGGCCAGCATCGTGACCGGACGCTTCAGGACGTCCTGGCTCGAAGGGGGCAGGCTGCGGGCCGAGGCGCCGGTGAACTCGAGCGGCAGGTAGAGGGTGAAGGTGCTGCCGCTGCCCGGCGTGCTCACCAGGCGAATCTCACCGCCCAGCAGGTTGGCGAGCTCACGGCTGATGGCCAGGCCCAGGCCGGTTCCGCCGTATTTGCGGCTGGTTCCGGCGTCTGCTTGCTGGAATGCTTCGAAAATCAGCCGCTGTTTCTCGGGCGCGATGCCGATGCCGGTGTCGGTCACCGCGAACGCGACGACCGAGGCGGCGGCGGTGAGCATGGGATGCTCGGGGTTCCAGCCGGACGTCACCGGCTTCACGGTCATGGCCACGCTGCCTTGGGCGGTGAACTTGAACGCGTTCGACAACAGGTTCTTCAAGATCTGCTGAAGCCGCTTGGGGTCGGACACGAACGAGCGCGGCAGGCCGGTGTCGATCTCGACGTCGAACACCAGCCCCTTGCCCTCGGCCATGTGGTGGAAGGTGCGGTGCACGGTGTCGCGCAGCGAGCTGAACGGGATCTCTTCCGGCTCGACCGTCACCGTGCCCGACTCGATCTTGGACAGATCGAGAATGTCGTTGATCAGGGTCAGCAGATCGGTGCCGGCAGAGTGGATGTTCTTGGCGAATTCGGTTTGCTTGGTGGTGAGGTTGCCGCCCGCGTTTTCGGCCAGCTGCTGGCCCAAAATCAAGATGGAGTTCAACGGCGTGCGCAGCTCGTGCGACATGTTGGCCAAGAACTCGGACTTGTACTTGCTGGTGAGAGCAAGCTCGGTCGCTTTCTCTTCCAAGGCGCGGCGCGCTTGCTCGACTTCCTTGTTCTTGCGCTCCACTTCCACGTTCTGCTCGGCCAGCTGCTTGGCCTTCGAGGCCAGCTCCTCGTTGGTTTGCTGCAGCTCGGTCTGCCGCGTCTGCAGCTCGCTGGTCAGCTGCTGCGACTGCAGCAGCAGGTTTTCGGTGCGCATGGTCGCTTCGATGGTGTTCAAAACGACGCCAATCGATTGCGTGAGCTGCTCCAAGAACGCAAGGTGGGTATTGGTGAAGGGGCTGAGCGCTGCCAGCTCGATCACGGCCATGGTCTCGCCTTCGAACAGCACCGGCAGCACCAGCACGCTTTGCGGCGCCGCTTCGCCCAGGCTGGACTGAATGCGGGTGTAGTCGGGCGGCACATCGTTGAGCAAGATGCGCTGCTTTTCGGCCGCGGCCTGGCCGACGAGGCCGACGCCGAGGGCGATCTGCTCGGGTTGGTCCTGTCGCTTGGCGTAGCTGGCCAACAGCCGCAGCGTCCGCGAGCCGACGATCTCACCGACCTCGCCCGCCTCCGGGCGGTCCATCTGGTAAATCGTGCCCTGCTGGGCGTCGACCAGCGGCGCCAGCTCCGAGAGCAGCGTTTTGCCGACGGTGAGCAGATCGCGCTGGCCTTGCAGCATGCGGGTGAACTTGGCGAGGTTGGTCTTCAGCCAATCTTGTTCCTGGTTGCGATCGGTGGTCGCGCGCAGGTTGTCGATCATCGTGTTGATGTTGTCTTTCAGGGCGGCCACTTCGCCGCGGGTTTCGACCTGAATGGAGCGCGTCAAATCTCCCTTGGTCACCGCCGTGGCCACGTCGGCGATGGCGCGGACCTGATTGGTCAGGTTGGCCGCCAGCAGGTTCACGTTGCCGGTCAGGTCCTTCCACGTGCCGGCCGCGCCAGGCACGTTGGCCTGGCCGCCCAGGCGGCCCTCGACGCCGACTTCGCGGGCGACGTTGGTGACCTGCTCGGCGAAGGTCGCCAGCGTGTCGGTCATGTTGTTGATGGTGTCGGCCAGCGCCGCCACCTCACCCTTGGCCTCCACCGTCAGCTTCTGGCGTAGGTTGCCGTCGGCCACTGCCGTGACCACGCGCACGATGCCACGCACCTGGTTGGTCAGGTTGGCGGCCATGAAGTTGACCGAGTCGGTGAGATCTTTCCAGGTGCCAGCCACGCCGGGCACGTCGGCCTGGCCGCCGAGCTTGCCCTCGGTACCGACCTCGCGCGCCATGCGCGTGACCTCGGAGGCGAACGAACGCAGCTGATCGACCATCGTGTTGATGGTGTTCTTCAGCTCTAGAATCTCGCCCTTCACGTCCACGGTGATCTTGCGTGAAAGGTCGCCGCGGGCGACGGCCGTCGTCACCTCGGCGATGTTGCGCACCTGCGCGGTCAGGTTCGCGCCCATGGCGTTCACGCCGTCGGTCAAATCTTTCCAGGTTCCGGCCACGCCCGGCACGACGGCTTGCACGCCCAGGCGGCCTTCGGTGCCGACCTCGCGCGCCACGCGCGTGACCTCGCTGGCGAACGAGCGCAGCTGCTCGACCATGGTGTTGATGGCCTCTTTCAGCTGCAAAATCTCGCCGCGAACGTCGACGATGATTTTGCGCGACAAGTCGCCGTTGGCCACCGCGATCGTGACCTCGGCGATGTTGCGCACCTGACCGGTCAAATTCGAGGCCATCGAATTGACGTTGTCGGTCAGGTCTTTCCACGTGCCGGCGACGCCGGGCACGACCGCTTGGCCGCCCAGCTTGCCTTCGGTACCGACCTCGCGCGCCACGCGGCTCACCTCGGAGGCGAACGCATTCAGCTGGTCGACCATGGTGTTGAGCGTATTTTTCAGCTCGAGGATCTCGCCCTTCACGTCCACGGTGATCTTGCGCGACAGATCCCCGCGCGCGATGGCGGTGGCCACGTCGGCGATGTTGCGCACCTGGCCGGTCAGGTTCGAAGCCATCGAGTTGACGTTGTCGGTCAAGTCTTTCCAGGTGCCGGCGACGCCGGGCACCTGGGCCTGGCCGCCGAGCTTGCCTTCGGTGCCGACCTCGCGCGCCACGCGGCTCACCTCCGAGGCGAAGCCGTTCAGCTGATCGACCATGGGGTTCATGGTGTCTTTCAGCTGCAAGATCTCACCGCGCACGTCGACGGTGATCTTCTTCGACAGGTCGCCCTTGGCGACGGCGATGGTGACATCCGCGATGTTGCGGACCTGGTTGGTCAGGTTCGACGCCATCGAGTTGACGTTGTCGGTCAAGTCTTTCCAAGTGCCGGCCACACCGGGCACT
>JBEQSW010000126.1:0-29423 GCA_040348565.1 Myxococcales bacterium | reverse complement strand
GTCGCGTGTCTGGAGCAACAAGAACCTCCCGTACCTCCCGTCCTCCCTGTGAAAAAATCTCGAGCCGGTCAGGACCGTTCAGTTAACGCGTGAATTTGAGTTGGGTCCATTCGCCGCGGTCGGCGGGGCCACGGCAGGCCCAGAGCTCGCGCAGGGCGGGCACGGCGATCACGCAGGCGTTGGTGGTCGTGCCTTGGTCGTCTTCGGTGTAGCGGTTGATGCTGTCGACGCCATCGCTGCGATCGCGCATCAAGGCTTGCAGCGTGGAGACGTCTTGGGCGCCGGAGCGCAGCTGCTGCTCGGCGCGCGCCAGTCGTTTTTGGCTGGAGGCAGTGGCCGGCTCGCCTTCCACCTGGCGCATGCCGTCCGAGAGGCAGTGGTTGGTGCGCGCCACCGGCTCGGTCTCGGCCCGGCGCACGACCACGCTGTCCGGATCGCACTCGAGCTCCGTGGCTCCCCTGGCGTCTGCCAACCAGTAGGTGTGAGCGGCTGCGCGCGGGGCGCTGCGCACGAAAGCCTCGGCTTCGGCCGCCGACTGGGCGCGAATGGCTCGGTGCAGCAGGCTCAAATAGCCCACGCCCACCCGCGAGCGCCGGGTCTTGATGTTGGTGGTGCCGACGGCAACGCCAGCTGCGCTCATGCCAGTCAGCGAAAGCGCGCCCGCGCACGTGACCGACCAAGTTTCGGGTCCGTCCGTCGGCTGCCGATGCACGGCCACGACGAAGTCCAAGTCGGTCGGATTCAAATCCCAGGTTTGCCCCACCAAAACCTCGCGCGAGCGCGACAAGCCGGGCGGCACCAGCAGCGACGTGCAGCCTTCGTCGGTCTTGCTGCCGGGCAACAACAACACGTCGCGCACGTCGGTCATGTTGGTCGAGCCGTAGAGGGCCTCGGCGCTCACGCCCGCGGCTTCGGCGATGCCGGCGTTTTCGGCCGCGCCTTCCGGATCCCAGCGTTCGAAGACGCGCAGGCACGCCGCGCCGGCCGCCAAGAATTGCGGGACCCCGGGTCCGCCTCGCTCGCGCGAATAATGAGCAAAAGCCGTCAAGCGTTGGTCGATGAAGGCGTTGATGCGTTCGCGCAGCGCCTCGCCTTGCTGGTTACCCAGCGCGCGCGCATCTCCGCGACATTCGACGAGCGGTAGCTTCAAGAGCGACATGACGCCGCCCGTTTACGGCAAATCGCCGATTTCGGAAAGCTCGCGATCCAGCCGTTCGTCGAGGGCGTCGGATTTGGCCGCCGAAGCCGCGTCCTTGTCCGACTTCTTGGGGTTGCCACCGGCGCCCTCGCCCGGTTTGCCGGCGCGGCTCCAGCGCTTCAGCATGAAGTAACCGGCGACGCCCGCACCGCCGAACGCCAGCGACAGCACCGTCGCCAAGCCGCCGAGCGGGCTCGAATCGGGAACGGCCAAAATCTTGGGCCCGAAGCGGGTGACCAGCGAAGCTTCGATGGCGTCGGCGGACTCGCCCGACTTGAGTCGCTTTCGGATCTCTCGCCGCAGCTCGTACGCCGGCTCAGAGCCGTGGATGTCGATGGTTTGGTTCCAGCAGCAGGGCGCCATGATGCGACCCTCGAGCCGGCTGGCACCGGGCACGTACTCTTGAAGATCTTCTCCGGCTTCGCTGGCCGGCACGTGCTCCGGATGCTCCGCGGTAAGCGCGAGCGCACCCGCAGGCAGCAGGCACAGCGCGCCCGCCAGAAGCCAGCCAAGACGCCGAGAACGAGACGACATGGGCGAAGCCTACGCCTTCGGGAAGGCTGCCGCCAGCATGTCCGGGATGCGCTCGAGCTTGTCGCGCACTTTGCCTCGCGCTTCGCCCCGCGCCTTCTCGACCGCGTCAATCCTGCGATAATCCGCGAAGCTGACGACCCGAACCGCGCGCTCGCGGAGCAGCTCCGGCACGTCCAGGCCGAGGCTGCGTTGCGCCAGCGCCGCGCTGTCACGCAGCAGCAAATCGACGGTTTCCTTCGCGTCCGCCTTGTTGGTCCCAACCAGCCCGGAAGGACCGCGCTTGATCCAGCCTGCCGTGTACAACCCGAGCTGCGGCTCGCCGGCGAGGTTCGTCACCCTGCCCGCCGAGCTCGGGATCACGTTGCGCTTCGTGTCGAACGGCATGCCCGGCACCGCCACGCCTCGGTAACCCACCGAGCGGATAACCAGCCCCGTCTCCAGCTCCCAGATTTTGCCGGTTGGCTCCGCCCGAATGTGCGGTCCGGCCCCGACCAAACGATTGTCCTCGATGCGCAACGCGCGCACGCGCCCGGAAGCTCCCAGCAGCTCGACCGGTGACGCCAAGAAGCGCAGCTTGAGCACGCGCTCTGCCTGGCCCACGCCCGCGAGCTTCAACCGCGCCAGGTACGCCAAGTTCTTGCGCGCCGCTGCCGGCAAATCCGCCTCGTCGGCAAACGAAACGTCCCCGTCGACCTCGACGCCCACGCCCGGCAGGTCGGCGATCGCTTCGAGCTCGCCTTGATCGAACGCCGCTTGCGCCGGTCCGCGTCGCCCGAGCAGCACCACTTCTCGCACCGGGCTTTCACGCAACGCCGTGAGCGCGGCGTCGGTAATGTCGGTCTTGGCCAACTCGTCGCGGTCGTGCAGCAGCACCCGCGCGACATCGAGCGCGACGTTGCCCATTCCGACCACCACCGCCCGCTCGGCAGCCAATGAAAACTTCGCGTCCACGAAGTCCGGGTGCCCGTTGTACCAACCGACGAACGACGTTGCGGCGTAGCTGCCCTCCAAGTCTTCGCCCGGAATATCCAGCGACCGATCCAGGGCCGCACCGGTGGCAAACAACACCGCGTGATACCCACGCCGTAGCTCCTCCACGCTTACGTCGCGGCCGACCTCCACGTTGCCGAAGAAACGAAACCCCGGTTGAGCGGCGGTGCGCTCGAACGCCGCCTGAACCCGCTTGATGCTCTGATGATCGGGCGCGACGCCGTAGCGCACGAGCCCGAAAGGCACCGGCAAGCGCTCGTAGAGGTCGACCTCACAGGGTGGCGCTGCGCGCAGCAGCGCGTCGGCTGCATAAAATCCGGCCGGGCCTGACCCGACCACGGCGATCTTCAGGCGATCTGCCTCGGCCATGATTCGCAGCGCCGCACGGCAACGGCGTACAGTCACGCTATCATGGCTCTGGTGCCGTCACGGCCCTGCCCGGCGCCGCGTTTGGGAGCTTGACCGCTTCGGACCGGGAGCCTAAAGTTTCAAGACTTTTTGAAACCTCAAACAACAGCCGAAGCTCCCCCAACGCCAGCAACCACCATGTCCGATAGCGCAGACAGCGGCGTGTTTCCGGCCGAGCTCGAGGTGGCAGACACCGTGGGTCGGCTGATGGAGTTTTGGGGCTTCAAGCGCCCGATGGGCCGCATGTGGACCCTGCTCTATCTCTCGCCCGAGCCGCTGGGTGCGGCCGAGATTGGCGCGGAGCTCAAGATGAGCGCCGGCGCGGTCAGCATGGCCCTCGGCGAGCTGGTGAAATGGGGCGCGGTGAAGAAGAGCTGGCGCCCCGGCGAGCGGCGCGATTTTTACGAAGCCGAAACCAGCATCGGCAAGCTCGTGCAACGCGTCCTGCGCGAGCGCGAGCTCACTCTGGTACGCGAGTTTGCCGAAGCGCTGGGCCGCGCCGAAGCCGAGCTGCCCGAGAGCGCCAGCAGCGAGCCAGCAGAGTTGGCCTTCAAGCGCGAACGCCTGCAGCACCTGCGCGCCCTATCGCAAATGGGCGAAGGCCTGTTGCGAGCGCTCGTGTCCGGGCAATCCATCGATCCGACGCCGTTCCTCGGCATGCGTGACAAAGCTTCCTGAGGCGCAAGGCCCGAAAGACTCATGACCAGCACCGAAAATCTTGGCTCCGCGAAGGCTCGCGAGGGCTCGGGCGCAATGTTCGACGGCATCGCCCACCGTTACGATCTCGTCAACCGCGTCATCTCGCTGGGCATCGATCAAAGCTGGCGCAAAAAGACCGTGCGCTCGCTCGAGCTTCAGCCCGGCGCGCGCGTGCTCGATTTGGCGACCGGCACCGGCGATCTGGCGATCATGGTCGCGCGCACCCACCCGGAAGTCACGGTGGTGGGCGTCGATCCCTCGGCAAAGATGCTGGAAGTCGGCCAAAAGAAGCTAGTCGAAGGCGGCCTGACCGAACGCATCGAGCTTCAGGTCGGTGACGCGCAAGCGCTGCAGTTTCCGGATCGCACCTTCGACGGCTTGTGCATTGCCTTCGGCATCCGCAACGTTCCCGACCGTCTCAAGGGCTTGCGCGAAATGGCGCGCGTCACCAAGGCCGGCGGCCGCGTCGCCATCTTGGAGCTGTCGGAGCCGCGCGGCGGCGTGCTCGGACCGCTCGCCCGCTTTCACGTGCACAGCGTGGTGCCGGCGGTGGGCGCGCTGTTGTCGGGCGCCAAAGAATATCAATACCTGCAAAAATCGATCGCCGCCTTCCCGCCCGCGACCGAGTTCGAAGCCATGATGACCGAAGCGGGCTTGCGCATCGTCGCCTCCACGTCGCTCACGTTCGGAGTCTGCCACCTGTATGTCGGCGAGCCTGCCGTCTGAAGCGAGCGCGCCGAGCGACGCTCACCTGCTCGGCGAGTGGGCGCGGCTCTTGTTCGAGAGCCTGCGGCAAGCCGGCGTGGCCGACGTGTGGGTGAGCCCCGGCTCGCGCTCCACGCCGTTCACCTGGGCCGCCCAGCACACGCCGGGCGTCACCGTGCGCCCGGTCGTGGACGAACGAGCCGCCGCCTTTTTGGCGCTCGGCCACGCGCGCCTCAGCGGCCGCCCGAGCGCGCTTTTGTGCACCTCCGGCACGGCCGCCGCCAACTACTTTCCGGCCATCGTCGAGGCCTCGCTCTCGCATTTGCCGCTCATCGTGCTCACCGCCGATCGCCCGCTCGACGTGCAGCACGCCGCCGCCGCCCAGACCATCGACCAGGTGAAGCTGTACGGCGACTACGTGCGTCGCTTCTTCGATCTCGGTCTGCCCGACGCCGCCCCGTCCGCGCTCGTGGGCATGCGCCGCGCCGTCACGCAAGCCGTGGCCGAAGCCCAGGGCCCGCTGCCCGGCCCCGTGCACCTCAACCTGCGCGCCCGAAAGCCGCTCGAGCCCGCCCCCGCGCGCAACGAAGCCGAGCGCGCCCTGCAAGCTCGAGTCGACGCGCTGTTGGCGCGCCCGCTCGCTCGTACCGCTCCGCAAGCCCTGTTGGCCAACGACGCCGTTACCGCGACGGCACGAACGCTGTCAGAAGCCGCTTCGGCTTGCATCGTGGTCGGCCCCCTGCCGGCCTACGGCAAAAACCTGTCGGAGCTGATCTGCGAGCTCGGTCGGCTCAGCGGCGCGCCCATCTTTGCCGAAGCTTCGAGTCAAATTCGCTTCGCCGGCGCCGCGTCCGAGCAAGCATATCCGCTGTTCGATTGGCTGCTCAGCGCGCCCAGCGTGGCCGCGCGTCTTCGGCCGGAGCTGCTGCTCTGCCTCGGGCAAACGCCCACGTCTTCGGCCTTCGAGCGCTGGGCCGCGCAGGTGCCTCGCCGCATCGTGCTGGCCCAGCACGGTTATCCCGACGCGCTCGGTAGCGCCGAGCTCGTCGCCAGTGGCGACTTGGAGCAAGGCCTGCTCTCGCTGATCGCCGAGCTGAAGCGCTCGAAGGCGGCGCCGCGGACGGCGCCCTTCATGCCCGAGCTTCGCGCCGCGCACGGCCGCTGCCAAACGCTAGTCGAGGCTGCCCTGCAAGCAGCCGGCGAACCCCTCAGCGAAGGAGCGGCCGTGAAGGCGGTGTTGGCCGGCTTGCCCGAAGGCGCCGTGTTGGCCCTCGGCAACAGCTTACCCATCCGCGATGTCGATGCGTACGTCACCACCGCCGCCCGCGTGCGCGTCACGGCCCAGCGCGGTGCCAACGGCATCGACGGCTTGGTGTCGGGCGCCATCGGCAGCGCCATCGCCAGCGGTGCGCCAACGCTGCTGCTCTTGGGCGACGTCAGCTTGCTGCACGACTTGGGCGGGCTCGCCGCGGTGGCTCTCGTCAAAACTCCGCTCGTCATCGCGGTCGTGGACAACGCGGGCGGCCGCATTTTCGACCAATTGCCGGTCGAAAAGCTGTACGCGGGCGAGCCTGCGGCCGCCGAGCTCTGGCTCACGCCACCCCGTCGCGAGCTAACGCACGCGGCGGCGCTGTTCGGCCTCCGCTACGAGGCACCCAAAACGCCCGATGCGGTCACGTCCGTCATCGCGCGTGCGCTGACGCAAAGCGAAGCGACGCTCGTGCACCTGCGGGTCGAGCCGCACAGCGCCGCCGAGCTGCGCCAGCGCATTCTCTCGGCGCTGGCTAGCGCTCCCGCCGAGGCCCGAAGCTGACGTGCGCTACCTGCTGTTGCACGGTTTCACCGGCAGCCCGCGCAGCCTCGCCGGGCTCGCGGCGCCCGAAGGCTCGCTAGCGCCCACCCTCGGGGGCCATCTGGATACGCCCGTCGTCGGCGGCTTCGACGACGAAGTCGATCGATTGGCCGCGCTCGGCCAAGGCTGTGACGGGCTGTTCGGCTACTCACTGGGTGGACGCTTCGCGCTCGGGATTTTGGCGCGCTATCCGGACCGCTTCCGGCACGCCATCATCGTCTCGGCGCACCCGGGCCTACGCACCCAGGCCGAGCGCGACGAACGGCGCGCCAGTGACGCGCGCTTCGTGGCCCTGCTGCGCCAGCGGGGTCTGACCGCGTTCGTCGACGCCTGGCAGGCGTTGCCGTTGTGGGCGTCGCAGGGCGACCTGCCCGAGGCGGTCAAGGCCGCGCAGCGCGAGCAGCGGTTGCGCCACCAGGCCGAAGGGCTTGCCCAAAGTCTGATCGCTCATGGTTTGGCAGAAATGCCCGATTTACGGCCCCCATTGGCGCACGTACGGAGCCGGGTGGATTGGGTCGTCGGCGAGCGCGACCTCAAATTCGCTGCGCTCGGACGTGAGCTTACTGGCATCATCCCCGGCGCGCGCTTGACCATTGCCGCCGGCGGCGGGCACAACCTACTGCTCGAACGTCCGGAGCTCATCTCCGGGCTCTTGCTGCGAGAACGCACCCCGTGACTACCGCGTCGTCCCTCTCTCCACCGCGCCCTTCCCTCGTCGGCAGCTGGATCTTGGCCGCTCGACCCAAGACGTTGAGCGCGGCGAGCGTGCCGGTCGTGGTCGGCAGCGCCTGCGCTTTCGAGCTGGGCGGCTTTCGACTGGGTCCGGCGCTGGCGGCGCTGGGCGGCGCGCTCTTGCTGCAAATCGGCGCCAATTTCGCCAACGACGTGTACGACTACGAAAAGGGCGCCGACACCGCCGAGCGCCTCGGCCCGACGCGCGCCGTGCAAGCGGGATTGATCACGCCCGCGCTGATGAAGCGCGGCATGCTGGTGGTGTTCACGCTGGCGCTTTTCCTCGGCTGCTACCTGACGGCGGTGGCGGGGCCGGCCATCCTCGCCATCGGCATCGCCTCGATTTTGTCGGCCATCGCGTACACCGGCGGCCCGTATCCGCTCGGCTACAACGGCCTGGGTGACGTATTCGTGTTCGTGTTCTTCGGCTTGGTAGCGGTGTGTGGCACCGTGTTCGTGCAAATCGGCAGCGTGCCGGAGCTGGCACTGTGGTGCTCACTGCCGGTCGGAGCGCTGGCCACCGCCATCTTGGTCGTCAACAACCTGCGCGATCACGAGCAAGACGCCCGCGTCGGCAAGCGCACGCTGGCGGTGCGCTGGGGCGCGAAGGCCGCCAGCTACGAATACGGCATATTATTGGCCGTTTCCTACGCGGTCCCGCTGTTTCTGGCGACCAGCTCGGCGGGTGGTCGCTGGGTGTTGTTGCCCTTGCTCACCTTGCCGCTCGGACGAAAGTTGATGAGCGCCGTGGCCCGCGAGAAGGGTCGTGAGCTCAACGCGCGGCTGGCCGGGACGGCCAAGCTGCTCTTGCTGTTCGGCTTGCTGTTCGCGCTCGGCATCGCGCTCGACCACCTGCGCATGGTGGCACACGCACCGGGCAGCAGCTCGTGAAGCTCGAGCGGCGGCGCGTCACGGTTCGCACACCGGGTGCCCAAGACGCGCGCCGCCGTTGGCCCGAGCGCGAAACCCTGCTCGTCACCTTGACCGATCCGCAAGGCCGGCGCGGCGTTGGCGAGGCTTCGCCCCTCCCCGGCTATTCACCCGACACGCTCGGAGAAGTCGAAGCGGCGATGGACGCGCTCGACCCCTCGCTGCTGCAAGAAGCGCTCGAGCTCCCAGCCTGGTCGGCGCTCGCCGCCGTGGCCGCGCTGCTGCCCCCGAGCCTGCCTTCGGCGCGCATGGCCCTCGAAACGGCGGCGCTCGACCTTCTCGGTCAGCGCGCAGGCGCGTCCGCGCCAGTGTTGCTGGGCGGCGCCGCTAACGGCACGCGCCCGTTGGCGCAGCTGCTGGGACCGGCCAGCTCCGACGCGCTCGCCGAAGACGCCGACCAGGCGGTGCGGGGCGGCTTTCGTCACGTGAAGCTCAAGCTCGGCGCCGAGGGTCTGCTCGACCGCGAGCTGTCGGGCGTGCAGGCCGTGCGCGACCGGCTGGGCGCGCAGGTCAGCTTGCGGCTCGACGCCAACGGCGCTCTGATCACGGACGACATCGCTCGAGCTTGGCCGACCTTGGCCCGCATCGGTATCGAGCTGTTCGAAGAGCCGGGAGTCGTGCCCTCGGAGCTGGTCGGAGCATTGCCGCTCGCGCTCGATGAATCGCTGCAGGGTCTGGACGAGGCGGCCACCATCGCGCTGGTGCACGAACGAAGAGCGAGCTGCCTGGTCCTCAAGCCCATGACTCTCGGCGGCCTAGCTCATTGTTGGCGGCTCGCCCAATGCGCGCGAGAGCTAGGCGTAGGCGTCGTCGTCTCGCATTCGTTCGATGGGCCCTTCGCCTGGCGCGCGGCCGCGGCGCTGGCGCTGGCTTTGCCGGCCGGGCTCGCGCACGGCTTGGCTGCGCACGGCGGGCTCGCGGCTTGGCGCAACCTCGCCACGCCGGTCAACGCGGGTTGGCTCGAAACCTGGACCCAGCCCGGCCTGGGCCTGCCGGCGGAGCTCGGGGTGACGTGAGCTTGCTGTCGGTTTTTGCGGCCGCGCGTGAGTCTCCGGATGCGGTTGCGTTCGTGGACGGCGGCGAAGCCGTCTCCTTTCGAGCCGCAGCGGAGCGCACGGCTCCGCGCGCGGCCGCACTCGCCGCGGCTCGACCGCGGGTGCTCGCGCTCACGCCACGCGCCGACGCTGAAAGCCTGCTGTGGTTGTACGCGGCGCTGGCCACCGGCACCCCGGTGCTCACGTTGCATACGCGCGCCACGCCCGGCGAGCGCAGCGCCGCCATCGCCCGCGCCGGCGCCACCGAGGTTCCCCCCGTCGCGTCCGCGCCATTCGACGAGCAACGGCTGCCGCCAGTCGACGACGCGGCGGCGCTGGTCTTCCTTCCCACGTCCGGCTCCACCGGCACTCCGCGGCTGGTCGAGCTGAGCCGGCGCGCCATGTTGGCTTCGGCCCACGCTTCCGCGGGCAATTTGGGCTGGCAAGCCCAGGATCGCTGGCTGCTTTGCGTGCCCCTGGCTCACACCGGGGGGCTCTCGATCGTGATTCGCTGCCTGGCGGCGCGGCAGAGCGTGCTGTTGTTCGAGCCAGGGCCGAACGGCGTGCTCGAAAGCATTTCCGCGTTGGCCCAGGCCGCGCAGTCCGCGACGCTGGTTTCGCTGGTGCCGAGCGTGCTTGCGGCCTTGCTCGACGCCGGTTTTGCACCAGCATCCAGCTTGCGAGCGGTGCTGGTCGGGGGCGCTGCCTGTTCGCCGGCGTTGGCCCGGCGTGCCCACGCGGCAGGCGTGCCGTTGCTCACCAGCTACGGCTTGACCGAGACGGGCTCGCAAGTCGTGACGCGCCGCTACGCGGAGCGCTTCGAGCCACTGCCGGAGCGGAACGGCGTCGTCAGCTCCGGCCATCCGCTGCCGGGGGTCAGGCTGCGTTTCGACGAAGATCGGATCGCGGTGCGGGCGCCATCGCTATTCTCCGGCTATCTGGGCGAAACGTCGGCTGGGCTCACCGACGACGGCTTTCTGGTCACGACCGACCACGGCGAGCTGGGCCCGGACGGCGAGCTGTACGTGCGCGGTCGCCGAGACGACGTGATCATCAGCGGCGGCGAGAACGTCGATCCGCTGGAGGTCGAGGCCGCTCTGGCGGCGTTGCCCGGGGTGCAGGCGGCTTGTGTCTTCGGCACGCCTTCCGCTCGCTTTGGCCAGGTGGTCACGGCCGTCCTGGTCACGGCCGACCCCACGCTGGGCGAGCCCGCTCACCTGGCGCAGTTACTGGCGGACCGCCTGGCACGCCACAAGCTTCCGCGGCGTGCCCTGATCGCCAAGAGCCTGCCGCTCACCTTGTCCGGCAAGGTCGATCGGCGCGCGGCCAGCGAAGAGTATGGAGCCGCCTTCCCCGAGCCCACCGAGCGCTGAAGCTTCGCTTCAGCCGTCTCGATTCGGACCAGTCAGGCGCCAGCTTCGATGCGCTCGAGCGCTTGCCGCACACCCTCCGGGATGAGCGTGCGCTTGAAGCTGGCCCGGTCCACGAACGTATGGACCACCTGCCCCACCACGCACACCTCGGCGGTTTCGGCGCGCGCGATGCGATAACCAAGGGTTGCCTCGGTTTCGGCCAAGTGGGCCCGGCAGATCTCGACGCTCACCGGATCACCGAAGCGCAGCGGCTTGAAATAATCGGCCTCGGCGTGCCGAACCGGCGCCAGCCACGTTCCATTCCGCAGCACCTCGGGCAGCGGAGAGCCTGCGAATGCGAGAAACGCGGCATAGGTGTCGTGGAACATCTCCAAGACTCGCGGGTAAAAAATTATGCCGGCAGCGTCTATGTCTTGAAAACGAATCGCGCGGCGATCCACGAAAGCCTGAGGGCGCGAAAGCTTGAGCTCGTCTCGTTCGAAGCGGTGCATCGGATCGCTTCAGCATATCCGTGTCCGGGCGAAATCTGACCCATTTTGGGCAACGGCGGTCACCCAATGCATCAAGCGAGGATCGTTGGAAGAAAAGGCCTAGTCGAGCGCATTTCATGCTTTACGAGACCGGCTGCTTTGTTGTTACGTCCTTCCGCCATCCGGTCTTGCAAGGCCGGCTCGTTCGCCGGCCGCGTGGGTCACTTGGCTCGCCATCACGCAACTAGAGCCAAAGCAAGGTCGAGGATTTCGAGTGCAAGAGCGACAGTTTCCCCCGTTCGATGTTGAAGACCCAACCCACGCCGAACGCGAAGCGCTGAGGCGTTCGCGCGCACGGCGGGCTCGCGCGCTGGTGGCGGGGGTGGGCGCCGGCCTGTTCGGGCTGTTCGCGGTGGGTTGTCCCGAACCTGGAGATCTGGAGCACGCGGACGTCTACCCAGCGCCCACGCCCACCGCCGGCACCGGCAGCGGCACGGCCGGCTCGAGCAGCAGCGCGGGCACCGGCGGCGCCGCCGGCGGCGGCAGCTCGCTCGCGGCCTGCGAGACCTCCTGCGTGACCACCATCTTCACGAGCCAGTGCAAAATTTGTCATGGCTCGGTCACCAAGCTTTCGGGCACGCTCGATCTCGAAACGATGGGCGTGTCGGCACGGCTCAAGGACAAACCCGCCGAGCACATGGGCTCCACCCCCGGACCTTGCCCCACGGGTGACAAACTGATCGATAGCGCGACGCCCGCCAACAGCTGGCTGCTCAAGAAAGTCACGGACATGCAAGGTACCTGCGGCACGGTGATGCCGGCCCCCACCGCCCTGCCCGCCGCCGATCAGACCTGCTTGACGACCTACGTGAACTGCGTCGCGGGGGGCACATGAAGGTGATTGCGCGTTTGGGTGGCACGCTCCGCGTCGGTTTTTTCCTCAGTACCTTAGTTACCGCAGTCGCATCGTCCCAGGCACTCCTGGTCACCGACGCGCACGCTCAGTCCTCCGCAAAGGCCAAGGTCGCCGTCGGCGCTTTCGAGGGTGCCAAGAGCGATGACGCGCGCAGCGCCTTCATCGAGGCCCTGAAGAAAGACGGCGGCTACGAGGTCACCGATGCCGAGGACGTGAAAGGCAGCGCCAAGCCAAGCGCCATCGCCGACTCGGCCAAGGGGCTCGGCGTGAACGTCGTCATCACCGGCAAGGTGAGCAAAGGCGGCGTCAAACTCAAAGTGCTGAACGGCGCCGACGGCAAGCTGATCGACGAAGTCGAGATCAAGGGCGCGCCGGCCAAGCTGAAGAGCAACATCGAAAAGTCGGGCGCCTCCAGCGTCGCGGCCGCCGTTGGTCAAGCCAAGGGCAGCGAGGAAGAAAAGAAAGAAGAGCCGCCCGCCGACGAGGCGAAAGAAGACGAAGAATCGAAAGGCGACGCGGAAGCCTCCGCCAGCGCGTCCACCAGTGACGCCAAGGCTGGCCTTTCGCCGCTCGACGTCACGGCCGGCTTGCGGCCCTTGCACCGCACGTTCACGTTCCACGACACGCTCGCCGACGTGCGCCCGAAACAAGGCTTCGACCAGCTGCTGAAGTACGAGCTTCCGCTGGGTCCATCCCTGTTCATCGACCTGAACTGGTTTCCGCTGTCCCACGTCATGCAGGGCCCCGCGGAGTGGATCGGCATCACCGGCGGCTACGAACGAACGATCGCGACTCAGTCGATCTACGGCGAGGGTCGGGCCGATCAGAAGACGCTGCGGACCAACGCGCAGTCGTTCTATGTCGGTGCGCGTTTGCGCTTCCCCATCGGCGAGCACATGCTCGGCTTGACGGGCACCTACGGGCAGCACTCCTTCATCCTGGAGGGTGACGAAAAGCCAGTGGTCGGCCCGGACGGCGTCGCGCGCGTCTACCCGCTCATCCCCGACGTGAAGTATTCGTACGTCAAGGTCGGGCTCGACGGCATGTTCCGCTTCGGCGATTTCATGGCCGGCGCCCGCTTGGGTAAGCGGTTCGTCAGCGACACGGGCGGGCTGCAAAAGGTCTGGTTCCCCAACGTCAAGACGTCGTCGCTCGAGGGCGGCGTCACCGTCGGCTACCGCCTCGTCCCCATGCTCGACCTGGTGGCTGGCTTCGATTGGTTGCGCTACGCGTTCAACTTCAACCCGCTGCCGACCAACAGGGTGTCGTACATCGCGGGTGGCGCGGTCGACGAATACCTATCGGGCTACATCGCGTTCCGCTTCCACCTGCCCGGCAAGGGCGAAGTACCGCCAGAATAGGCGCTGGCTCTGGCAGCACGGCGGGCCGTGGAGCGCTATACTGCTCGACGATGTTGGCTCGAAGTGTGGCTGGTTTCTTCCTCCTGGCGCTGGTCGGCTGCAAGACCTCCACCGTCGCCGGATCGGCGGCCGAGGCCGCGGCACCCGTGCCCGCGCCGTCGGCGGTCAGCGCCCGCAAGGCGTTCGGGGCTCCGCTCAGCGGCGGGGGCGCGGCGGTAGCGCTGGCAGACGTGCTCAAGTCGCCCGACAAGTTCGCCGACCAGAACGTGCTCGTCGAAGGTGAGGTCCGCCGCGCTTGCACCCGCAAGGGTTGCTGGATGGAGCTGAGCGAAGCCCAAGACCCGGCCGCACCCGGTTGCCGCGTCACGTTCAAAGACTACGGCTTCTTCGTGCCCACCGACTCCGCCGGCTCCAAGGCTCGCGTACAAGCCAAGGTGGAAAGCCGAGCCGTCAAGCCGGAGCTGGTGGCCCATCTTGAGAGCGAAGGCGCCAAATTCGCCGATAAAGCCCCGGACGGCTCGGCCCACGAGGTGCGGCTGGTCGCGACCGGGGTCGAGCTCTGGCGCTAGCCGGGTGGGTCTCGGGGCCCCCGCGCTCCTCCCAAACTGGCCGCCCCGCTCTGGGATATGCTACGCACGGTTTCATGCGCTTTTGGCCCCGAATCGCGCTTTGCTGCTCGCTCTTGCTCGCCACCGGCGCCGCGGTCGGCAAAGAGCACGTCGTCACCGACGGCCAAACCTGGGGCAAGATCGCCAAGCGCTATCAGATCAGCATCGCCGCGCTGTGCAAGGCCAACGGCATGACCCGGCGCGACAAGATCAAAGCCGGCCAGCGCCTCACCATCCCTTCGCCGACGGATGACGAGGACAACGAAGAGACGTCGCTCGCCTCGCTGAAGGAGCAAGGCGAGGTCGACGAGCCCGAGACTCCGAAGGAAGCCGTCCACAAGGACGAGCGCCGCGACAAAGAGCGCGAAGATCCCGACGATCGCTCGGTGGGTGGCGGGCTGCGGCAGATCGACCTACCCGGCGCGGCACCGGCTTATTACTTCGAGCCGCAGGGCAAGGGTCGGCTGGGCTTGAAGCCGGTCATCGTCTACCTGCACGGCCGGGGCGGTCACCCCGAGGCCGACTGCCGGCGCTGGGCGAGCTTGGCGCGCCGCTACGGCTGGCTGGTGTGCCCGAGCGGCCCGGTGCCCTACGGCGACGGCCGCGCGTGGGACAACAACTGGCCCAGCGCGCACCACGCCACCATGGCCGCCATCAACGCCTTGCGCGACAAGTACGGGCGCCGGGTGCAGCTGTGGGGCAACACGCTCATCGGCTTTTCCGAAGGCGCCTACGCCGCCATGAACGTCGGCGTGCGCGAGCCTCGCACCTTCAACCGCTGGTTGATCCTGGCCGCCAACTCCAAGTACTGGGGCGGCCCCGGCTTGGAGGCGCTCGGCTCGGCCAAAAACCGCGTGCGTCGCGTGTTCCTCATTACTGGAGAGCACGACGGCGTGATCGAAGGCACCCACCAGGTCGAAGCGTGGCTGCAAAAAGCCGGCGTCCCGACCAAGGTGGTCACGCCCAGCAACATGGGCCACGAAACGCCGCTCGAAAAGAAAACCGAAATGTACCGCGGCGCCCTCAGCTGGCTCGACAGGGGCTGACACTCGTCCCGCCGCACAACTGCTGCGTCGCCAGGAAAGTTTCTGCGCGGTGGGCTGCGTCTCAGCGTTCATGACCTCCTGGGCTGCCAAATCGCAGCCTGAATCGCAGAAGCTTCTGTAGCGGCGAAAGGCCACCTCGTACGATCGAGATTTTTTCACAGGGAGGACGGGAGGACGGGAGGGCGAGACAGAGGCGAGAATTTTGGGCTCGCGCTGCCGCCAGCGAGTCTGCAGCAGCGTCGCGGGCTGAGCCCCTCTAGCTTGCTCCCGGGGGAAATATTTTTGGTTTTGGTCCTCCAAAAACAAAAATGCGTTCTCGCCTCCCGTCCTCCCGTCCTCCCTGTAAAATCTGGGGCTCTCGAGAGGGGCTGTCAGAACGCCAGCAGCCCGAAGCGCTCGCGCGGGGTGGCCTGGCGACGCTACGGGAGTTTCTGCAAGGGAGCTGCGGCGCGGCAGCCCCAGATGTGATGTATCTCTGGTGGGCTGCGTGGTGCCAGCCGCTGGGTCAGTGATAGGCGGCGGCAGTGTTTACGGGCTTGCCGGTGCGGTCATGCTCGGCCACCAGGTAGCGCGAGGTGACTTCGCAGGTGGCGCACGACGGGAACTGCGACTTGTGCTCGCAGGTGATCACGATGGCGCTGGGCGGCGCGAGCGAGAACTCGCTCGGGTCGATGTGGCGACCGCACGCGATGCAGTGAATGTGCCCCTGCTCGTGCTTGTGCCCTGCCCCGCCTTGTTCCTTCTTCTCGCGCTTCGTTAGACGTTTCTCTCGCTTCATGGCGGCTCGCCTCTATCACAGCTCGGCCAAAAGTGCTCGGGCCGCGGCGTGATCCGGATTCTCTGACAACGCTTTGGTGGCCAGCACCTTGGCCTTGCGCGGGTCGCCCGCTTTTTTGGCCAGCATCGCCAGGTAGTAGTTGGCGTCGGCCTTCATTTCGGTGGTCGCGCCGTCGTTCGAGCCGGGCTCGGGCGCCTTCATGATCGCGATGCCGCGGAAGGCGCGCTGCGCCGTCTCGTCCTCGTCGATCTCGAGCGCTTGAGTGCCAAGCTGCATGGCAAGCTTGCCGTTCTTGGGATCGAGCTCGAAGGCGCGCGTGAGCGCCGACAGCGCGTCCGACAAGAAGCCGTCCTGCAAGTGCAGATTGGCAATCTCCTGGAAGACCTGGGCCAGCGCCTTGATACGCCGGCCCTTGTAGGCCTCGGCCACCGTCGTCAGTAACGCCAGCGCGTCGTCGCTGCGTTGGCTGGCGCCGTAGGCGCGCGACAGCTGCACCACCGCGTCGATGTTGTCCGGATCCTGCTCGCGCACCATCTCCAAGATGCGCACGGCCGCCGCCGCCTGACCTTCGGTGCCGAGCAACAGCTCACCCGCGCGCAACAACAACCGCTTCTGCTCGTTGGGATCCTTGGCGTTCTGCGCGTCTTCCAGCAGCATGTCGGACAGCTGGCGCACCGCACCGAGCGCGCTGTACACGTTCTGCAAGCGCAGTCGCAGATCGGGGCGACGCCGGTCGACCTCGAGCGCGCGTTCCAAGCCGGCGCGCGCGTCTTCGGGGCGGCCCAGCTGCTCGCAGGCGTCGGCCAGGCGTAGGGCGTCGCGCACCAGCTCGTCGCCGCTTTCGGCTTCTACCAGGCGTGTGAGCGTGGCGACGGCGTGCTCGGCGTTGCCGGTGCGGGTGGACAGCTCCGCCAAGCGGCGCAAGGCCTCGATGTCTTCCGGCACTTCGCGCACGAACTCGGACAAGCGGGCGCGGGCGCCCAGCGCGTCGCCGGCGGCTTCCAAGAGCTCGACCAGCCTCAGGGTGAGCCGGCGATCTTCCGGCGGCTCGGCGCGAGCAATCGCCCGCTCCAAGGCGTCGATCAGGTCCGAGGCCAAAGACGGATCCACCGCGTAGGCCTGCTCCAAAGCGCTAACCGCTTCTTCTTCGCGCGACAGCTCGCTCAACAGCTGCGCCCGCTTGCGCAGCAGCGTAGCGTCTTGGCTGGCCGTCCCCATGAAGCTCTCGAGCGCCTTCAGGGCGGCTTCCGGTTGATCGGCGGCGCGGTAGGCCTCGACCAGACGATCCAGCAGGCGCGCGTCGTCACCGCGCTCGCGCAACGAGACGTTCAGCAAACCGGCGACCTTGCCGTAGTCCTCGCGCTCCGTGTAGCGCACGATCAAAAGGTCGCGCAGCGACGAATCGCGCGGATTGGCCGAGAAGCTGGCCTCCAAAGCGCGCTCGGCTCCTTCGCGATCGCCCAACTCTTCACGCAGCGTTGCCAAGCGGCGGCCGAGGCTGGCCGCCTCTCCTCCGGCTTGCACTCGCAGCAAGCCCTCGATCGCGTCGGCGATCAGCTGCGGATCGCCCAGCTTTTCGGCCAAGCCCAGCGAAGCTTGCAGCAGCTCCGCGTCGTCGGGCGACCACTGCAGGGCCGCGCGACACACCTCCAGAGCCGCATCCAGCTGGCGCTTGTCGGAGAGCAGGCGCGACAGCTCGAGCGATAGCGCGACCACGCGCGCCACGTCGTTCTGATCCTTGGCGCGGTCGAGCTCCGCCGACAGCAACGTGGCCAGCTCCGCGTCGCGTCCCGTGGCCACCAGCAGCTCGCGCAGACGCGCCACCGCCGAGATGCAGGACGGGTCGTCGCTGATGACCTCGAACAGAGCCTTGATCGCCGGCTCCTCGTTGCCGGGCGTTTGCAGCAGCAAATCGGCGCGCTCCAGGCGCAGCTGGCTGCGCTGCGCGGGATCGTCGACCTCGTGGCTCACCTCGCCCAAGAGCTCAGCCAGCTCGCTCAGCTGCCCGGTGGCGCGCAGCAAGTACAAAAGCGGCTGCCACAGCTCGGGGTTGCGCGGCTCTTGCTCGTGCAGGGCGCGGTACAGACGCACCGCCCGCGCTTGCTCGCCTTCGATGCCGGCCGCCTCCTGCGCCAAGGCCAGCGTGAACTCGCGCAGCTCCTCGGCCGGCAACGCCGACAGCGATTGCTCGCGCAGGTCCAGGCTCTTACCTGCGTCGCCCTGCTGAGCGTAAATGCTCGCCAAAGTGAGGCGCGCGTCGCCGCGCTCGCGTGGAGACAGCTCGGCCGCCTCGTTGTTCAACACCGCCACCAGGCCGCGCTGGGCCAGATCGACGTCGCCCAGCTCGCCGGTTGCGGCCAACAACTCGCGCAACGCGTCGCCGGAGGCGCCCGGTTGAGCGAGCTTGAGCACCAAGACTTCCGCCAGGCCTCGTGCGTCGCCCAGCGCCCGCGCCAGCCGCTCGCGCAGCGCCGACAGCTCGGGCAGCAGGGCGTCCGAGACGGACAGCCCCTGCAACGCGCGACCGGCCTGAGCCGGATCGAATCGCAGGTCGAGCGCCTTGCCCAACAAGGCCAAGCCCTCGGATACGGTCGTGGGTTGGCTCAGCTTGGTCTTGGCCAAGCGGAAATACAGATCCGGGTCGGAAGGCGGCGCTCCGGACCCAGCGTGCGACAAGCGCTGCTCCAAAATGCGAGCTTCGGCGTCCTTTTCACCCAAATGGTCGTAGATGCGCCCGAGGGCCGACCAGGCCTGATCGCCACTACTCTCGGGGGTGTCGCTCAACGAGCGTTCGATGACCAGCGCGCGCTCGCGGAAGCTCTCGCGCTTCTGCTCTAGCCCGCCCAGGTGCTCGGCGTGGAGCACGACGAGGTCGGCCAAGGCGCTGGCGGCGTCGGCCGGCGACAGCACCTGCTCGAGCCGGCTTTGCAGCGCGCGCGCCAGCAAATCGTGTCGACCGCGGTTGCGCAGCGCGGCTTCCAGCGCCAGCGCTTCGCGACCATTCTCGGAAGAAGTCTCGAACGCCGACTCGATCAGCTCTTGCGCGCGTGCCTCGTCGCCGCGCCGCACCGACAGCTCGCTCAGCGACAGCAGCGCCTCCGTCTTGCTCGGTGCTTCCGGATCCTCGTCGCGCCCGACGACCAGCATCAACGACCGGAACATGCGTTCGGCGCGATCGAATTCGCCCTGCTCCATCGCGACGCGGCCGAGCATCTGCATGATGCCGGGGTGAGCCGGATCGATCTTGGAGGCGGCGTCCAGCTCGCGCAGGGCTTCACCTTGCTCGCCGCTGGCCAGCAGCACGCGCGCGAGCTGAAAGTGAGCCAGCGCGCGATCTTTCGGCTTCCGGGCGCCATAGCGCTGAATCTGCTCGCGCAGCACGCCTTGCGCGTCCGGGTAGCGCCTGGCCAAAAACAAGGCTTGGGCCAAGCGCAGTCGCAGCTTCTGGTCGTCCGGATCGAGCTCGATGGCCTGCTCGAGCAGCGGGGCCGCCAGCGCCGGATCGTCACGATGTACGAGCTGTATTTCGGCGGCGTCGCGCAGCAGCTGAATGCGCTGCCGGCGGTCGGAGGTGCGGCCCGCTTCGTCGGCGAGCAACGACGCCAGCGCGGCGTGGTCCGACAGCTCACGGTACAGCGTGGCCAGGGACGCGCGTACCGCTTGGGCGTCGATCGCTTGCCGCGCCGCGCGTTCCAGCGCCGGTCGCGCGCGCTCGGGCGAGCTAAGCTCCCGGTACACCGCCAAAAGCTCTAGCGCCCGCTCGGCGACCAGCTCCGAGCTCTCGATCAGCAGCAACCGCTCCAGGGCGTCGGCGGCGCGCGGCAGCTCGCCTTGCTCGCGGAAAATGCGAGCCAACGCCGACAGCGACGCCTCGCCGCCCAGCTTGGCACCCGCCTCGTGATTGGCGATCGCGCGCTTGCGATCGAGCAGCCGCTGCTCGGCGTTCTCGCCGGCGCGAGCGTAGAGCAGCGCCGCGCCCGCGCTGTCGCCGCGCTCTTGACGCGCTTTGGCCTGCGCCTCCCACAAAGCCACGATCTCGGCGTGCAGCCCCTGCTCCTCGAGCAGCAGCGAGAGCCGCGTGACCGAAGCGCGCGCCACCTCGTCGCCTGGCTCTTCGGCGAGCAACTCGTTGAACAGCTGAATCGCGCTCTGGTTGTCGTCCAGACGATCGGAGCACAGGCAAGCGGCGTCGCGCCGCAGCTCGCGCTGGCGCGTGACGGCGAATGGCAATTTGGCCGCGTCCAGCAGCTCGGAAACCACAGTTTCGTACTCGCCCCGCTCCAAACGGCGATCGCACAGCTCTTGCACGGCCCAGTCAGCCGCCGCCAGCGCCTCGGGCGCGTGCTCGCTCTCGAACGCGCGAACGGCCAAGTCGCGCAGGCGCTCCACCACCGACAGCCCCAGCGCGGCATCTGCCGGCTGCAGCCCGGCCACCTCGATCGCGCGCTCCCAGTCACGCGCCACCACGAACGCCTGCAAAGCCCGCAGCAGCTCACCGGTGTGGTGGCGATGAACGGCGCCCAGCTCCAAATACAGGCCGCGGCGGCGCTCGGCGTCGCTCTCGTGCTCCACCTCGTCGTCGTACAGCTCGGCCAGCGCGGAGAAGTCTTGCTCCTCGGTTAGCAACTCTTTGAGCGACTCGAACAGTTGAGGCGAACGGCCGTGCAGGCTGCGCACGCGCCGGAAGGCCGCAATCGCGCGTGGTCGGTCTTCGAGGGCGCGCGACAGCAGGTGCGCGGCCCGGGTGCGATCGTTGCGGGCCGCGTCTTCGTCTTCGCTGAGCTCGGCGCGACGCTCCAGCGCTACCACCAGCTCCTCGAAGCGTCGCGCGCGCTCGAGCGCTTTGCACAAAGCGTCGATGGCTTCGACGTCGTCGCCACCCAGCTTCAGCCGCGCCTCGAGGTTCAAGATGGCGCGCGCCGGATCTCCGAGCTTGGACAGGGCAACGTCGGCGGCTTCGCCCAGCGCCAGGCGCCGCTCGGGCGCGGCCGGGGCCAGCTCGGCCAAGCGCTCCAACACCGACGCCAGCTCTTCGGGCGTGCCTTCGCCCCGTAAAATGCCGGACAGCGCGCGGGCGGCGGCCAAAGCGTCGGCGCGCTCGGCCTCGGCCAGCCCGAGCACTCCGCGATACAAATCCGCGGCCGCGGGACGGTTTTCCAGGCCTTGCTCGAAGGTCGCACCGGCCTCCAAAAACAGGCTGCCGCGCGTGGCCTGGCTCACCGGTCCGAGCGCGACGCTGCGCAGCACCTCCGCGCGGCGCTCGAGCACGGAAAGCTCCGCCGCCAGCTTGGCCAGCCGCGCGCGCTGCTCGCGGTCGTCGGGAACGAGCGCCACTATGCCGGACAGCGTCTCGAATGCGCCGGTCGGATCCGCCAAGGTGCCCAGCCGCAGCTCCACCGCCTCGTCCAAAAGCGGCACGCGCTCCGCCGGCGGCGAGCCGTCAGCCTCGATCTCGAGCATGCGCACGACGTCGACGATGCTCTCTTGGACGCGGTAGTGCTTGCACAGCAGGCGCGCGGCCGCGACGCGCACACTGGGCGCGTCGGCAACGGTCGCGTTGGCCGAGCTCGGCAGCGCGACGATGCGCTCCAGCAGCGCTACCCCGTCTTTTTCGCCGCCCGGCGCCAGCAGCAGCTTGGCCGCGAGTAACAGCGCTTCTTTGGGCTCGTTCAAGTCGAGCCACAGCGCGGTCACGCGACCCAAGATCTCGTTCTGCTCGGCGGGTTTGCTGTTCGGCCCGCGCAGCCGCAAGCTCAAAAGATCGATCAGCGGGCGCTTCTTGCCGTTGCGCTCGTACAAGCGCTCCAGCGACGCTTCCACGCGCTGATCGCCGGGGTTGTCGCGGTTGAGCCGCTCGAAATATTCGATGGCGCGCTCGGCGTCGCCGGCAAAATCGCGCGCGGCCATGGCCGCCTCACGCAACAGCTCGACGCGATCCGAAGGCGACAGGTCGCGCGCCAGTCTCCCGTCGTACAGCTCGAACAGCTCGGCGTAGCGGCCCTGGGCGTTGAACGCCAACTTCAAGCGATCGAACGCCCAATCGGCGGTCGGGCACAACGACAGCACGCGCGACAGCAACGCGATCACGCGCTCGCCGTCGTCGAACCATTCTTCTTGGAACTCGACCACGCGCCGGCCGACGCGCTCGGCCACCGCCGGCGGCAGCTCGCGTTCGATGGTGCGCGTGTACGCCTCGGCCACCGGCTCCGGGCGGTTGAGCTTGCGCGCCATCTCTTCGGCGACGCCCCACAGCTCTTCTTCGCCGGGGGCAGCTTCAGCGCCGCGCAGGGCCAGCTTGAGCGCTTCCTCGGGCTGATCGAGCTTGGTGTCGAGCAACTGCCGCATCCAGCGGGAGCGCGCCTCGGCCAGCTCCGGGTCGGCCGCCGCAACCGCCAGCAAGGCTTCGATCACGTCGGCGCGCGCGTCCGGATCCTCGGAGCCTTCGGCCATGCGCTCCAGCAGCATCGCGGCGCGGGTCCGGGTCGGCGCCGCGCCCAGCGCTTGGTGCACGATGCGCAGGGCGTCGGCGTCGCTGGCGTTCTTGGCCAGCACGCTTTCGGCCAGCTCGAGCGCGGCCTCCGCCTCGTTCAACGCCCCGATCAAGATGCCAGCCAATTTTAGCTGAATGGCGGGACGGCTCTCGGCGTCCGCGCGCGGCAACAGCTCGCGCAGGGCAGCGGCGGCGCCTTTTGCGTCGCCGGCAGCCGCGCGCAGCCGGGCCAGCTCGAACAAAGCGTCGGTGCGTTCCGGATCGGTCGCCACCACCTGCTCCAACAACGCGCAGGCGCGCTCCGGCTCGCCGAAGCGCTGCTCCTCGACTTCGGCCCACTTGAGCCAAAGGTCGATCGGGGTCGGAGCGCGCTTCACGCTCTCGGCCATCATCCAGCGGTAGTCGGCCACGCGCTCGGGGGTGTGCTGGGCGCGCTGCAGAAAATCCGCGAACGAATCCAGCTCGTGCGCGGCGTCGTCACCCGCCGTTTGCACCAGCGAGCGAAACAACTTGGCGGCCGCGTCGGCGCCGCCCGCCATCCCCGAAAGCGCCCGCGCTTTGGCCAAGCCGAGGTGACGCGCCCTGCCCGCGTGCAGCCCTCGCGCCAGGCCCAAATCGACCAGCTCGACGTACGCGGGCGCGGCCCCGCTCGACTCCGCGCGCTCTTCGAGGCCGAGCAACAGCGTGACCAGATGACGCTCTTCGAGGGTCGGCAGCACGACCTCGAAGGCCTCGCGCACTTGCTCCCAGTCGCCGGCTTGCGCCGAAAGCTCGACCAAACGCGCCGCCGCGCGGGCCGAGCCGGCATCCACGCTGAGCACGCGCTCGTACAAACGGCGTGCGCGCTCCAGCTCCGCCGGTAGCTGCTCCGCCAGCTCCGCCCCCTCCAGCCAAGCGCGTGCCGCTCCGGCCGGATCCGACAGCTGCCAGGCAAATGCGTTGCCCAGCCGCTCCAGCAGCGCCGCGCGCACGCCCGGATCCGCCGTGCGGCTGAGCCGCCGCTCCAGCGTGAGCCTAACGGTCTGGCCGTCGTTTTGATCGCGCGCCAGGCGCTCGATGGCCTCGAGCACGTCGTCGGCCAGATCGGTGACCTCGCACAGCTCACGATAGCGGCGCAGCGCCTCGGGGGCGTCTCCCCGCCGCTCGCTGAGCTCCGCCAGGCGCAGCAGCGTCAACGTCTTGCGGTCGCCGCCTTCCAGCTCGACGGCGCGTGTGAGCTCGGCGGAAAGCGCGTCGAAGTCGCCCTGGCGACCCAAAATCTCCACCAGCGCCTCGTGCGCGGTGCGATCTTTGGGATCTTCGCCGAGCGCGCGGTGCAAGGTCTTCACCGCTGCCGCCGGCACGCCCAGCTCGCGAGCTTGCAGCGAGGCCAGCGCATGAAATAGCTCGCGGCGCCGCGTCGGATCGAGCTCCTGCTCGAGGGCGCTCTGGTACAGCGCCAAGCGCTCCTCGGGTGCGCCCTGTTCGGCCAGCAGCCGGTCGACGCGATTCATCAGCTCGCGCGAGCCCGGATCGAACACCAAGGCGCGCCGAAACAGCTCGACCGCCCGCTCCAAGTCACCGGCCGAAGCGAAGGCCTCGCCCGTCGCCTTGGCCAGCTCGAACACCGCGGCGGAGTCCACTGCCGCCGAGCCGAGCGCGGCGTTCAGCACCGCCGCGCGATGAGCGGCGCTGCCCTGATCGGCGACGCCCAGCGTGAGCGCCAGCCACATATCCAGCTCTTCCCGCCGCTCGCGGAGAGCAATGCCCAGGCCGGTGCCGGCAAGCTCCAGCGCACGCTCCGGATCGTCCAACGCCGACGCCGACAGCTGGCTGGCTTCGGTCAACAAGCTCAACTTTTGGTCGATGTCTTGCGACAGCTCCGCGCGCACCTCGAGCACCCGCAACAGTCCCAACGACGGCGGCTCGAGCCGCAACACCGGCTCCAAGATTTCCGCCGCCAGCTCGCGCGTATCCGGCAGATTCAGCAACTTTTCCACGGCGCCGCGGGCGCCCTTGTGCCCGGGCTCGAGCGCCAACGCCTCTTGGTAGGCCCGCAGCGCGCCTTCGGGATCCCCGAGGCGCGTCATGCGCAGCTCCGCCAAGTCCATCCACAATTGGGGACGCTCGGCAGGCGCGGCCCACTCGATCTGTTGCTCGACCAGCTCGCACACCTCGAAGAAGCGCTTGGCGGCGACCAACAGCGGCATCAAGCGGCGATGCACGTCCGGGCTCGCGCCGTAGCGCTCCATCAGCTTCTCCCACAGCTCGATAGCACCTTCGGGGTTGCGGCCCTTTTCGGTGGCCAGCTCGGCGGCGCCCAGCGCGAGCGCGCGCGCCTCCTCGGGATCTTTGGTGCGCTCGGCGCGGTGGAACAGCACCTCGGCCAAGCCGTCTTCGTCCTTGGCTTCGCGGTACAGCGTCTCGAGCCGCTTCAGCGCTTCGTCGGTCCAGGGCGAGCCGATCAAGGCGCGCCAAGCCACCACCGAGCGCTCGACCTCTTTCGGATCGCCGTCGCTGAGCCGCGCCAACCGCCGCGCCGCCGCCTGGCGAGCTTCGCGCTCCGGCTCCAGCTCGACCACCAACGTGAGCGCCGTCAGCAGCGGCTTCTGTTCCGCCGACTCGGTGCACAGCTCACACAGCTCGCGGGCCGCGATCAGCGTGGCGTTGCCGCGCTCACCCAGGTCCAGAACCTGCTGAAACGCAGTCTTGGCTCGCTTGACGTCACCGGTCTTCAGATAAACCAGCCCCACGTCGCTGCCCACACGCGCCCGCACCCCGTTGTCTTTGCTGGCGGCCAAAGCGCGCGAGAGCAGGCGCGCCGCTTGCTCCGGCTGGCTGAGGGCCAAGCTCAGCGCCACGAAGCGCGCGCGCAAGTCGTCATCGCCCGGGTTTCCGGCCACGACCGGCCCCAGCAGCTCCAAGGCGCCGGCCGGATCGGACAGCACGTCTTGCCGCAAAATACCCAGCCGTCGCTGCACCTCGACGCGGCGCGGACCGCGCACCTGCTTGAGCTCGAAGCTCAGCATCGCGACCGCTCGATCCATGCGCCCCGACCGTTCGTAGGCGTCGGACAAGGCGGCGGCCGCGCGCGGCGCGTGCGCGCGGTGCTCCAACAAACCTTCGGCCGCGGCGAGCGCCGTCGGATGGTTCGGCGCCAGCTGCAGCACGCCCTCGATGTGCCCGAGCGCGCGCGCCACGTCCTTCAGCGTGCCCAAGCACAAGTCGACCAGCTGCTCACGCAGCAGCAACGCTTCGGCGGCTGCGGGCGCGGGCTCGCGCCGCAGCGCGTGCTCGAACACGTCGGCCACTTCCTTGTGACGCCCGCGCGCCAGCAAACGGCGCACCAAGCCTTCGCGCGCGTCCTCGTCACCGGGCGCCAACTTCAAAATGCGCTGCGCGACGTCAATCGAAAGATCGTCGCTCTGCGGCAGATCCCGCACCAGCTCCGCCGCCCGCCGCAGCAGCTGCAGCTTGATCTCCGGCTCCTGCGCGCGCGAGCTCGCGTCCACGTACAGCTCGGCCAAGCGCGCGGGCTTGTTGGCCATGCCGTACAAGCGCTCGAGCAGCCCGAAGGCCTCGCCGTGTCCGGGAACGGCCGCCGCCGCGCGCTCGGCGTAACCGATGGCGCCTTCGGTATCTCCCAGCTCGGCCTGGAAGAACGAGGCCGCGCGCAGGTAGATGAACACCTGCTGCTCGCCGGTCAGCAGCTTGATGCGCTTGTCGGTGGCCACCTGCTCGTAGGCCATGGCCAGGTCGGAAACCTTCTCGTGGCGAACCGCCGCGCGGTGCAGACGATCCCAAGCGTCGCTCGGCAGCTCGCCCTTGGCGACGGCGTTGACGAGCAATTCCAGCACCATGTTGGGGTCGTCGAGCCGCTCGTCGAGCGCTTCGGCGATCTCGGAAAGCTTGAGCGCGAGGACGCTCGCGCGACGCTTCCCCTCGGTCTTGGGGGCTGGGACTTCAGACTTCGGAGGTACAGTGGTCATGCGGACGCCCGGTCGAAGCGCCGAAGCGTAACAGACCTAACCCACCGCTTGTGAAGCCCCGACAACGTTGAAAAATTCGCCCGCGAGCGGGCGACCCAAGCGCTTCCTCGAGCTTGCTCATCCGAACAGGTGGGATACCCAACGCTCGGCCATGTCGGCGGCGCGGCTCGGGCCGCTCGAGCCGGCCCAGGGCGCCCGGAGGGGCGCAAGTAGCGGGGCTTCTGACGCCGAAAGCGGCGAAGCTCGTCTAACCGAGGAAGGCGACCAGCTCGCTCACGACGCGCTCCGGCTCGTCCCACTGCAGGAAGTGCCCCGCTTCTTCGACGTGGTGCACGGTTACGGAAGTGATGCGGCTCGGTAGGTCGTCGAGCAAGCGAGGATCCAGCGCCGGATCCTTGTCACCCCAGAGAATGAGCGTCGGAGCCTGAATGATGCGGGGGCAGTGGATGGGCCAGCGAAAGGCGGCGCGATAGTAGCTGAGGGCAGCCCGCACTGCCCCCGGCCGCAGCAGCTCTCGCCGCGCCGCGTCGATGCGCGCCTCGCTCAGCGCGGCCTTTTTGGCGACGAGCTTCTTCATCATCCAATGAAAGACCCAACGCCTCGTCACCACCCACTCCGCGATGCCGCGCAGCTGGAAGAACAAGATGTACCAGCTGCGCAACAGCTGCAGGCTACGGGTGAGCGCGCGGGCGTAGCTTTCCGGATGCGCCGCGTTGATGACCACGAGCTTGCTCACGAGCTCCGGGTGCTCGCTGGCAAAGCAGTACGACAACGTGCCGCCCCAGTCGTGCCCCAGCACCGCCACCGGCTCGTCTCCTGTCCAGCGCGCTAGCGCGGCCAGGTCCGCCAAGGCGGCTGCGGAACGGTACGGCTCCAACCCTGGTGGCTTGTCGGAGAGCCCATAGCCGCGCAAGTCGGGCGCAATGGCGCGAAAGCCGCGCGCCGCCAGGGCTTCGCACAGCTCGCGAAAGCCGAGGCTGGAATCGGGAAAACCATGCAGCAAAAGCAACGGTTTGCCGGTGCCGATGACCCGCACGTGGAGCATTCCGCCCGGCGTGCTCACCATCTGAGAGTCGATCATTTCTGGTACAGCCGCTCCGAAGCCCGCAGCAGCCGGGGCAAGGCCGTCGGGGCCAGACGTTTGAGCACATAGAGCAGCCAGGCCTCGGACGACACGGGTACCAGGGCTTTACCACTTTCAGCGGCGCCGACGATGGCCTTCGCGACGCTTTCTGGCGCGTGGCCCCGGCGCCGGTACAGCTCGGTCAGCGCTTGCCGCTCCGCCTCGGGGTCGGCCGCGCCGCGGATGCGCGCGGTTTCCAGGATGGAGCTGTTCACCAGGCCGGGGCAGACGACGCTGACCATCACTCCAAAGGGTAGTAGCTCGGCGCGCAACGCCTCCGACAAGCCTACCACCGCGTACTTGGTGGTTCCGTAAGCGGTCAGGCTGGGTAGGTTGCAGAAGCCGGACGCGGAGGCGACGTTGACGATGCGCCCCGCCCCGCGCTTCTGCATCAAGGGGCCGAACGAGCGTGCGCCGTGGATGGTGCCCCACAGGTTCACCCGCAACAGCCAGTCCCAATCGGCGGCTTCGGTCGCAAAAAAGCCGCCCGAAACTCCAACCCCAGCGTTGTTGACCAGGCAAAACGTCGGCCCCAGCTCGCTCTCGACCCGCTCGGCGAAGGTCTGCATCTGCGCGGCGTCCCCCACGTCCACCGTCTCGCCCAGCGTGCGCGCCCCGAGCGCTCGACACTCCGCGAGCGTGGTGGCCAACGCCTGCTCGTCGGTGTCGCAGCCAGCAAGCCAGGCCCCCGCCCGCGCGAGCTCGAGGGCGGTGGCGCGCCCGATGCCCTTCGCGGCGCCCGTCACGACCGCCACGCGCCCGCGCAAGTCGGCGCGGCCCACCCTCAGTCACTCCCGTCGCACAAGAAATTCAACGCGCGGAGCCCGGGCAGAAAGAAGTATTCCCCGCCCCGCACTTGCACCACCTTCGGCACCCCCTCGTAGCGCTGGCGCACCGGCCGCGCCTGCACCGTGAACAGGCGCGGCACCGGCTGATCGTCGAAATCGAAAGCTTCCTTGCCCACCAGCGGGTCGCGTTCGGCAGACAGGCCCGCGAACTTGCAGCTGTTGATCCAAGTCTGCTGCACGAACTCGAACTGCCGACGCAGGTTGGCGTTGAGCGCCAAGAAATAGAGCCCACGCTCCACGCCGTCGTCCACGCGCGGCATGCTGCCTTCGAGCTTGGGGCCGTAGGCGCGACCGCGCCGGACGAGACGATGCAGGTTGGCGTCGTGCAGGCCTTCCTTGGCGTCATCACCGAACATGTCGCGCGGGTTGGCGCGGCGAATGTGCGCCCCGAACGGGCAGCGCAAACCGTCCGGATCGCGCTCGCGAAAGCCGAAGTCGTTCAGCCCCGCAACCGGCGGGCGTTCGGCGTCGGGCGCTTCGACCAGCGCAACGCCGTTAGGCCACCGCCCTATCATGCGCGCCGCTATCAATTTGGCGCGCTCGTCCGGGTCGGACGCCTGCTCGGCAACGGCGGCTTCCCAGCAATAGCGCCAAAAACCAGCTACGTCTTGGCGCAGCTGGCGCAGCACCAAATAGGTGCCGTTGTGGCCAAAGCTCACGCGGTCGGTGCCGGGCACCGGCGATGGATGCTCGCGCGTGCCACGCCGTTGTTTGGCGCTGGGCACGCTGTTCACCAAGCCGTAGGCGTTGGGGTAGCCGAGCACCAGCTCACCCGTCGCCAGCTTGGCGTCGCCGGGGTTCCGCTTGCGCCCGCTGCCGCGGATGAACGGCTGAGCCAACCCGTCGGCAAAGCCGAAATGCTCGCGCCCGTCGGGCGGCAACGCCACGTCTTGGACGCGACGGCCGATGCCGAATTTGTCGAAGGCTTTCTCGAGCTCGGCCGCTCGCTCCAACAGCTCTTCATCGCTGCGTGCGTAAAGCATGGCCACGGCGTCGACCGGCTCGGTCTCGTTGCCCCATTGCCAGTGCTCTGGGTCGTCCGAGTAGCGATCGCCGAGCACGTTCGAGCGCTCCGGGTGCGCCATCCCCTGCACGAACTCGCGCTGGAACGTGCTCAAATCCTGCTCGTCGAGCCCCAGCGCCAAAAGCCCGCGCGCCGAAAACGCGATATTGAAGCGGTATCGCCCACCCCTGTCGTCTTCGCCCGAGGTCACGTCGGTCAGGGCCCGGCGCAGCCACTCGCGCGGCTGCCCGCCCGAGAACTTCAGCAGGTAGAAGCGCGAGCGCGGATGCTGCTTGTACGCGAACAGCATCAAACCTTGAACGTCAGCTCGTTCCACGGCTCCTCCTCATATCAGCG
>JBEQSW010000108.1:0-10443 GCA_040348565.1 Myxococcales bacterium | reverse complement strand
GCGCCAAGAACTTTTCGAGCCAGCGGATGGACAAGATGTCCAAGTGGTTCGTCGGCTCGTCCAACAGCACCACGTCGGGTCCGCCAATCAACACCTGAGCGAGCAAGACGCGCAGCTTGAAGCCGCCCGAAAGCGTGCCGAGCGGCTGGCGGTGCACGGCCACCGGAATGCCCAGGCCTTCGAGGATGTGGCTGGCGCGCGCCTCCAGCGTGTAGCCGTCGTGAGCCGCGATCTGATCTTCGAGCTCGGCCATGCGCGCGGCGTCGGGTAGCGCCGCTTCGCCGAGGCGCGCTTGCTCGGCAAGCGCGCGCGTCACCAGCTCGTCGCCGGCCATGGCCACGCTCAAGATCGGCTCGGCGTCGCTCAGAAAGCGGTCCTGCCGCAGCACGCCTACCCTCGCGTCCTTGGGCCAGATGACTTGGCCGCCCGTGGGCGGCTCGTCTCCGCACAAGATCTTCATGAACGTCGTTTTGCCGGAGCCGTTGGCGCCAACGAGCCCGTAGCGCGAGCCCTTGACGAGCTTATGGGTCACGCCTTCGAACAGCGTACGTGCGCCGAACGATTTCGATAAATCAGAGATAGCGATCATGGGGAAGAATCAGGCGGGCGCGCGCGGCCGCCACGGGAAGCGAAAGCGGCGGGAGCCTAGCGCTCGGAGCGGGCTTCGCCCAGGCTTCCTTCCAAAGCGGAAAGCAGCCGAAAAATGCGGCACGGCTCCGGCAAAACGCCGAAAGATCGTCAGCGTGGACGGCAACGCGGGGCGTCCACGCTCAAACGACGTTTCTGAAGGCCTTCTAAAGGCACGGGCTCGGCCGACTCGACGACGGGGCGCCGGGCGGCTCTAAGGGTCGGCGAGTGACGTCTTCGGCAAGGGCTCTCGGGTGGCTTCGGCGATGTTCGATTCGTCGAAGTCGTAGGCAAACTCTTGGCTGGCCCGGGTGCGCACGAAGGGGCCGCCGTCCTCTTCCGGCAAAATGCGCTCGCGGCGCTCGGCTTCGCTCTCCTCGCCCGACGTCGCGGACTGCAGGAAAGCTTCACCGAGCTCCTCGGCCAATGGCTCGCCGGTGCGGAACCCGGTCAAGAACGCCATGTCCTCGTCACGCGGCGCTTGCGACGACGCGCGCAATTTTCGCTCGTATTCGGCGTCCAAGTGCCCGGTCGCGTCGCGACGCTTGATTGCCTTCTTTCGGTCGACCATCTCGCACACCCTCTTTCTCGAGACTCGTTGAACCAGTTGGGGGAAACGACTCCACAAGACAAGGCGCAGAACCCGAAGCCAAGCGCTTACTTGAGAACGCTACGCTCCTTCTCGCGCAAAGCAACGCCAGACTCACATACTGCGACATGTCGCACGCGACACGAGCTATTTCAGGGCCTTACAGGTCTGATATCGTGGGCGTTTGTCGAAGCACTCACGTTGATGGGCTGGCTCAGGCTCGCGCTATTTGGTTTCGGGACGCTGCTCGGGCTGACGCTCGGCGCGACGAACGCGCACGCCGCGAGCGCGCGCGACGCGAGCTTTCGCGCGGCGCTGGCCCTGCGCTACGCGCCCATTCACCAACAAGAGGTGCACCGGCGCGGCAATCACGCGCTGGGCGGCGCCGCCGACTACATCACCAGCGTCGACTTCGACGGTGACGACGACGCCAGCAACAACTGGGACCACGCTGGCGACGCGCGCTTCCCCCTGGCCGCGCACGCCTACTACTCGGTCACCGAAACGCCGAGCCACTGGTTCATCACTTATCAGTTCTTCCACCCGCGCGATTGGTCGAGCACGTTCTTCGAGACCGAGCACGAGAATGATTCGGAAGGCGTGATGTTCGCGATCGCGCGGGACGGCTCGCGCTTCGGCGCGCTGCGGGCCGCGGTGAGCGTGGCCCACAGCGATTTCTATTCCTACGTGCCGGCGTCCAGCCGCTGGACGTCTGGCCGAGAAGACGTCGACGGCGTGTTGAGCTTGCAAGCCTTCGAAGGTGAGCTGCACCCCGTGACGGCGTCCCAGGCCGAGACGCATGCCATCAAGGCCTGGCCCTATTTTTCGATTCGCGGCGAAGGCGTCGTCTACTATCCATCGCTCACGCGGGCCGAAGTGCCGAAGAGCCCGAACGACCGCGGCGTGCGCTACCTACTGCACGACCTGCTCGAGCCCGGCGGGCTGTGGGCGCAGCGCGAAAATCCACGACTATTCGTGCGCTACGGCAGCTTCGCCGGCAACGCTTCGGGCGGGTGTGGTCAGGGCGTGTTTTTGTGCCGCAAGAACGCGGCGCACGCGGCCTGGTCCTGGGACGACCACGACGATCACAGCCCACGCGGCGCCCTCGCGGTGGACCCGGCGACCCTGGTGCGCGAGTATTTTGCGACCCGCGAAAGCGTCTCGAACGCCTACGATTTCAATCCTTTCCGGTGAGCGGAACGGCGTCCGGGTCGTGGTAGGTTCCGCCCACCCATGACCTCCCCGTCCACCAACCTCAAGGTGTTCTCCGGCAGCTCGCACCCCACCTTGGCTCAGGAAATCTGCGACCAAATCGGGATCCCGCTCGGACGGGCCTCGACCAAGCGCTTCTCGAACGAGAACCTCAAGATTCGCATCGAAGAAAACGTGCGCGAGCAGGACGTGTTCGTGGTGCAGACGGCTTGCCCGCCGCTGTCGGAGCACATCGTGGAGCTGTTGATCACGCTCGACGCCTTGAAGCATGCCTCGGCCAAGCGCGTGACGGCGGTGATTCCCTACTTTCCCTATGCCCGCAGCGACAAGAAGGACGAGCCGCGCATTTCGATTTCGGCGCGCCTGATGGCCGATCTGCTGGCGACCTCGGGCGCCGACCGCGTCTTGACCATGGATCTGCATTCTCCGCAGATTCAGGGCTTCTTCTCGATCCCCGCCGATCAATTGACCGGCGTGCCCGCCCTGTGCGAGCGCTTGAAAAAGGACGACCTGTCCAACACCGTGATCGTGGCCGCCGACGTGGGCGAAGCCAAAGACGCCGGGCGCTTTGCCAAGCGCCTGGAGCTGCCGCTGGCGCTGATCGACAAACGGCGCTTCGGCGACGACGAAAACGCCAAGCCCGCGCACGTCATCGGCGACATTGCCGGCAAAGACTGCCTGCTGGTCGACGACGAAATTGCCACCGGCGGCACCCTGTTCAACGCCACGGATTTCCTGCTCGAGCGCGGCGCGCGCTCGGTTTCGGCGGCGGTGGTGCACCCGGTGCTGTCGGGTAAGGCCGCCGAGAAGCTCCGGGCCTCCAAGCTGCGACGGCTGCTCGTGACCAACACCTTGCCGATTCCGGCCGCGTCGCTGTCGCCCAAGATCGAGGTCCTGTCGCTGGCGCCTCAGTTGGCGACCGCCATCGTGCACATCCACGACGGCAGCTCGGTCTCGGAGCTGTTCAGCTAGCGGCGCTCGGCCGCTTCGCTGGCGGCCAAACCCAGGTAACGGAGCGCGCCGGCGACGTTGGTTGCCATGGCGCACACCGCTTCCAGCCCCGGCTCTCCGTACACCAGGTAGTCGCGCGCGATCACGTCGTAGCCGGCCAGGTGCCGCACGTGACGCAGGCTGGCGCCCCCCGCCAGCGACAACGTGCCTTGGCTTTGGCTCATCGCCTGCTCGTCGAAGGGCGCGCCGTAGCGCAGCATGACCGCGCGCAACGCGCCCGGAGGAAGCTCCAGCTCGCCATCGTCGGAAACGAGCAGCAAACGCTCCCCCTGCCGCTGCAACAGCACGCTGGCCAGCTCCCCGCTGGGCAAGATGAACTCGTGGATCTTGAGTGAAAGCGCGGGAGCCGAAGCGGAAGAGGCGGCGGACATCGGGCCTCCGTCTTAGCAAAACTATGGTAAATCTGCCCGGCCAACAGGCGGCCGTTCCAGCATCCCGCCGGAATGTTTCCGCCGCCACGCTATGCTGCGCCTCGTGACCTTGGCTCCCTCCAACGCGCCCGAGCCCACGCCGCCCGGCGGCGCGGCCACCGACATCGAAACGTGGGCCGAGCAGTACGTGCTCAGCACCGAGCTTTCGCACAAGCTCACGCCACCGACACCACCCAAGACCTTTCGCGCTTCGGCGCCACCGCTACGCCTCGACGCGCCCGGGCGCCCTGTCGAGCTTCGCCAAGCGCGCCGCGGGGAGCGGACCCCCAAACAAGAAGCCTTGGAGGAGCCGCACTACCGCGCGCGAACGCTGCACGCTTTTTGGCACCACGAGCTGCAAGCCGCCGAGCTGATGTGCTGGGCAATTCTGGCGTTTCCGGAGGCCGAGCCGGAGTTTCGACGCGGGCTGCTGGCCATCTGTCTCGACGAGATCCGCCACATGAACCTGTACGCGGAGCACATTCAGGCGCTCGGATCGAAGCTGGGCGACTTTGGCGTGCGCGACTGGTTTTGGAAGCGCGTGCCGAGCTGCGCTTCGAAGTTGGAGTTCGTGGCGGTGATGGGCATGGGGTTGGAAGCCGCCAACCTGGAGCATGCACCCAACTTCGCGGCGCGCTTCCGGCTGGCGGGAGACGAGCGAGGCGCGCAGATCCAAGAGCGCATCGCGGCCGAGGAGGTGGCGCACGTGGGCTTTGCCACGCGCTGGTTCGCTCGCTGGACGGGTGCTTGCGATTTCGAAGACTGGTCGAAACACTTGCCCCCTCCCCTCTCCCCCTGGGTCATGCATGGCCGGCCCATCGCCGAAGACGCGCGTCGCCGGGCTGGCATGCCGGAGGCCTTTTTGCGAGCACTCGCCGCTTACGTGCCGGACCCGAAAGGTCGCCCGCTACCGCGCGTCGAACCGGCATGACACGGCGATTCGGCTGGATCCTCAACCTGGACGCGGAGCTGGAGCTCGCGCGGGGTCGGCCCGGCTACGTGCCCCAGCGGAAGCTGTTGGCGCAGCTGGCCGAGCACGGCAAGAGCTCGCATGCCCTGCTCGGTCCGGATGACGTGCTACTCGAGTCGGCCGGCGTCGAGACGAAGCCGCTCTCGCTGCCTTCGGGGCTGGTGGGGCGAGCTTGGTGCCCGACGCCGATGGCGTTGGCCAGCTTGCGGCGACGGGGCGTGGAGCCAGAGCCGCAGCCCAGCGCCGAGGTGCTGCGGCGCGTGAACCATCGCGCGTTTTCGCACGAGCTGGGCGGCAGCTTGCCTCAGCAAGCGTACGTGCGCACGCGCGAGCAGCTCCTGAATCATTTGGGCGACTACTCGCAGCGCTGGCTCTTGAAGCGACCCCTCGGCTTCGCCGGCCGCGGGCAGTTGCGTGTGATAGGCCCCCTCACCGAAAAACAAGGCAGCTGGGTGGACGCTTCGCTGAAGCGAGACGGCTTGTTGGTGGAGCCGCTGGTCCAGCCGACCTTCGAGCTGAGCGTGCACGGCTTCATTTGGCAGAGCGGACGCCACGAATTGGGCCGAATTTGCGCGCAGACGGTCACGGAGCGCGGCACATTTCGAGGTGTGCGCCTGGCGTTGGCGGAAGAGCTTTCGGACCGCGAACGCTCGTCGCTCTACGAACGCGCCGAAGCCGTGGCTGGCGCGCTGCGCGGAGCCGGTTACTTCGGCCCGTTCGGCATCGACGGCTACCGCTACACTCTAGAGGGTGATAGCGGATTTTGCGCCCTCGGCGAGATCAACGCCCGTTACACGCTAGGCTTCGTGACGGGCTTTGCTCGCCACCCGAGCGAGCTTTCGCTCGACGACTGAGCGACTTAAGGAACGCGCGTCTTCAATTTGTCCACGGCGTGGACCGGCGCCAAATCGCCCTTCATCAAGTGGGCGATGGCACCGTAGACCAGGCGCTGACTTTCGAGCATGCCGAGGCCCGCGAACGCCGGCGACACCACCTCGATGGTGAAATGGCCGCCGCCGCCGCTGACGTCGGCTTTGGAGCTCGGGATCTTGCTCTCGATGGCCTCGCGCAGCGCGTCGACCACGTTGCCTTGAAAATCTGTGGGGTGTGAAGACATGGGGCTCAGTACCGGGGGATCTTCGAATCGATGGCGAGCGACCAGGCGTCGATGCCACCCTTCAGGTTGTAAACTTTGCGAAAGCCTTCTTGCACGACCGACTGCGCGACGCCGCGGCTGCGCATGCCGTGATGGCAATAAAAGGCGATGGGCGTCGCCTTGTCGAGCGTCCGCAGGTACTCGCCGGTCTCGTCGTTCAACGTTTTGCCGGCGGCGATGCGCGCAATGTCGCCTTCGCTCTCGGGCCGCACGTCGAACAGCTGGAGCTCCCCGCGGTCGAGCATGGCTTTGGCGTCCTGCACCGACAGCTCGACGACCTGCGCGGGTTGGTTGGGGTTGTCGAGCTTGAAGCCGGCGTTCGGCCCGTCGATATAGCCGATGTGGACGCCTTGCGCGCGCGCCAGGCTGGCGCGGTTGACGTACAGCTTGAGGCCGCCCAAATCGACCTCGACGTCGCCGCGCTCGATGGGGCAGAAGAACAAGTCGTGCTCGAACGTGGCGCTCACCTGCAGGTGCAGCACGTCGGGATCCCCGTCTGTCATGGCGGCTTTGAACGCGCCGATGGCTTCGGGGCTGGCCGTCACGCGCGGCGGCGCGACGGGCGGTGCCTCGGCGCCCAGTAGCTGCTCGAGCTCGCCGGAGGCCTTCAAGTCTTTGACGATGTCGCAACCGCCCACGAATTTACCGTCGATGTACAGCTGCGGAATGGTCGGCCACTGCGAGTACTCTTTGATGCCGTCGCGCAGCTCGGCCGAAGAGAGCACGTCCGCGGTCTGGTAGTCGGGCACAAGCTCGTCGAGGATGGCCACCACCTGCGCCGAAAAGCCGCACTGCGGCGCGCGGCGCGAGCCCTTCATGAAGAGCACGACGCGATCGCTCGCGACCAATCCATCGATTCGTTGCCGGAGGGCTTCGTTCAGGGCCATGGGGTCGGACGTGTCATAGCGCAGAAGCGCGCGCCCGGGGAGTGTGGCGTGCGATCCGCTGGCCCAGGCGCGTTCCGCGAGGCATGCTGGCAGCGTGCCGCTTGCGGATGCCACCCAGAGCGTCGCGCTGCTCGGCCCGACCAACACCGGCAAAACGCACCGCGCGGTGGAGCGCATGCTGGAGCACGACAGCGGCATGATCGGCCTGCCGTTGCGCCTGCTGGCGCGCGAGGTCTACGACAAGGTCAGCCTGCGCGTGGGAGAGGATAGGGTCGCGCTGATCACGGGCGAAGAAAAGCGCGTCCCGCGCCGCCCCGACTATTGGGTGTGCACGACCGAAGCCATGCCGCTCACGCGCGAGGTCGATTTTTTGGCCGTCGACGAAGTGCAGCTAGCCACCCACGACGAGCGCGGTCATGTGTTCACGGACCGCCTGCTGCACGCACGCGGCCGCCTGGAGAGCTGGTTCATGGGCTCGGCCGGCATGCGTGAGCTGATGCAGCGCCTGGTGCCGGCCGCGAAACACCAAGACCATCCGCGCCTGTCTTCGCTGTCATTCGCGGGCGCGAGCAAGCTGCAAAAGCTACCGCCGCGCAGCGCCGTCGTTGCCTTCTCGATCCCGGAGCTTTACCGCATGGCCGAGCGGCTGCGGCGCGTGCGCGGCGGGGCCGCGGTGGTGCTGGGCGCGCTGTCGCCCCGCGCCCGCAACGCCCAAGTTGCCATGTTCCAAGCCGGTGAAGTCGACTACTTGGTAGCGACCGACGCCATCGGCATGGGTTTGAACCTGAACGTTTCGCACGTCGCTTTCGCGTCGCTGCGAAAATTCGACGGCCAGCACGCGCGCTCGCTCAGCGACGCCGAGCTGGCTCAAATCGCGGGACGGGCGGGGCGTTACTTACAAGACGGCAGCTTCGGAACGCTCGCCCCCGTCCAGCTGGCCCCCGAGCTGGCCGAACGCATCGAACAGCACCAATTTCAGCCCATTTCGCGCGTGCGCTACCGCAACTCGGCGCTCGATTTCAGCTCGCCCGAGGCTTTGCTGGCCGCTCTCGAAGCGCCCCCGCTCGCCGCGCACTTGTCGTCAGTGCCCTACGCGTTGGACGTGGCGTCGCTCAAGGCGCTGCTGCGGTTGCCCGAGGTCGTGGACCGCGCTCGCCGCGGCGAAGCGCTGGAGCTGCTGTGGCGGGTCTGCGAAATTCCGGATTTTCGCCATATCTTGTTCGAGGTGCACGTGGCGCTGTTGCGCGAGCTGTACCTGCTGTTGTGCGAAGGGCCGCTGCCCGACGACTACTTGCGGCGGCAAACCGCGGAGCTGAGCGATCGCAACGGTGACGTCGACGCGCTCTTGGCGCGCACGTCACGCCTGCGCACGTGGGCGTTCGTCGCCAACCGATCCGGCTGGGTCGCCAACGCCGAGCCCTGGTGTCGCAAGCTGGCCGAGCTGGAAGACGGCCTGAGTGACGCGCTGCACGCGGGGCTGGTGGCAAGCTTCGTCGAGCGCCGCGCCCGAACTCAGGTTGCGGCCTCGCGTGGACCGTCGCGTAGCAGCGCGCTCGAGCCGGAGCCGAGCCCACCCGTGGATCCGCATCACCCTTTTGCCCGGCTGTTCCAGCTGCGCGCCCGAGTGCACGAGCCGCTGCCAGAGCCGAGTCCGCCTTCGACGTGGGAAGAGCTGGTCGACGCCGCCCACGAAGCGTTCGAGCTCGACGATACCGGCGCCATCTTGGCTGGCGGGGTGAAGCTCGGGCAGCTGTCGCGGGGCGCCTCGCTCACCCAGCCGGAAATCCGCTTGGCGTCGCTCGACGACGCCCCGGCCGGTACGCGCAATCAGCTCCAAAGGCGTTTGCTGGCGTTCGCGCGCGACGTGGTCGGCCGGCTGCTGGCGCCGCTCGAGCCGTTGCGCCGCTCGGGGCGCCCACCGCTGCGCGCCATCGCCTACCAACTCGAGCAGGGCTTGGGCAGCGCCGGAAGACGAGAGTTGTCGGCCACGCTCGCGGCGCTCAACCCCGCCGACCGCGCGACCCTGAACGAGACCGTGGTCGAGCCGGGCAAGCTCGCGGTCTTCTTGCCGCCGTTGCTCGAGACCAGCGCGCTCGGGCAACGCCTGAGCTTGGTGCGCGCCTTCGAGCCGGGCACCAAGCTACCGCCGGTCGGGCGCCCCAGCTTCGATCCCCAGCACTTGTCCGAGCAGACGTGGTTGGCGCTCGGTTACGTCGTGCTGGGGGGGCGAGCATTCCGCCTCGACCTCGCCGAGCGCGCAGCCTCGCTGTTCAGCCGCGGCGCCAGCGAGCGGGATGCCCTGGCTTGTCTGGCGCTGCCCAAGCGCGATTGGCCCGCCGTCACGAGCTCGTTCCGCAGCGCGCTCGCCCTGGCCAGCTGAACGACTCGACGGTCGCGGCCCCCCCCCCTCATCCACCATCAGCCGCGGCTTGCCGCGAGCGCCCACTGGCCGGGAGACACGCCCAGCCATTCGCGGAAGGCCCGCGTCAGGTGCGAAGCGTCCGCGAAGCCGGCGGTGGAAGCGGCGCTCCGTACCGTCTCGCCGATTTCGAGCAAACGGCGCGCCGCCTGCAAGCGCAATAGCTTTTGGTATTGGTGGGGAGCCATACCGGTGCACTCGCGAAAGCAACGCGCGAGGTGGAATTTGGACAGGTTGGTGGCGCGTGCCAGATCGTCCAAAGACACATTGGCGGCGAAGGAGTCGTGCAAAAACTCCTTGGCCCGCCGCACGGAGGGATGATGGCGCCCCGCTCTTGGGGGCAAGAGCTCGCGGGGGCCGGCGTGCCGCAGGAGCTGAGCCGTGCTCTCGACGTAGAAATGCTCGATTTCCAAGCGGCTTTCGCCGACGTTGACCGCGTCGTGCAAGCCACGGAGGGCGGCTGTCACCGACGGGAGCTCCAGCTGCGCGTGCGTGAACTGCACTGGGGCCGACACGCCCAGCTCGCGCGCGGCCACCTTCATGGCTTCGGGCGTCCACCACAACACGAAGAAGGAAGCCGGCTCGGAGACTGCGGTCGTACGGTGCGTTTCGCCGGGAGCCATCAGCTGCACCCCGCCCGGCGCCACCACGCGCGCCTCGCCCCGGCTATGCCAGGTTGCACGCGCCGAAGGGCGGGGCCCGGTGAAGAGCGACGCCGTGAACGTATCGTGGTGCATGGCCCAGTGACGGACCGAGTCGGCGACGGTCCAGAACGTCACTCCCTCCAACCACAACGGCCGTTGCAACCGCACGGTCTCCCGCGGCTGGTCCGTTTCGAGCTTCGCCGTCACCAAGAAGCGCGAATCGCTATCTCCGGCCATCCCTACCCTCGGCAAACATCGATTTAGGCGAATGTAAACAGCCACTCACCAAAACGCAATCACATGAATTACCAACTATTGGTCAGACGCGACACACGTTGGTCACGTGGCGTGACCAACCATCGTCTCTTCATGCGAGGCGGCCGCATGTTCATGCGGTAGGTAGCGGGCAGGGCCTAGCTAAACCACCCAAAAGCGCTTGGCCAGCACGCTGCGACGGTCGACGTCGATGCACTCGTCGACCTGACGGTCGTCGAGCTTCTCGAACAGGGCTTCGGAGC
>JBEQSW010000097.1:0-5572 GCA_040348565.1 Myxococcales bacterium | reverse complement strand
GACCTCTCGCAACAGCACGTCACCGAGATTCAGCCGCGCCTGTTGGCGACCGGCGCCCTGTACGGTCAGCTGGGATGGAAGGCGACCTCGCGCTGGACGGTGATGCCGGGCGGTCGCGCCGAGCTGCACGACCGCTACGGCGTGGTCGCGGCGCCACGCTTGGCGACGGCCTATCAATTTTCGGACGCCTGGAGCGCGCGCATGGCGCTCGGGCGCGGCTTCCGCGCGCCCACCGCCAAAGAGTTCGGCTTTCAGTTCGACCACTCGGCGCTCGGCTACCGCATGTTGGGCAACGGCGCATTGCGGCCCGAATCGTCGTGGGGCCTGACCGGCGACGTGACGGCGCGCTCGCCGCGCTGGCGCCTGCGTGCCGGCGGCTTCGTCAACCAAGTGCGCGATCTGATCAGCATCGATTTTGCGCCCGAGCAGAGCACGCTCGGCGTCATCGACTACGTCTATCGCAACGTCGCGCGCGCCTATACCGCTGGCGGTGACGCCAGCTTGCGCCTCAAAGCTCATCCGTCGCTCTCGCTCGAAGCCGCCTACGCTTACTTGTGGACCCTCGACGATGCCACCGGTGACGCGCTCGCGAACCGGCCCGCCCACACCGTAACGCTCGCGGCCCTGGCCGAGCGGGGCAAGCTGAGCGGCACCGTGCGTCTGCGCGTCGTCTCGAGCGCGTTTGCCGGCCGCATCGACGACGTAAAGCGCTACAGCCCCGCCTTTGGTCTGCTGGACGCGCGCATCGCTTACCAGTGCTGGCCAGCGCTCGGCTTTTTCGCCGGCGTGCTCGATGCGACGGACGTGCGTCGCCGCCCTTTGGACGTCACCGACACCCGCCCCGCCGTGGGGCGTCAGCTGTACCTCGGCCTCAGCGGCGACACCGACTAACCGGCCGTCAGATCTGGGAAATCCGGCGAAAGGCGCCGGCCCGCCCGTGCCCTGTAACTCGGCCGTCCGGGCCACGTACTGAAAGGCATGACCGCGCGGTTTTCTCGGATTCTTCTGCTGGCCGTCTCGCTCTTGGCGTTGGCGCTCTCGGGCCTCATGCTCGGGTGTGAGCGCAAGGTTGGTGGCGAGACGGGCCCTGTCACCGTACAGAGCCAGCCGCGAGCCAGCACGCTGCCCAAGACCGCCACGGACACCACCAAAATGTACAAGAAGCCAACGGATGCGGAGCTTCGGCAACGGCTGAGCCCGCTCGAGTACGAAGTCACCCAACGCGAGGCGACCGAGCCTCCGTTCAACAACCGCTACTGGGACAACCACGAAGAAGGGCTCTACGTCGACATCGCGACTGGCGAGCCCCTGTTCAGCTCGCGCGACAAGTTCGAGTCGGGCACGGGTTGGCCCAGCTTCACCCGACCGGTAGATGCCGCGCACATCGCGACTCATACCGACGTCTCGTTCGGCATGCGCCGCGTCGAAGTCGTGTCCAAGGTCGGCGAATCGCACCTGGGCCACGTGTTCGAAGACGGACCGCGCCCCACCGGTCTCCGCTACTGCATCAACTCGGCCTCGCTCCGCTTCATCCCGGTCGCGAAGCTGGCCGAGGCCGGCTACGGCGACTACCTGCCGCTGTTCGGCGCCGCCGCCGCGCCGGCCCCCGCCGCTAGCACCGACAACTCGTGCGCTCGCCCCGCGCCGGGGGAGCAGCCCGGCTGCGCGCCGACCCTGGACACCGCCATCCTGGCCGGTGGCTGTTTTTGGGGCATGGAAGACATCATTCGCAAGATCCCGGGCGTGGTGTCGACCGAGGTCGGCTACACCGGCGGCAAAGCCGGCGTGAAGTACGAAGACGTGCACACCGGCGCCACCGGCAATGCCGAAGCGGTGCGCATCGTCTTCGACCCGAAGCGCCTGTCTTACGAAGACTTGCTCGAAAATTGGTACTTTCGCATGCACGACCCGACCACGCGCGATCGCCAGGGCAACGACGAAGGCTCGCAATACCGCTCGGCCATCTTCGTGACCTCGCTCGAGCAGCGTGAGGTTGCCGAGCGCGTCAAAAAGCGCGTGGACCAGAGTGGCAAATGGCCCCGGCCGCTCGTGACCGAAATCACCGACGCCGGCCCGTTCACCCTGGCCGAGGACTACCACCAGCACTACCTGCAGAAGAACCCAGGCGGCTATACCTGCCACTACCTGCGCGACTTCCCGAAGCTGCCAAGCGCCGCTAGCGCAAAGTAGTCGTCGGCATCGAGCGCAACGCCCGTCGAGTCACCGCCAAGCCACGCCCGCTGACGTTGGGGCGCGGCTGGACAGGGTGGTCCGACGGGCGTATGCGTAGATGTAGGTCGTGTTGGGAGCAACCCAGGGCGATCTGGAGGTGTGCGATGCCGACTCGCGACACTGCGGTATTGGTCGTGGACGACGAAGAGCAGCTCCGCAAGCTGATCGAGCGGATGCTGACCAAAGCCGGGCTAGCCGTGCAAACCGCGGCCAGCGGGGAAGAAGCGCTCGGCTTCGTGCGGCGCGGCCGGCGCTTCGACACCATCGTCTCGGACCTGATGATGCCGGGCATGGACGGCATGCAGTTTCTGCGAGAGCTCCGCCAGCTCGACCTGGACGTACCGGTGGTTTTTCTGACCGGCAATCCTTCCCTGTCGACGGCCATGGAGGCCATGGAGCAGGGCGGCTTTCGCTACCTGGCCAAGCCCATCGAGGCCGAGCGGCTGGTGGCTATCGTCAAAGACGCTGCCGCGCACCACCGGCTCGCCCTGCTGAAGCGCAAAGCCCTGGAAGTTTGCGAAGCCGGCGGCTGGCTGATCGAAGACCTGGAGGATTTGTCCAACCGCTTCGAAGGCGCGCTGCAAAAGTTGTGGATCGCCTACCAGCCCATCGTCGTGTGGCCGTCGCAGCACGTGTTCGGCTACGAGGCGTTGCTCCGCTCCGCCGACGAAGATCTGTCCACGCCGGGCAAGCTGTTGGACGGCGCCGAGCGGTTGGGGCGCGTCCAAGAGCTCGGGCAACGGGTGCGTGACGCCATCGCGGCCGGCGCGGGCTTGGCACCGGCAGACGCCGTGCTGTGCGCCAACCTGCACGCGCTGGATTTGACGGCTGACCACCTGTACGCGGCCGACGCGCCGCTTTCGCGCATCGCGGGGCGCGTCGTGCTGGAGGTCACGGAGCGCTCGGGGTTGTACCGCGTCGATCATTTGACCAGCAGAATCAATAAGTTGCGTGAGCTGGGCTACCGCATTGCGGTGGACGATTTGGGCTCCAGTCACGCCGGCTTGTCGAGCTTTCGTCAGCTCGGCCCGGACCTGGTCAAGCTCGACATCTCGCTCGTGCGCGACGTCGACTCCTCGGCGGCCAAGGCTAGCTTGGTCCGTTCGATGATCGCGCTTTGCACCAAAGACCTGGGCATGCGCGTGGTGTGCGAAGGCGTAGAGACCGCGGGCGAACGCGACGCGCTGCGCGACGCCGGCGCCGACTTGATGCAGGGCTACTTGTTCGGCATGCCTTCGAGCGAATTTCAGAGTTACGGCGCGCTCGCGTCCGTCGCCTCGTAGCTAGGGCGGACCGAAGCCGCCGATCTTTTTGCAGTTGTTGTGGTTGCCGCAGCTGGTGTTGCACATGCCGAGGCCATTGCAGTGGAAGGTGCAATTGCCGCCAGGGCAGTTGAACGTGCAATTCGCGCCGTCGGCGCAGGTCATTTCGCAGCCGCCGCCCTCGCAGTCGCTGTTGCACGTCGACTGGCCGCTGCAGGTATAGGTGCAGTCGCCAGCCGCGCAGTGCGAGTTGCAGTTGGCGTTGCCGGAGCACTGCGTTTGGCAGTCACCGGACTCGCAGCTGGACTCGCAGGTGGCGCTGCCGTTGCAATCCAACGAGCAGAAAGAGCCGGTGCAAGTCTGCTGGCAGTTGCTGGTGTTGCCGCACGTCGTCTGGCAGGTGGCGTCGCCTTGGCAGGTTTGATCACACCGGGCCTTCGAGCTGCAGCCGAGCGTGCACTTTGCCGAATTGCACGTGGTCGTGCAGTCGCTCATGCCCGTGCATTGGTTGGTGCACTGTTTGATGGCGCCGGGCGAGGTGCAGCCAATGTCGCAGGTTTGGGCTTCGCTGCAGTTGCCGCTGCCGGTGATGACGACCGGAGGGCTGCCCGCGCTGCCGGCGGTTCCCGTGTTGCCGGCGCTGCCACCGTTGACCGCGCCGCCGCTGCCGCCCTGCGTGCTGCTGCCGCCCTGAGCGCTGCTACCGCCCCGTCCGCCGCTGGGCGAAGTGCCGCCTGCGTCCGTGCCGGCGTTGCCGTTGCCGCCGCTGGTCGAAGGATCACCACCGAGCGGGTCGGTGCCGGCCTGCGCGCTGCTGCCGCCCATGGCTTGCGAGCCGGCCTGGCTTTGACCGCTGCCGCCCTGCGTGCTCGCTCCCTGCGCGGCATCGCCGGCGCTGCTGGAAGTCTTGCCCGCGCTGGCGGCGGCGCCGTTGGCGTTGTCGCCACCGATCGCGCTGTCGTTGAATAGCGCGTCACCGTTGCTGGAACAGGCAGCGGCTGCAGCCGCGCCCACGAGGAACAGAGCGATGAGCCTGGCTTTCGCCAACGGCTGAAACATGGGTCGAGCTCCTGAAGACAAGTCTTGCCCTCACAGAGTGGCCTTTCGCCACGTTCGGCAGGCCATCGCGCTGAAAATCGCTGCGCAGAGGTGGGCAGGTGTAGCCAGTCAGGCGAGCGACGGCACACAGGTGTTCCGGCACGAGATCACGGGTCACGGCGACAGAATCGTCGGCCGACAGCTAGAGCTCGAGCATCAACGCCAGGCCTGGATACACGATGAAGCTCTGCAGAGCGATCTCGTGCTCGTGCTGCAGGAGCTCGAGCTTCCCGCTGGTCCAAAATTTTGCGACGGTCAGCTCGAAGCCGAGGAACACGTGCTTGTAGCCGAGCGCGCCGCCCACCTGACCACCCAAGTAGGTGCCGGTTCCATCGAGCGACGCCAGCACCGTCTTTTCGCTGTTTGAGCCCGGGATCGCCGGTTGCTCGAACACCAGCTCGGTGCCGTAAAACGTGAGCAGCAAGCGCGGACCAGCCCAGACTCGGTACCAGTCGCCGTGACGACCGATCAAGAAGCCTGCGTCCACCTGCCAGCGTGAAAAATCTTCCAGCTTGATGAACGGAATTTGATCGCTCAGCGGAAACTCGTACGAGTAGTGCCCGCCGCCGAGGCTGAACGTGCCGTCGAGATCGTGCAGAGCTTGCTCCAGCAGCTGGTAGCGCGCCCCCAACCGCCAGGCGCCCGAGGTCAGGCGCCCACCGAGCTCGAAATGCGGCAGCGGCGTGTAGGCGACGCCCACGTGCGACACCAGCGAAGGCGGGTTCAAGGCCAGGGCCGCGCCCGCGCGGAACAGCCGGCGTTGTTCGTCTTCGCTCAGCTCGTGGTCGCGCGCGGCCTTGCCCAGCGCCGCGCCTTCGTCGACCAAGCCCGAGATCATCCCCGAGGGCACCGACACGTCGAACCCTAGCTCTGCTTGCACGTGCTTCTTGGGCGCCACGTGCGCGGGGGTAAAGCTCGAGAGGGCGGGCGCGCAGCCGACATTCAGCAGTAGCGCAGCCGCCCCTACCTTGAACCTGAGC
>JBEQSW010000065.1:0-3065 GCA_040348565.1 Myxococcales bacterium | reverse complement strand
TTCTCGAAGAAGGTGGGCTTGCGGACGTAGGTGCTCTTCGGATCCCAGGCAAAGCGGTCGCCTTCCGGCACCGGCAGGGCGCGCCAACGCTCGTCGCCTTGGAAGACGGCCGAGTATTCGCTGCGGAACATCTCGGAGGTGACGTTTTGCTTCACGGAAGCAGCAACGTCCTTGGGCGAAGGCCAGATGTCCTTGAGGAACACGTCGTTGCCTTCTTTGTCTTTGCCGAGCGGCTCGCTGGCAAAGTCGATGTCGATGCGACCGGCCAAGGCGTAGGCGACGACGAGCGGCGGGCTGGCCAGATAGTTGGCGCGCACGTCCGGCGAGACGCGACCTTCGAAGTTGCGGTTGCCGCTGAGCACGCTGACCGCGACCAGCTCGCCGTCGTTGATCGATTTGCTGATCGTCTCCGCTAGCGGGCCGCTGTTGCCGATGCAGGTCGTGCAACCGTAACCGACGACGTTGAAGTGCAGCTGCTCGAGGCTAGGCAAGACCCCGGCCTGGGTGAGGTATTGCGTCACCACCTTGGAGCCGGGGGCCAAGCTGGTCTTGACCCACGGCTTGACCTGGAGGCCCTTTGCCACGGCATTTTTGGCCAAAAGCCCCGCCCCCAACATCACGTAGGGGTTGGAGGTGTTGGTGCAGCTGGTGATGGCGGCAATGACGACGGAGCCGTTGGTGAGATCGAAGGATTCACCGCGGTGTGAGGAGGTGACGCGCGTGGCCAGCTCTTCGGCCGAGACCGCGACGCCCTTGGCTTTCTTCTTGGCTTGGGCGACCAGCTCCGGCAGGACCTTCTTGAAGCCGGCGCCGACGTCGGTCAGCGCCACCTTGTCGTGCGGTCGGCGCGGGCCGGCCAGCGTCGGAACGACCGTGCCCAGATCGAGCGAGAGGGTGTCGGTGTAGACCGGGTCCGCCTGGCCCTTGCTGCGGAACAAGCCTTGGGCCTTGGCGTACGCCTCGACCAACGCGACGCGCTCGGGGCTGCGACCGGAAAGGCGCAGGTAGTTGAGCGTCTCTTCGTCGACGGGGAAGATGCCGCAGGTGGAGCCGAACTCGGGCGCCATGTTGCCGATGGTGGCGCGGTCGGCCAACGGTAGGTGATCCAAGCCGTCGCCGAAGAACTCGACGAATTTTCCGACCACGCCCTTGTCACGCAGCATGCGCGTGATGGTGAGCACGAGATCGGTCGCGGTGGCGCCCTCGGGCAAGGTGCCGTAGAGCTTCATGCCGATGACCTGCGGAATGAGCAGGTTGATGGGCTGGCCGAGCATGGCCGCCTCGGCCTCGATGCCGCCGACGCCCCAGCCGAGCACGCCCGCGCCGTTGATCATCGTGGTGTGGCTGTCGGTGCCGACGAGCGTGTCCGGGTAGGCGACGCCGTCCTTGTCGAACACGACGCGCGCCAGGTACTCGAGGTTCACCTGGTGAACGATGCCGGTCGAAGGCGGCACCACTGCGAAATTGTTGAAGGCGCCCTGGGCCCAGCGCAAAAAGGCGTAGCGCTCTTGGTTGCGCTCGTACTCTTGCTCGGTGTTGCGCACCAAAGAGTCGGCGCTGCCGTAGTTGTCGACCTGCACCGAGTGGTCGATGACCAGCTCGGCCGGGAACAGCGGGTTGATCTTGGAAGGGTCACCGCCCATGGCGGCCATGGCGTCGCGCATGGCGGCCAGGTCGACGACGCAGGGCACGCCCGTGAAGTCCTGCAGCACCACGCGCGCAGGGTGGAAGGCGATTTCGGTGTCGGGCTCCGCTTTGGCGTCCCAGGCGGCCAGGGCCGTGACGTCCTTGGCCTCGACCGCGATGCCGTCTTCGCAGCGCAGCAGGTTCTCGAGCAAGATGCGCAACGAGTAAGGCAGCTTCGAGATGTCTTTACCGGTCTTCGCCGCGAACTTGGGCAAGCTGAAGTAGGTGAATTTGCTGCTACCTACGGTGAGCTCGGAACGCGTCTGAAACGAATCGCGGGAGCGGTCGGCCATGGCTTTTGAAATCCTTCGGGGTTGGGGCGGAGGCCCAACAGAAGCAACGTGAAGCGGGCCTACTCCAATGGGCCCGGCCGCGCAATGGCAGTGCTGGTCGTTTCAGTGGCGAACAGAATGCGCGCCCGCCGCGCCGCCTTGGTCGCTCGAATCAGCCGCTGAAATTGGCCGCCGCCGTGCCCGCGGCGAGCCCGCTCACGAGCGCGTGACCCACGCACGGGGGCTCGGGCGCCAGCAGGTCGCCGGCGGCAAATACGCGGGTGGCGCCCAGAACCTCGCCCCGAGCCGAGACGGGAAGCCCGACGTGCTCGAGCAGCTGCCGGCCGCGCGCCGAAAGGTCGACCCCGAAGAGCGAGGAAACAGGGCGAACCGGCTCGCCGCGCGTCTGGACCGGTGGCAGCCCGGTGAGCCCAAGCTCGAAGCCCGCCGGCTCGGCGCCGGACAGCGCGCCGGCAAGCCGAACCGCGCCGGAAACAAACCCACCCGCGGCCAGTACCAGGGCATCTGCGGTCAGCTCAAGACCACCCTCTAGCGCCAGCGTGACGTTCGCGGGGCCGGAGCGGACTCCGGTGGCGCGCGCGACGACGACGTCCACTTCCAGCGCGGCCAGTAACGCGTCGCGACGGGCCTCGAAGCGGGCGCCGGTGACGCCACCGGGGGGTGAAGTCACCTCTCCCACGGGAACGCCGACAGCGGCGCTCAGCTCGGTCGGAAGGTCGCGCTTCACTCCGAGCCAGGGGCCGAACAACCAGGCGTCCGCGGCGGGTTGGTGCTTCAAAACCTGAACGAGCCACGCCGGGCGCTCCGCGCGCTCGAAGCTGCTGGCAAAGTCGAATGGCGAAACGCGCCGCTGCGAGCTCTTCTCTAGCAAATCGAGCGGGGTGAGCTGAAAGCGCGTACCGGTGGAGCGCGCCCAGTCACTCTCCGCGAAGCAACGCGCCAAGAGCGGCGCGTCCCAGTCGTCGCGCGGCACGTCGACCAGCGCAATGCGTTTGCCGGCCAGGGGCGCCAAGTCCAACAGCGCGGCGTCGGAACCGTTGGAGATACGGATCACGCCCTCGCGCGTGGCCACGACAGCGTGCGGGC
>JBEQSW010000004.1:0-15755 GCA_040348565.1 Myxococcales bacterium | reverse complement strand
TCACGTCGGTGGCGTTGACCGCGACCACCACGTCCGAAAACCGCGTGGCGTCGTCGGCGGCAAGCGGACCGCTCATCCCTCCGCTATACACGGGCGCCGACGGTGGCTTTTCACTCCTGCTCTCGCCGGGGGCGCCCTGTACGGCGGCTTGCTTGCGACTGCAGGGCACCTTCTAAAGGAATCGACAAATGCGCTGTATCTCCCTCATCGTGACGGCGGTCCTGCTCTCGGCTTGCGGCTCGCCTACCACTCCGGCGCAGTCGCCCACCAACGACGTGCAGCCTCCGGCTACCACGACTGGTGACGGCAAAGTCATCGGGGCGGACCAGATGCCGCCCGCCGAGAAGCTCGAGCAGGGGCCGAAGTTGGACTCGCGCGACGGCGCCGAGCCGGCGGCCACTCCACCGCACGAAACGTCGCGGCTCGGTCGCTCGCGGGGGGCCGTCGACGGCTGCTCCCTACTTCATGACTCCGCGCAGCCGCACCGTGCCGCCGCGGTAACCGAATTTGGCGTCGCTGAAGCTGGGCGCGCTCATCAGGTTTCGCGCGTTGTTGGAGGCGCAATATTCTTCGGTCGGGTAGCCCACGAAGTTGGTGTCGAGCTTTTCATTGCTATTTTCATCGTGAAAAGCCGAGATGCCGTAGGTTCCTGCCGGTACCTCTTTGAAGATGCAGAGCGCCTTTTTGCCGTGCACCTTCACGATCGAGCTGCGGAAAGCGTCTTTGAGCCAGCCGCCCTCTTTGAACAGCCCGCAGCGCACCGAGCCGTCGTCGTTTCGGTTCTGTGTCTCGAACTCGATCACGTTCGTGACCACGTTCTCTTCGGCGTTGCCGGCATGGCCGAACGACAAGAGCGCCAGCAACGGCGCCAAGCGCAGCCACCGCCGCGAGCTCCGGCCGGTGGCCATCACGAGACGCCTCGCGCCGCCACCGGCAGCAAGCTGCCGAGCCAACTTTGGAAGCGATCGTGACAGTCCAGGCTCGAGAAGCGGCGTGCCAACTCGGCGGCTCGACGCTGCATGTCGACGTCGTCGCACAGCTTGACCGCGGCGCGCCGCACCTCTTCTCGCGTCAGTGAGCCGCTGCGGAGCGTGACGCCGACCCCTGCGTTGCCGATGGCTTGCATCGCCAGGTACTGGTCCAAGTTCGACGGAATGCCAAGCACCGGCACGCCCGCGGCCAGCGCCTGGTAGCCGGTGCTGGAGCCGCCGTTGGTGACCACGAAGCGCGCTTGGCGCGCCAGCAAGTCTCCCGGCACGTACTCGGCGACCCGGAAATTGTTCGGCAAATATCGGGGTCGGGGGCGGCCGGCGGTGGCCAACACGCCGCGGATGGGCAAACCATCCAGCCCCGCCACTACCGGACCGAGCGCATCTCGATCTCCGGACGAGCCCAACGTGACGTAAACGATGGGGTGCGCCGGATCGCCCGCGAGCAGGTCGTCGGCGAGGGGCACGCTCGGGGCCCAAGGCACCGCACCCAAGAACACGTGAGAGCTGGGAGCATCCGCGACGGGAGTCAGCTCCGGCACGTCCGGGTAAAGCACGTAGTCACCGAAGCACAGTTGCTCCAACAGCGACGCCGCGGGCAAGCCGTGACGCTTGCGCAGCGTGTTGAGCGGGGCCGCGAAATGCTCGAACACGCGCGGCATGGCTTGCGGGAAGTAACGCTGAGCACGCTCCACGCCGACCAAGCGCACGATCGGGTGGTCTGGCACCGGGAAGCCGTCGCGCACCGCGTAGGGGCTCCAGTAGGCGTTGATCAGGGACGCGCACGGCACGGCGGAGACACGGGCGCTGATCGCGAGTGACAGTCGGAAGTCGCCCACGATCAGGTCGGGTTTGACGGCGTCGATGATCGCAAGCTCGGCGTCCACGTAGCGCGCGAGGGTTGCGCCGTCGTACAGGCGGTCTCCCTTGGCCAGCGCCGCCAGGGCCTTCGGGCCGTCCAAGGTCCACAGTGGCCACTGTCGAAACTCGGTGCCCTGGAACAGCCAGGGCTCGAAGGCCGCACACGCGAAATGCACCTCGTAGCGATCCGGAGGGAGCCGTCGGGCCAAAGCCAGCAAGCGCACGACCTGCGCCAACGTGATGTTTTCCGCGGCAAACAAGATCTTTGACTTAGCCATGACTTAGACAAAACTAATAGCACGAGCTTGACACTTGTCTAACTAGACTCTAGGCCTTGGACATGGACGGTACCCCCCCAGCGGAGCTCGACTATCTCCTCGTCGGCGGCGGACTGGCCTCCTCACTCATTGCCCTGGCCCTGTTCCAGCGGCGGCCCACGGCGAGGGTGGGGCTGGTCGAGCAACAGGCGCGGGTGGGTGGCAATCATTTGTGGTGCTTCCACGCCGGCGACGTGGCGGCGGCCGAGGACCTGGTGCGCCCTCTGGTCGAGCAGCGTTGGTCGGGTTACGACGTGCAATTCCCCGAGCTTTCGCGCCGGTTGGACGAGCCCTATGCGGCCGTACCTTCCGAGCGGCTGGCGCGCGTGGTACGCGACGCGTTCGCGGAGCGTCCGCACTGTCAGCTGCTGCTAGGAGAGCGCGCCGAGCGGGTGACCGCGACGAGCGTCGAGCTGGCGTCGGGACGACACCTGACCGCTCAGGTGGTGATCGAGAGCCGTGGGCCAGGGGCTCTGCCGACCCACGTCGGAACCGGTTATCAGAAGTTCGTGGGGCTCGAGCTGGAGCTTTCGCGACCATCGCCGCTCACGCAACCGATGCTGATGGATGCGCTGGTGGAGCAGCGTGACGGCTTTCGCTTCATGTACGCGCTGCCGTTGGCGCCGGATCGGGTCTTGCTGGAAGATACCTATTTCTCCGATACCAGCACGCTCGACCACGAGCATCTGGAGGCTGAAATCATGGCCTATGCGGCGTGCCACGGCTTAGCAGCGCGGGGTGTGGCGCGGCGTGAGCATGGTGTCTTGCCCCTGCCCATCTCGGCCCCACCCATGGACGAGCCGGCGCCCGACGAGCCGCTCAAGGCCGGCTATCAAGGGGGCTGGTTTCACCCGGTGACTGGCTATTCGTTCCCAGTCGCGGTTCGGCTGGCGCTGGCCGTGGCTGGTTGCGCGCCCCAAGATTTGCGTGCGCGCGTGTGGCCCGCCTTGCTGCGCGAGCAACGCTCGCAAATGCGCTTCGGCGTGCTGCTCAATCGCATGCTGTTCACCGCCTTTGCCAGCGACGAGCGGCACCACGCCATCTCGCGCTTCTATCGCCTGCCGCCGGCATCCATCCGGCGCTTCTATGCGCTGAACCTGACCCGAACGGATCGCCTGCGCATCGTATGTGGCCGGCCTCCACGCGGATTTTCGCTGCCACGCGTCCTCGGCTCCAGCCGCGCGCGGGGAGGAGCCTTGGCATGACCCAACCACTGGTGTGGCCTCCCGAGTCGACGCTCCAGCCCTCGTCCGAGCGCGTGACCAGCGAAGGAGACTTCGTCCGGCGCCTGCGCGAAGAATTCGACGAGCCTTGCCTCAGCCAAACCCTCGACGCGGCCGACGAGGGCGTGGACGCCCGGCATTGGCAGGCCGTTCTGTGCGGACCCTTGCTCGAGCTGTTGGGCCGCGACGGCAAGGGCTTTCGTTCTCGTTTGGTGGAGGTGGCGTACGCGCTCGGTGCCGGCGACGCCGCGCCCGAGATGCCGCGGCAGCTGCCGCTGATCGTCGAAGCGCTGCACGCCGGCTCGCTCATCATCGACGACATCGAGGACGACTCGAAGTACCGGCGCGGCAAGCCTGCACTCCATTGCTTGGTGGGCGTGCCGCTGGCGCTGAATGCGGGCAATTGGCTGTATTTCATGCCTCATCGCTTGCTGGAGGAGCTGAAGCTCGAGCCGAGAGTAGAGCTTGCGCTGCGCCGTGCCGTCGACCGCGCGGTGCTGCGCTGCCACTATGGCCAAGCGCTCGATTTGGGGGTGCGGCTCGGCACTTTGGCCCAGGGTGAGGTGTTCGAGCTCGTGAATTTGAGCACGCGCCTCAAGACGGGCAGCTTGCTCGAGCTGGCGGCCGAGGTCGGCGCGATCGCCGGCGGCGCGGACGCCGAGCTGTGCGCGGAGCTCTCGCGCTTTGCGCGCAAGTACGGCGTCGCTCTGCAAATGTTGGACGATACCAGTGGCATCTATCAGGCTGCGCGCGCCCACAAAGGCCACGAAGACCTGCTGCAAGGCCGGCCGACGTGGCCATGGGCCTGGCTTTCGCGACGCCTGGACGAGCTTGGCTATTCGCGGCTGCAGCACCACGCGCAGGCGGTGGTGCGAGGCGAGATGCACCCGGAGGCCTTGGCGTCGGCGCTGCGTCGGCACCTCGGGGACGCCCCCAATCGCGCTGTTCATCGCCAGCTGCAGGAGGCCTTCGCGCGGCTGCAGGCGCGGGTGAAGAGCGCGGCGCTGCTGGCGCCGTTGGTCGACGAAATCGAGCGCTTGGAGGCTGCTTATGTCTGACGTGAAGCGGGTAGCGATCATCGGCTCCGGGTTTGGCGGGCTCGCGGCGGCGATTCGCCTGCAGGCAGCGGGCGTTCGAACGGTGCTGTTCGAGGCGCGCGACAAGCCCGGCGGTCGCGCCTACGTCTACGAAGAACAGGGCTACATTTTCGACGGCGGGCCCACCGTCATCACCGCGCCCCAGTGTCTGGACGAGCTGTTCGAGCTGTGCGGCCGGCATCGGGCGGACTATGTGGAATTTCTACCGGTCCAGCCGTTCTATCGGTTGCTGTGGTCGGATGGCACGCGCCTCGACTACATGGCGGGCGACGAATTCGTCCGGCAGATCGCCCAGCTTTCGCCGGACGACGTGCCCGGCTACCTGCGCTTCGTCGACTATTCTCGGCGCGTCTTCGAGAAGGGCTACGTCGAGCTTTCGCACGAGCCGTTTCTGCGCTTCTCGGACATGGTCAAGGTCGCTCCGGCGCTGCTGCAGTTGCGGGCGGACCGCTCCGTGTATTCGACGGTGGCGCGCTTCGTCCGCAACGAAAAGCTACGTGAAGCGCTCAGCTTTCACTCGTTGCTGGTCGGTGGCAATCCGTTCGAAACCAGCGCGATTTACACGCTCATCCACTACTTGGAGAGAAATTGGGGTGTCTTCTTTCCCCGCGGCGGAACCGGAGCTTTGGTGCGGGCGCTCGTGCGCTTGTACGAAGAGCTGGGTGGCGAGCTGCGGCTCGACTGTCCGGTGCAGCAGGTTCGGGTCGAACGCGGCCAGAAGCCGGTGCATCGGGTGACCTCGGCCGCCGGCGCCGGGGAGCCGTTCGACGCGGTGGTGTCCAACTCGGACCTTCACCACACGTACGCTCGCCTGTACGCGGACGAGCCCGAGGCGGCAAAGACCGTGCGCCGCTTGGAGCGGGCAAACTGGTCCATGTCGTTGTTCGTGCTCTACTTCGGCACCGACCGCGCCTACGACCTCGCTCACCACACGGTGCTGTTCGGTCCGCGGTATCGGGAGCTGCTGCAAGAAGTCTTTCATGGTCACGAGCTGCCGGCTGACTTCAGCCTATACTTGCACGCGCCAAGCGTGACGGATCCGTCTCTGGCGCCGCCGGGCGGCGCTTCGTTCTACGTATTGTCTCCGGTGCCCCACTTGGGCAACGCGCCGCTCGATTGGGACAAGCTTGCCGGACAGTATGCCGAGCGTATTTTCATCGCGCTCGAGCGGGTGATGCCGGACCTGCGGAAGCACGTCGTGGTACAGCGGCACCTCACGCCCCGCGGCTTTCAGCAAGACTTGTTCGCCCATCACGGCTCGGCGTTTTCGCTGGCGCCCGAGCTCACGCAGAGCGCTTGGTTTCGGCCGCACAACCGCGATCCGCACATTCCCGGGCTGTACCTGGTCGGCGCCGGCACGCATCCGGGGGCCGGGGTGCCGGGGGTGGTCGCGTCCGCGCGCGCCACTGCCACGCTCATGTTGCAAGACTTCGGGTTGGGCGACGTCGGTGGGCACGAGGCGGCGGAATGACCGCGGTCAGCAAGACACTACCGGAGGTTCGCGCCGAGCTGCCCGTGGCCGAGGCGCGCGCGATCATTCGACGTCACTCGGCCAGCTTCAATCTGGCGTCGTTGCTCTTGGAGCCGGGACAGCGCCGCAACGCCCACGCACTCTACGCCTACTGTCGGCGAGCCGACGACGCCATCGACCTGGTGGGCCCCCACCAGGCAAGGGCGGCTCTCGGGAGCTTGCGCGACGAGCTCGACGCCGTCTACGCCGGGCGCGCTTTGTCGGCTGCGATTCCCTCGGAGCTGCAGCGCTTGGTGTTCGAGCTCGGCATTCCGCGCGAATATCCGGAGGCCCTGCTGCAGGGGTTCGAGCTGGACGTCTCGGACGCAGCCTACGGCACCATGGCCGAGCTGCATCAGTACTGCTGGTGCGTCGCCGGCAGTGTCGGCGCCATGATGTGCCACGTGCTGGGGGCGCGCAATGCTCCGGCAATCGTCCACGGCGTGCATCTTGGTATGGCCATGCAGCTCACCAATATTTGTCGAGACGTGGCCGAAGATTGGGCTCGCGGTCGCTGCTACCTGCCCGCAGAGTTGGCGCCGGCGCTGGAGCCGAGTCAGCCATGGCTGCCCAGCGCGCAGACCCAGAAGCAGCTGAGTCGCGCCGTCGAGCGCTTGCTGGACGAAGCCGAGCGCTTCTACGCCTCGGCCGATCGCGGTTTGCCCTATCTCGGCTTCCGCTCGCGCGTCGCGGTGGCCACCGCTCGCCGCGTCTACTCCAGCATTGGGCACAAGCTCCGAGCTCGAGGCGCCGACGTCACCGCGGGTCGGATGGTCGTGCCTCTACCGGACAAGCTCTGGTGCGTGGCTCGAGCGGCGCTGAACGCCGCGCTGACCAAACCGGTCCGGCCCGCGCCCCGAGCCTCCACTTCACCCCTAAGGTTCCCCGAAGATGTCCTTCCTGTATGAGGTGTGGGTGTACGTGCGGCGCGCGCGTGAGTTCCAGCGCATCGACTGGCTGATCTACGTCGGTTGGGTCGGGCTCATGCTCGGTTTGGTCCTGGCCACGGGCGGTTTTCTGCTCGCCGGCCGCAGCCACGGGGTCACGTTTCCCGCCGAAGCGTGGCTGGTTCCGTGGGGCTCGCTCGTCTTCGCCGTCTCGATCGCCATCGATACCATCGGGCATCGCACCATCTACAAGCAGGAAATTGCGGGCGCCGAGGGGCTGGTCCACGCCATTACCATCTTCTGCGGCATCGGCAGCTGCGTGCTACTTACCGCTGCGTTCGACCACCCGCGCGAGCTGTGGATCCCGGCGCTCGTCTTGACCGGGCTTTCGTTCGTCTACAGCTTGGTCGACGAGGCCTTCCATTGGCGCCGGTACGTGAGGCAGTATTCCGACCGCGTCGAGATGTGTAGCCACGTCGGTATCCTGGTCGGTCATGCGGTGATGATGATCGGCTGGTGGAGTTGGTTTTTCCAAGGCTATCCCGGCGTGCAGCAGACGCTACGCAGTCTCGGGAGCGGCTCTTGAGTCTGCCCGCCTACCGCATCGGTGCGCTCGCCAAGTTGACCGGCCTTTCCACGCACGCGATCCGGGTCTGGGAACGTCGCTATGGCGCTGCCGCGCCTAGCCGCAGCAAGGGCGGGGCACGGCTTTACACCGAGGCCGACGTGCAGCGCTTCCGTCTGATCAAAGAGCTGCTGGAGCGCGGCTACTCGACGCGCGCGATCGCCAGCTTGGGGCTTTCCCAGCTCGCCGAGCTGGCACGCGGTGAGGTAGCGCTGTTGCCCAAGCCCAACGACGCCGAGCAAGGCGGTGCCGCGCGAGAGGTGATCGACGCGCTGCTGGGGGCCGTGACCGAGCTCAACCTCGAGAAGGCAGAGCGCGTGCTGGCCCGCGCCGCCAACGAATTCTCTCCGCGCGAGCTGGTGATCGGCATCCTTGCACCAGCGCTCGAAGAAATCGGCGCCCGCTGGGCCAGCGGCGGACTATGCACGGCCAGCGAGCATGCAGCTTCGGCGCTGTTTCGCACCCGCCTCGGTGCCCTGCTTTCGGCGCAGCCGGTCGGCAAGTCACCCGCGGTCGTGTGCACCACGCCCACCGGCGAGCTGCACGAGCTGGGGGCGCTGTTGGTGGCGGTGCTGATCGCGATGCGCGGTCGCCGCGCGGTGTTCTTGGGCGCTAGCCTACCCGCCGAGCAGATCGTGGAAGCGGCGCGGAGATCCAAGGCCCAAGCCGTCGCCCTCTCGGTGATCGCGCTTGCCCCCGATGATGCGCGACGCGAGCTGACCTTGCTGAGCGAGCTACTCCCGCCCAAGGTGGAGCTCGTGGTGGGCGGGCGAGGGCTATCGGGAGCCGCGAGCCTGCCACCCCGACTGAAGGTCTTGTCGTCGTTCGCGGATCTCGAGCGTTGGCTCGACACGCTAGCTCGCTAGCACCGTGCTGCCGCTGGCATTTTTGAGACAGCGAGGAGAGCGGCTACGGTCGAGGTCCGCCAGCACCTCCGTTTTCTGGCGCAGGTCGCGACCGGTTTGGCCTACGCGATGCATGTTCGAGCAGGCATGCATCCGTTGGCCAAGCATCAGCGCCTCGCCGTGACGGGAATCTCGGGTGCTGAAGCTCCTGGGGCAGACGGCTTCGTCGCTCTTGCTCGTAGCCGTATCCATCGCCACGAGCGGCGGCACTTTGTTGCTGGCGCAGGAATGGCGGCACCGCGCGCCACGCTGACCGACCAGCAGCCATGAGCGGCGGAGCCCGATGGCTGCGAAGGTTGGCGCTCGTTCATCTTCTGGGCTTGGCGGGCTGTCAGGCGCGTCGGACGCTGCCCGACTCGGGGTCGACCAGCAGTGCCCCTACTCCGAGCGCGTACGTGCCTGCTAAGGCTGATCCTATTCGCATGGAGACGTTAGATGTCGGAACGTCACCTCCGGTATTCGTGATGCGCGGCGCGCCTCGCGGGCCCGCACGCCTCGCGTTCTTGCACGGCATGTGTGGGCATGGGCTCGGGTATGCCCAGGCCTTCCAATTCAGCGCGGCCAAGAAAGGTACTCTGATTGCACCCCAAGGCGACCTGAGCTGCGGCGGTCCATTTTCGAAATGGTCCAGCGACGTGACCGCGCTCGACGCGCGCATCGTTAAGGTATTTCAGGCGCTCGTCGAGCCGGACGACGCTGCCGAGGTGGCCATCATCGGCATGTCTCAGGGTGCAGATCGCGCCGTAGCCTTGGCAAAGCGTTATCCGCACCGCTACACGCGGCTCATCTCGATGGACGCGCCAGCAGCTTTGCGGCCGGGGCAGCTGCGTCACCTGCGTGCCGCGGTCATGATGGCAGGAGCGCTGGATCGGCGAGACTTGATGCGTCAAAGCGCGCAAGCCCTGACCGCCAGCGGCGTTCCGGCCACCTTCATGATCATTCCGCAAGCGAGGCACGGAGAAATGGGGCCCACCGCCGAGCAGACCATGGGCGCCGCCCTGGACTGGCTATGGGCCCACTGATACGCGGTCACAGGTGCCGCGAAACGAGGCCGATGACGACCACCATCGCAAACGTGCACAACACCAGCACAAAAAACAGCTTCCAGACCACACGCTGCGTCGCCTCTCGGTCGGCCTGACCGACGGGACCTTCGAGCGGTTTGCTGGATGGATTCGGGTAATGCACGCCTTCGTGCGGCTTCGGAGCGTCGGTTTGGGGCGAGCTTGGCTGGTTCATGAAAACTCTCCGCTGGTGGGCAACCTCACAACTCGTCGAGAGCCAAGCGGATAGGCCCCTCGACGACGGGTGACTCGCTGGCTCAGCGTGCGGCGGCGCGCGCTCGTCCGGCGTTGCGCTTGCGGGTCTTGGCGGCACGACGAGCCGTGGCGGAGGGTGAATTGGAGCCGCCGCTCTTGCGCCGTTTTTCGGCCGAGGCATGCGCGTGTCGCGAGAGCGCTGCAGGTGAGGCCGCCGTCCGCGGCGCTCCCTTCAGCGCTCGTTCGCTGGCTCGAGCACGGCGCGGGTTGGGTCGTCGCCCAGCCTTCTTGCTGTCTTGAGACGCTTTGCGGCGCACACTGGGAGTGGCGTCAGGGCCGGGCGGGGCGTCGACACCAGCGCGCCGCGCCTTCGATAGCCCAATCGCTATTGCTTGCTTGGCGTTCTTGGCGCCGTGCTTCCCTTCGCGAATGTGGTGCATCTCTTCGCGCACGAACTCGCCTGCCTGCGTCGAGCCGCTCTTGCCCTCTCTGCGATCTTGCTTGGCCTTTTCCAATGTCTTTTTGCTCGGCATGCCCGAAGTGAAGCAACAAGCTTGCCAGCGCGTGCCGGGCCGGCGGGCTCGCAACCTCGACACTGTGGCGAAAGCGCGACGGCGGGGCGCGCTTCCGTGTCGTGCTTTGTCGAGCTCGGTGACGATCGCCCCGAAAAAGAAAGCGGTTGCGCGAATTAGCGGCTTTTCCCGGGTTGGCAGCAGAGTTGCAATGACAGGGATCATGCTCACTCTACTCTTCATCCTACTCGTGGTCGCTCTCATCGGTGGAGGCATCGGTCACTCGCGTTTCGGTTACGCGGGTTGGTCGCCGGCTGGCATTCTCATCGTCGTGCTGCTGGTGCTGTTTCTGACGGGCAACAGGCTCTAAACGGCAGGAGCCGTGATCCAAAATGTCCCTCAGGATCAGCTGGGCCACGGTCAAAGAGACGGCCAGCGACTGGTTGGAGGACGATGCGTCGCGTTTGGCGGCCTCGCTCGCCTACTATTCGCTGCTGTCCCTAGCCCCATTGCTGATCATCGTCGTGGCCATTGCCGGATTTTTCTTGGGCGCGGACGCCGCTCGCGGGCGCATCGCGGGGCAGCTGGCGACGGTGGTGGGTGCGGTGCCGGCGGCCGGTATTCAATCGGTTTTGGCCAGCGCGCACTCACCCTCGTCCGGTGTTGTCGGCATGGCGGTCGGCGTCGTCACGTTGTTCATCGGTGCCTCGGGCGTTTTTGGTGAGCTCCAGTCGTCGCTGAACACCATTTGGGGCGTCAAGCCCAAGCCCGGGCGCGGCATCTTGGGTGAAGTGAAGGCGCGCTTTCTTTCCTTCACGATGGTACTGGGCGTCGCCTTCTTGCTGCTGATCTCGCTGGTAGTCAGCTCGCTGCTGAGCGCCATTGGTGAGCGCTTTTCCGGCGCTTTGCCAGGAGGGGAAGCGCTATGGCAGATCGTCAATTTCGTGTTTTCGCTCGTCAGTATCACCGTCTTGTTTGCCTTGATCTTCAAGTACATTCCCGACGCGGAGATCAAATGGCGAGACGTGTGGCTCGGCGCAATCGTCACGGCGGGCTTGTTCACGATCGGTAAAGTCTTACTCGGTCTCTACCTCGGCAAAGCCGCGGTCGGCTCGTCTTACGGGGCCGCCGGCTCGCTGATCGCCCTCGTGGTGTGGGTGTACTACGCGGCCCAAATTTTGTTCTTGGGCGCCGAATTCACGTGTGTACAAGCTCGTCTGCACGGGCGCGAGATTCGCCCCAGCGACGATGCGGTGAGCGTGGCCAAGAACCGCGAGGTGTCCGCGTGATGCGCGAGTTGCTCGGTTGGCTCAGCTCGCTCGTGCTGCTCGTCACCATTTTGGCGCAAATTCACAAACAATGGAGCGAGCGAACGGGAAGCGGTGTTTCGAGCTTCCTGTTCATCGGCCAGACGGCGGCCTCGCTCGGCTTTACCGTGTACAGCGCGTTGCTCGGCAATTGGGTGTTCACGGTCACCAATGGGCTGATGCTGCTCTCGGCTATTGCCGGTTGGTACATCACGGCGCGCTTCAAGCGCAGCCACGCAGCCAGCCAGCCCCCCGCGGAAAAGGCCCCCGCGCGACCTCCAGAGCGCAGCCCCGCCGAGGCCTGACGCAGCAGGGGTCGAGCGGGGCTGGCGGCCGAAGCGGCGGCCCCCGCCGGTTGCCGTTTCCGGCACGTGTCTTGCTGTGTGAAGGACTGCTCGCGCAGTGCGAGCCATCAGGAGAGCTGCCATGAGGTTAAGACTCAGCGCGCTGCTATCGCTTACCGCCATCGCCGCGTGCTCGAACACCAGCAACCAATCTACGGCGAAAGATCCGACATACGTGGCTGCGACCGCCAACCCGGCGCCCGAGCCGTCGATGACCCCCGCATCGCTCGAACGAACGGAGCCGTCATCGTCGACCAGTTTGCCGGATACGCGGCGGTCGACCAGCGCGCCCGCGGTCGCCGCCAACGACCCCAAGCTGGGCGATACCAAGTCGCGCGAACGCGCCGCCAACGCCCCGGAGCCGCCGCACGACGCGACCACGAGCGCGCCGGAGCCAGCACGTCCCGCCGTTGCGCCGGACAACACCAAAGTGAATCAGCGTGACACGAATAGCGCCGCGCTGACTCCGCTCGACCAAAGCAACGACAAGACGGATCTCAAGATCACCCAGCAGATTCGCCAGGCGGTGATGGCTGACGGCTCGCTCTCGTTCACGGCGAAGAACGTCAAGATCATCACCCAAGGCGGCAAGGTCACCCTGCGTGGGCCCGTCAACAACGAGCAAGAGCGCAGCAACATCGAAGCGGCGGCGCGAAAAGTCGCAGGCGTGACCGAAGTGGACAACCAACTCGAAGTGAAGAAGTGAAGGACACCATGAACAAAAATAGAGTCGTGATCGGTATCGTAGATGGCGAAATTCAGGCTGAAAACATCGTCCAACGGCTAGGCCAGGACGGCTTTCCCAGCTCCGACATCTCGGTCATTTTTCCGGATAGGCACGGCACGAAAGACTTCGCGCACGAGCACAACACCAAAGCGCCGGAAGGCGCCGTCGCGGGCGTGGCCGGTGGTGGCGTCGTCGGTGGCGCGCTGGGTCTCCTGGCGGGCATCGGCGCGCTGGCCATTCCCGGTTTTGGCCCGTTCATAGCGGCCGGCCCGCTGATGGCGGCGCTGAGCGGAGCCGCTGCCGGCGCCACCGTCGGCGGCATTGCGGGAGCGCTGATCGGTATGGGCATCCCGGAAATCGAGGCCAAGAAGTACGAGGGCAAGCTGCGCGGCGGCAACATCTTGATCGCCGCCCACGTTGGCGACTCGGCGGCGGAGTCGCGGGTGAAAGAGATCTTCCGGCGTGAAGGCGCCCACGACATCTCCTCCACCAGTGAATCGGCGGTTCCGAAGGCCGCCGAATAGTCGCTCAATCGCCCTGACTGCGCCCACCCAGGTTGGCCACCACGCTGGCCAGCCTGGTGGGCTCGAGCGGCTTGGTGACGTGCACTTGATAGCCGGCGGAGAACGCGCGTTGCGCGTCAGCGGGCCGAGCATAAGCCGTCAAGGCTACGGCGGGAGTTCGTCCCCCGCGTTCCACCGGCAGCGCGCGCACTTTCTTGATCAGCGTGTAGCCATCTTCGCCCGGCATGCTGATATCGCTCACCAACACGTCCGGCTGGACCTGCGCGAACTTCTCGAGCGCAATCGCCGCAGAAGACGCGACATCCACGGCGGCGCCACGTTGGCGCAGCAGGTCTTCCAATAATGCCAGCGAGTCAGGTTCGTCGTCGACGATGAGCACGCGCAGGCCGTCCAGGCGCACGCCACCAGGTGGCTCCGAGATGGCCAGTGCCTGGGCTCGGGTTGCGTCGTCGACAGCGCCGAAAGTCGCGGCGGCGGTGCGCGCGGGCAGACGAACCGTGAACGTGGAGCCGCGGCCCGGCCCGTCGCTCGTGGCCTGCACGGTGCCACCGTGAGCGAACACCAACTGCTTGACGATCGATAGGCCTAAACCCAACCCGCCATGACGACGGGTGGTCGAGGCATCGGCTTGTTGGAATGGCTCGAAAATCAACGCCAGATGCTCGGGCCGAATGCCTTCGCCGCTGTCCGTGACGCTCAGGCGGACGTCCGAGCCCTCTTGCGACACGTCCAGCGCGACCCGACCCCCTGCTGGCGTGAACTTCACGGCGTTGGACAACAAGTTCCACGCGATCTGTTGCAGCCGGTTGGCGTCCGCCAGAATCGGCGTCACGTTTTCGGCCAACGTCGAGCTGAGCGTCACGCCCTTGGCTTCGGCGGCAGGCGTCACCGTTTCGATAGCGGCGCGCACGGCCCCCGCGACGTCGGTCGGCCCCAGGCTGAGCGCCAACTTGCCGCTGATGACGCGCGACACGTCCAACACGTCTTCGATCAGCTTGGCTTGCGCTCGCGCGTTGCGTTCCACGATGCTGAGGCCGCGGTCGATTTCCGCTGCGGGTCGACGACTACGCAGGTTCACGGTCCAACCCAAAATGGCGTTGAGCGGCGTGCGCAGCTCGTGCGAAACGGTGGCCAAGAATTCGTCCTTGGCGCGGTTGGCGCGTTCGGCCTCGTCGCGCAGGTAGCGCTCGCGAGCCCGCGCTTCTTCCGCTTCCTTGATCGCCAACGAATTTTCGATGGCCAGCGCGCCCCGGCGAGCCAGCTCCTCCGCGAAGCTCAAGTCAGCCTCGGTGTAGCGGCGCTCCGAATCGGCGTAGACGAAGCTCATGGCGCCGAAGACGCGGGTATGGGTGCGCAACGCCACCACCATCGCCGATTTGAGCTTCAGCTCGCGGATGATGCGCAGATGTTCGGCGCCCTGGGCACCCGCCTCCAGCAAGGCATCCGGGATCTCCCGATACAGCTCCGAGCGGCCGGTGCGAATGACCTGAGGTACTCCGGTCGTGGCGTTGGCGTCGGGCGGGAAGCGCTGCCCGAGCTCTCGCGCCAGCTGAACCTTGGCCGGGTCGATGTGAGCGACCGCTACCTGTCGAGTCTTTCCGGTGGTCGGGTCGAGTAGATCCACGCCGCACCAGTCGGCCAACTGAGGAACGGCAAAACGAGCGACGGTAGAGAGCGTCGCTTGGTAGTCGAGCGAGGATGCCAGCGCCTCTCCGGCCCTGGCCAAAAATTCATGGCGGGCTTGGTCGCGCTTCTCGTGGCTGACGTCGCGAAAGACCAACACCACGCCGACGATCTCGCCCTGCTCGTTCAGAATCGGGGCGCCACTATCGTCGATCGGGATCTCCGGGCCCGATTTGGGGCGCAGCACGGTGTGGTTGGCCAGCCCGACGACCTTGCCTTCTCGCAACACCTTGGTCACGGGGCTTTCGACCGGAGCTCTGGTCGCTTCAGAGAAGATCTTGAAGATGGCTTCCAGCGGTTGCGCCAACGCTTCGGCCTCGTTCCAGCCGGTCAAATTTTCGGCAACCGGATTCATGAAGGTGATTCGACCGTCCGAGTCGGTGGCAATGACGGCGTCGCCGATGCTGCGCAGCGTGGTGCCGAGCCAACGCTTCGCCTCGTCCTCGCGCTCCATGCGCGAGGCGCGCAGCAGAGCCTGAGCGCACTGATGAGCCAAGGTGTCGATGAACACCCGCTCGTCTTGCGAAAACTGGCGAGGCGCGTAGTAGCCGACGCCCAGCAAACCGAGGGGGCGGCCTTCGGCGATGAGCGGCACGCTCCAGAACGCTTTGGCGCGGTTGCCGGTTGCCTTCAACTTGGCCAGGTTGGGAAACACCGTGCGGTAGTCGGTTTCGCTTTCCACCCAAACCGAGCGCGCGCTCTTCAAGTCGGCGAACGTCCCGGGGTGGGTGGCCGGTGTCAGCCGCTCGACCTTGCTCAAAATCTCGGGAGCGACGCCGCTGGTAGCCAAAAGCTCGAGCGCGTTGCCAGTGTCGTTCAGCGCGTACAGGGTGCAGGTGTCGCCGTGTACGGCCAGGCGACCACGGTCCGAGACCTCTTTGGCGACTTGGTCGGTGGTGCGGGCACTGGCCAGCGCTTCTGCCAGCTCCGACAAAACACGCAGCCGCTCACGTGCTTCCTTGGCAAGGCGGGCCAGCGCCTGCTC
>JBEQSW010000003.1:0-4952 GCA_040348565.1 Myxococcales bacterium | reverse complement strand
GCTTGTTCGTCAACGTCGTCGATGCGGACGATCGCTTCGAGCAATGGTTACTGTTGGGGGTCGTCCCCGACGAAGACGCTTTTGCCCCCGGCGCGATCTTGTCTTTCCTGGCCGTGCAAAAGCAGAACGCCGACGGCTCACCGCTGGCCGCCCCGCGACTGCACTTCCGCGACTACGTCCTGAACGACTCGGACGGCGCTTGGCAGGCGCAATTGCCCGAATTCAACGACGGCAAGTGCTACGCCTGCCACGGCAGCGGCGTGCGGCAACTGCTGCCATTTCCCAGCGCCTCGACCAGCTCCGCCGAACGCCTGGCAAGCTTGAATCAGCGTCTCGGCAGCTACGGCTTGCCCGACTGGAACGGTACCATCGAAGCCGCCAACTACGGTCCGGCGCTGGGAGCCGAGCTCGGCTGCACGCACTGCCACGACGGGAGAGTGCGCGGGCCGCTCACCGTTTTCACCAGTGAAGGCATGCTATATCAAAAGGTCGTCGAGCAACTCAGCATGCGCGGGTTCGACGGCACGGGGCCGGTGCCCGACGAGCCCGCCATGCAGCTGCTCGAACGCCAACGCTCGGGCGCGCTCACCGACGACCAAGCGCGGACTCTGGCGCGTGCCCAAGCGGAGCACGAAGCCGACTATGCCGCGCTGGTCGCGTCACGCCTGCCCTCCTTGCAAGCCTGGCTGCTGCAGACGGCCTGCGACTGACACTTCGTCCGGTCCGGTCGCGAGCGGGGCCGACTAGGGTCAGCCGTGGGCCCGGCGCTTGCGCACGCTGTCGGCCAGCTCTTCGAGAACGGGCACGGTGGCGTCCCAGGCCAAGCAGCCGTCAGTCACGCTTTGGCCGAAGGTCATGCGAGCGCGCTCGGTGATTTCTTGGCGCCCGGCTACCAAGAAGCTCTCGATCATGACGCCGAAGATGGCGCGGCTGCCGCCGGCCACTTGGCGCGCGATGGCGGACGCCACTTCCGGCTGTTTTGCAGGATCTTTGCCGCTGTTGGCGTGGCTGGTGTCGATCATCAGCTTGCCGGGCAGCTTGTTCTTGGCGAGCAACGTAACGGCGGCAGCCACCGCTTCTTCACCGTAATTGGGCCCATTGGAGCCGCCGCGCAGGATCACGTGGCAATGCGGATTGCCCCTGGTGGCCACGATGGCGGCCAAGCCCTGCTTGGTCACCGACAAGAAGTGGTGCGGCTCGGCCGCGGAGCGCACCGCGTCGGCGGCAATCTGCACGGTACCGCCGGTGCCGTTCTTGAAGCCGACCGGCATGGACAAGCCGGACGCCAGCTCGCGGTGCACCTGGCTCTCGGTCGTGCGCGCGCCGATGGCGCCCCAGGTCACCAAGTCGGCCATGAACTGCGGCGTGATCGGGTCCAAGAATTCCAGCGCCGTCGGGAGGCCCAGCTCGACCACGTCGCGCAAGAACGTGCGCGCGACGCGCAGGCCCTGGTTGATGGCAAAGCTGCCGTCCAACTTGGGGTCGTTGATCAGCCCCTTCCAACCCACGGTGGTGCGCGGCTTTTCGAAATAAGTGCGCATCACGATCTTCAAGTCCGGGGCGAGCCGGTCGACGAGCGGCTTCAGCCGGCGCGCGTACTCGAGCCCGGCCTCGGGATCGTGGATGGAGCAAGGCCCCACCACCACCACCAGCCGGTCGTCTTTGCCATCGATGACTCGGGCCACCTCGGTGCGCGCCTCGACGACGGCGCGCGTCGCCGCCTCGCTGAGCGGGATCTCCTCCATCAGGATAGCCGGCGGGAGGAGCGGCTTCAGGGTGTCGATGCGGACGTCGTCGGTCAAAACGGGCATGCGGGGCCGTTAGTAGTACGGCCCCCACAGAACGCAAATTCGCCTTAGACTTGCGGCCCTGTGCGAGGTCATGACCAGTATGGGGCGTTGGACCCGACGTGATGAGGCCTGAAGTGGACCAGCCCCTCCAGCCGCCCGAATCGGCGTTCCGCCCGGAGCCAAGCCGTCCCAAGGCTGGGCAGCGCTTCACGCGCGGCCGCATCAGCCCCCGCGGCGTAGTCTGGTTCGGGGTCAGCTCGTTTTGGGGGCACCTACGCCACTTCGTGTCCGCCGCCATCGCGACCGAAGACATCGACTCGCGCGACTGGATGACGCCCGACCTCCCTCAAGAGCTCACCGCGCGCGTCGCGCGGGTGCTGGGCGGCGACGAGAGCAAGAGCACGGTCGTCGAGGCGCTGGGGCGAGACTTGTGGATCGACTACGTGTCCGACACCGGCGACGACGTCTCGGTCAGCCGCGCGGTGGCGCGCTTGGTGGTCGAACGCTACGAGCTGCCGGATCCGGAGCGCGAGGGAAGCTACGTTCTCGCGCCGCGCGGCGAGATCTTGTTGTTCGGCGGCGACACCGCTTACCCGGTCGCCACCGCCCAAGAAATCACCAACCGCGTGCTGGTGCCGTTCAACGAAGCCTTGGCCGGCGGCGATACGCGGCCGCGAGTGCTGCTGGGCATCCCCGGCAACCACGACTGGTACGATGGTCTGGACGGCTTCGGCCGCATGTTCCGGCGCCGGTTCGACGACGAGCAAGAGCCGCGGCCCAGCATGCTGGGCGTATCCCGACCCATGCTCGACTACTACGCCGAGTGGGCGCGCGAGTTCGTGCTGGGCGGCAAGGTCGAAAAGCCCAAAGCCCTGGTCTTGAGCGGTTACGCGCCGGTCCAGAATGCCAGCTACTTCGTGCTGCCGCTCACGCCCGACATTCACCTGTACGGCGTCGATCGGCAGCTCAAGAGCATCGACTCGCGGCAAAAGCATTTCTTCGCCGAGTGGGCGCGCGAGCACCCGGAAGCCAACCCGTGGGTGCTGTTGCCGGACCCGCTGTTTCGCTTCGGTGGACCGAGCCGCACCGGCACCGACATGATTCAGTCTTTGGCCTTCGATTTCCACGCTCGCCGGCACTTCCTGCTGTCCGGCGACGTGCACCACTACGAGCGCAGCGCGGAGGGCGGCACCTTGCACGTGATCGCCGGCGGTGGCGGCGCCTTCTTGCACCCCGCGCCGGTGGTGGGCGGGCGGCGCAAGGCCGAGCGGCGCTGGCCCACCAGCGAGCAATCGCGCGCCCTGCTCGGGGGCGTGCCGTGGAAGATCGCGCGCGGCCGCTCCGGCTTCTTGCCGCATTTGATCTTCGCGGCGCTGTTCGCTCCCGCCATGTCGGTGGGCGTCCGCCTGTACGATCGCTTGGGGGTGATCGTGGCCGCGCCGCTGGCCATGACCGTCGTCATCACCACCATCTACGCCTTGATCGGCGGCGTGCGTCGCCGATGGCGCAAGGTCTTGCCGCCTGCCTTCGCCGCCGCGGCCGCGACCGCGTCGTTGCCCATCTTGGCGTCCTACTTGGTCAAGCACGCGCTCTTGCGGCTGCATTTCGTGCCCACGCTGCTGGTCGTGGGTAGCGCGACTTTGCTGCTCACGGTGTTCACGGCCAGCTACATTTTCGGCTTCTACCTGTCGCACCTGACCCGCCGCGGTATCGAGCACACCCAGGCCTTCACGGCGCTCGACCACCCCGGCTACAAACACTTCCTGCGTCTGCGCGTGCGCGCCGACGGCAAGGGCGTGGACGGCTATTGCATCGGTTTGACCGATCCTTTGGGGCCCGACGCCAAGCCCGAGCTGGTCGACACGTTCACTTGGCGGCCCAAAAGCTAAGGGAAGCCTGGGCCGAGCCAAGGCGTAAGACGGAAACGGGTCCTACGGTCATGCTCCCCCGCCGCCGCGAATTTTTGCAGTTGCCGTTCGCGCTGGGCGGCCTCGCTTGGTCGAGCCAGGCCGCGGCCACCGAAGCCGAGGCGCCCCTGATTGCGCTGCAGCCGCTGGGCGCCAGCATCGCACCCGCGCAGCTGGAAGCCGTATCGAACGCCATCGCCACGTTCTACGCGGTGAAGGTCGCCGTCTCGCCCCCGCTCGCGCTGCCCAAGAGCGCCTTCTACGCCAAACGGCAGCGCTACCGCGCCGAGCGCCTCCTCGACTATCTGGTCACCGAAGGCCGTAAGGACGCGCGTGTCACGCTCGGCCTCACCGCCGTCGATATTTCGACCACGAAGGCTCCTTACGACGACTGGGGCATTCTCGGGCTCGCCACGCTGGACGGGCGCAGCGCGGTGCTGTCCAGCTTTCGCTGCCAACGTCGCGCCAAGAACGCCGAGCACGCCCGCGTGCGCTTCGCCAAAACGGCGGTGCACGAGCTCGGTCACTCCTTCGGCCTCGAGCATTGCCCAACCCCCGGTTGCATCATGCACGACGGCGAAGGCAGCGTGCTCACGACCGACACCGAGCACGACTTATGCGCCGCCACGCGTGCGCGACTAACGGCCGCTGGGGTGCTGCGAGCCGATGCCAAATCCCCATTTTCGGCCTAATTTTGCGACATTTCCCGCCGCGCCGCCGCGCCGCGGCGGTGGTCACGAGCGTGCGCCCGGTGTGCCAAGACGCAGATCGGTCACCCGCCGCACGATAGTTGATCGTCGCCTCCGTCGGGACAGCACTTAGCAAACGGTGACGGAGTTGACGCGGACGGTGTTCGCGGAGGGATTGGCATATGACTAAGCTATCCAAGGGACGCCGGGCGGCGCACCACCGTGGTGTCTTTGCCCTGCTCGCCCTGACGGGCGCGTGCACTGGCGGCACCGCGATAAAACCGGGAGACAATCAGGGTGGACCGGGTGCGGGGGCACCCGCCCGGGGGGGGGAACTAATCTCGCAGGCATGAGCAGCGGCGGCAGCTCGACCGCGCCTTGCCAGGGCAGCGACGTGCCCGTGCCCAAACGCTTGGTGCGACTCTCCTTCAACCAAATTTCCAACGCGGTAAGGTCGCTGACCAACGAAACCTTAGCCACTACCATCGCGACCACCTACGAAATCGGCGACTCCGAGCATCGGACATTTCCTCCCCTGGCCAGCCCTCGCGAAGGCTCCGTCTTTA
>JBEQSW010000045.1:0-10296 GCA_040348565.1 Myxococcales bacterium | reverse complement strand
CCAACGATGCCGCAGGAGGTCCGGCCGCGTTGGAAGTCTCGATTGAGCGTTGGTTCGAGGATTGCATTCGTTCTCTCGCGCATGATCGCAAGTGATGACGGGGCGGCAGTTCGGGCGAGCTCGACAGCCGACGACGGGCCGACAGACAGGGCGAGCGCGTCAGTCCACGACGGCGTGGCAGACAGGGCGAGCTCGACAGCCCACGACGGGGCGGCAGACAGGGCAAGCGCGTCAGCCCACGACGGGCCGACAGGATGGGGGAGTGGGCCGGCTCGAGAGAGCGTCACTGGCGCCGGAAGCTTGAGTGAAGTCGGACCGACAGGATGGGGGAGTCGGCCAGCTCGAGAGGGCGTCACCGGCGCGGCTGATGTCGAGTCGGCGAGAGGCTGTCAGCTCGTTGAATGCTCGATACGCATCGGCGGCGTCGATTTCGTGCTGGTGCCGGCGGAGCAGCGCACGCGCGAAATGACGTTGAACGCGGTGCCGTCTCGCGGTGCGAAGGCGATCACGAGGAGGCTTTGGGAGGCGCGTCGCGAGGCCGGCTTGACGCAGGCGCAGTTGGCGAAACGTTTGGGACGGAGCCAGGCCATGGTGAGCCAGGCCGAGTCGGGCCACAGTTATGTGAGTGAACGCTACGTGAGGAAGGTGCTCGAGGCGTGCGAGCTGCCGCCTGGTTGGGGGCAGCCCGAGGGATCGGGCGAGACTGCATTGGGCAGTCGGATCGCAGCCGACGAAATTGCTGGCCTCGATCCGGTCACGTGCCAGCTGGTGCAAAGAGGCAGTGAGCGGGACCGGGAGCTGGCTCGAACGTACGCCTGGTGGGACAACTTTCGCAGCGAGACCGATCAGGACACGCAGCCACTCCAGGACACGCAGCCACTCCAGGACACGCAGCCACCAGGAGAGATCTCTAGCTGACCACGAGTACCGAGGGACGCTACGGAAGTTTCTGCGATTGGGGCTGCGGGGTGGCAGCCCCGCGGGAACCCTGGTTCCGGTGCATGGATTCGAACCACGATTCAGGGATTCAAAGTCCCTTGTCCTGCCTTTAGACGACACCGGAAGAGAAAGCGGGCCGCATCCGTACAACGTTCAGCGGCCCCGTCAAGCGGGACATGCAGGGGGGCGGGCGGAAGCGCGTGGCGGCGGGCTGAACCGAGGTTTCTTGCGGGTTTTTGGGGGACGTGGAACCTGCCGGCCGTTTGGTTGTCTGGGGTGGTACGGTCGCGTTGCAGCTCACGATGGAGCCCGAGGACAAGGAAGAAGCTCGCTTCATCGCGCGGCTCGCGTCGCGGGACGAGCGCGCCTTCAACGAGCTGGTGGTGCTTTACCAGGAGCGCGTGTTCCGGATTTTGCTGCGCATGCTGGGGCGCCGCGATGAAGCCGAGGACATGGCGCAAGAGGTGTTCGTCCAGGTGTTCAAGGCGGTGGGCACGTTTCGCGGTGACTCGAAGCTGAGCACGTGGATTTATCGCATCGCCGTCAACCTCTGCAAAAACCGAGTCAAGTACTTGAAGCGGCGGCGCACGGAGGCGCAAGACGAGTACGAAGCCTTGGCGGAGCGCTCGCCGATGACCTCGGGCAGCGGCGTGACGTCCGGCGACATTCATCGGCCGGACCAGATGGTCGAAGGCATGCAGCTGGAGCGCGTGGTGCAGCTGTGCATCGTCGAGCTGGAGCCGGATTTTCGTGAAGTCTTGATTTTGCGCGACGTGGAAGACTTGAGCTACGAAGAGCTGTGCGAGGTCACGGGCTTACCCGACGGCACCGTGAAGAGCCGGCTGCACCGCGCGCGCGCCATGCTGAAGCAAGCCGTGGAACGCAAGATGGGAGAAAAGGCCAAATGAGCGAGACCCCCGGAGACGGCGTGGCGGCTCCTCCGACGCCGGAGACGACGAGCGATGGCGAAGAGCTTGCCGCGGATCTGCGTTCGGCGCTCAAAGCCGGCGCGGCCGCGGAAGCGGCGCCGGACGTGCTGGCGGGCTTTCAAAAGAAGCTGCGCGAGCGCAGCGGCGGCAAATTCTACGAAGACGGCTGGTCCACGAGCCGTCACCCGCCCATCAACACCTATCTCATCACCAGCTTGATGATGCTGGCGATCTTGGGCGTGATTTACGCGCTGTTGGCGCCGCTTTCGGGCGAGCCGGTGCCGGTTGAAAATACGCCGCAGCCGGTGCAGATCATCAGCCCTGCTCCGCGATGACCCCGCCCGACGAACGCCGCCTTTCGCTCGCTCCGATCGGTGTCGTGCGCTCGCCGTTCACGGAGAAGATGCAGGCGCCGCGGCAGCCGAACACGTCCGGCGCCGCCGACGGCAGCGTCGAGCTGTACGGCGGGCGCGACTTCGAGCATGCGCTCGAAGACCTGGCGACGTTTCGCTACATCTGGCTGATCTTTTGGTTCGATCAAAGCGAAGGTTGGCGGCCCAAGGTGCTGCCGCCGCGCAGCGAGAAGCGACGCGGCGTGTTCGCGACGCGCTCGCCGCACCGCCCGAATCCTATCGGCATGAGCCTGGTCGAGCTGACGGGCATCGACGGGCTGGTGTTGTCGGTGAAGGGTCTGGATTTGCTGGAGGGCACGCCGGTGCTCGACATCAAGCCCTACATTCCGTACGCCGATTCGCGCGCCGACGCCGATCACGGCTGGCTGGACGAGCCGGTGGGTAAAGGCGACCCAAAGCCCGCGTTCCTAGTCAATTTTTCGGAGCAGGCGCGCGCCGAGCTGGCGCTGTTGCAGGGCTTTGGCGTCGAGCTGGAGGCGCCGATTCGGCAGGTGTTGGAGCTGGGACCCGAGCCGCATCCGTACCGGCGCATTCGCAAAACCGAGGGCGGGGCGTGCTTGTCGCTGAAGGATTTTCGCGTGTCGTTCACCAGTGACGCCACGGTCGTGCTGGTGACCGGCATCGCCACGGGCTACCGCGAAAAGCAGCTGGCGACGCTGACCGATCCGGCGCTGGCCGCCCACCGCGCGCTTGCGCAGCTTTCGAGGTCGTGACATTCTCCCGACGTGTTCCGAAGTTTCGGGACCCCCAAACGCAGAAAAGGAGCCTTCGAATGACCGACCAAGTCGAAAATTTCGTCCGCCCTTGCTGCGGACATTGCTGACGCCACCTCCGGTCACGCTGCTCACGCGCAGCGGCTGAGGTTTGCGCTCGAGCCTTCGCGTCGTCGCAGTTGCGTCGACGCTCGAGGGCGCTGTGGCGCTGCGCGCTGTCGCGGTTCGTTCAAAGCACCGTTTTTAGGGGTTTTTCCCAATGTTCGATTTTTCGTCGCCCGAGCTCCGAGGGCTCGGCATCACTCCGTTTTTTCTGCAGCAACTTCACGCCCTCCCTACCGAAGGCGTCGTCGGTCGTGTCGCTTGCGAGCGTCGCGGTGAGTACGAGGTCAGGTCGGCGCGTGGCGTCGTGCGCGCGTCGCTCAGCGGGCGCCTGGAGCATTCGCTGCCCGACGACGACTGGCCAACCGTCGGCGATTGGGTATTGGTCGAGCCTGCCGAACCGGTTGGGCGCATTCACCACGTGCTAGAACGGCAAAGCGTGCTGCGGCGCGTGGGCGTCGACGGCACGTCGCGCGCGCAGAACCTGGCCGCGAACGTGGACCTGTGCTGCGTCGTGTGCGCTCTCAGCGACGGCGACCAGCACGCCCGTCGCCGCGCCCTCAACCCGCGGCGCATCGAGCGCTACCTACTCACCGCCGAACAGAGCCGCATTCCGGCGCTGGTGTTGGTGAACAAGGCCGACGTCGTTCCCGCCGAAGAGGCGGAAGCGGCCGAAAAAGCGCTGCTCGATGCGCTGCCGCGGGCGCGCGTTTTGCGGCTGAGCGCTCGCACCGGCCAGGGGCTGGCCGAGCTTTTGACCGAGCTTCTGCCGGGCAGCAGCGCGGTGTTGCTCGGTTCGTCGGGGGTCGGTAAATCGACGCTGGTCAACGCGTTGTTGGGGCAGGAGGCGCAGACCACGTCGGCCGAGCGCGCCGACGACGCACGCGGCCGCCACACCACGACTGAACGGCAACTGTTGGAGCTCGGCAATGGCGCGCTGTTGATCGACACACCCGGCATGCGCGAGCTGTCATTGTGGGCCGACGCCGACAGCGAGCTTACGGGCGGCGCCTTCGACGAGATCGAGCAATTGGCGCAAGGTTGTCGCTTTCGCGACTGCAAGCACGAGGGCGAGCCGGGCTGCGCGGTGCTGCTCGCAATCGAAGCTGGCCGCTTGGCGGCCGAACGCCTCGAGCACGCGCGCAAGCTCGAACGGGAGCTGCTTCATCAAAAAGGTCGCGTGGACGTGCGGCTACGCATTGCCAAGCAGAGGGAGAGGAAGATCCATGCGCGAGCTTCGCGGAGCCAATCGAAAATGAAGGGCGGCTAAAGGGGCGCGGGCTCGGGTTAAAGCTAGGCTCGGGTTAAAGCTAAGGCTCGGGTTAAAGCTAAGGCTCGGGCTAAAGCTAAGGCTCGGGCTAAAGCTAAAGCTAAGGGGAGGGTCGGGGGTGCGAGAACGCGGGGGATGGGGTCCACGTCCGCGCGCCGTTTCGCCCCCACTCTCTCCTCCACTCCGACCCGCGCCCTCCCCCGAACTTTAACCTTAGCCTTAGCCTTAGCCCTAACTTTTGCCCGGACCCGTTCTCACTCCCCGACGCGGAAAACGGGTCGAATTTGAAAGTGGGCGGGGCATCTGCGAACCTTCGGGCATGGCAAAGGGACCCGACGTGCTGACACCCGAGCAGCGCGCCGCGGAGCTGTTGAAGCCGCGCCCGCGCAATTTGCCGATAGCGCCCGAGGCGCCGCCGGCTCGTCGCAAGCTGCCGCTGGCCGACAACGTGCGGGTGCAAGACGAGCAGGCGCGCCCCATCTACGCGGTGTGGGAGGTCACGTTGGCGTGCGACTTGGCGTGCCGGCACTGTGGCTCGCGCGCCGGGCATGCTCGCTCCGACGAGCTGACCACCGCCGAATGCCTGGATCTCGTCCGGCAGATGGCGGAGCTGGGCGTGATGGAGGTGACGCTGATCGGTGGCGAGGCGTACCTGCGCGACGACTGGACGGAGATCATCCGCGAAATTCGGCGCCTCGGCATGTCGGCGACCATGACCAGCGGCGGGCGCGGCATCACGCCCGAGAAAGCGCGCGCGGCCAAAGAAGCCGGGCTCGAAAGCGTCAGCATTTCGATCGACGGCAACGAAGCGACGCACGATCGCTTGCGCGGCGTAAAGGGCTCGTACGAATCGGCGTTTCGGGCCATGGATCTGCTGCGCGCGGCGGGCGTGAAGGTGTCGACCAACACCCAGATCAATCGCCTCACGTTGCCGGAGCTGCCGGAGCTGTTGGAAGCGCTGGCCGCCCACGGCGGACACAGTTGGCAGCTGCAGCTCACGGTGCCGATGGGGCGCGCCGCCGACGAGCCGGACGTGCTCTTTCAACCGTACGAAATGCTCGAGCTGTTCCCGCTTTTGGGCCAGCTGAAAAAGCGCGCCGACGAGCTACGCGTGCGGATTTGGCCCGGCAACAACATTGGCTACTTTGGCCCCTACGAGTCGGTGTTGAAGGGCAACATGCCGCGCGGGCACATGGCGTCGTGCGGCGCCGGGCGCTCCACGCTGGGCATCGAAGCCGACGGCGCCATCAAAGGCTGCCCGTCGCTGCCTACCGAAGCTTGGACCGGCGGCAACATTCGAGACAACTCGTTGAAGGACATTTGGGAGCGCTCGGCGCCGTTGCGTTACACGCGCGACCGCACCGTCGAGGATTTGTGGGGCTATTGCCGCACTTGCTACTACGCCGACGAATGTCGCGCCGGCTGCACTTGGACGAGCTTCGTCTTCTTCGGTCGTGCCGGTAACAATCCGTATTGCCACCACCGCGCGCTGGAGATGGAGCGAGCTGGCAAGCGCGAGGTCTTGACCCGCGTCGAAATGGCACCGGGCGCGCCCTTCGACCATGGTAAATTCGAGATTCGGGAGGAATCGCTATGAGCATGCTTACGCCTTGTCCGGAGTGCCAGCGTCACGTACGCAAGACCGAGACCGTTTGTCCGTTTTGCGGTGAGGCCGTGTCGCTCGGCCATGTGCCGGCGCCCGTGCTTCCACGAAAGCGGCTCGGGCGCGCGGCGACGTTCGCCTTTGGCGCCACCGTGGCGGGCGCCACGGCCATTGCGGCGTGCGACGACTCGGGGAACGTCGCGCCGCCTTACGGCCTTCCTCCTTCCGGCGGTAACAGCTTTGCCGGCAGCGCCATCTACGGCGCTCCACCTAGCGGCTCTGCTACCGGCGGGAACAACTCCTCTACCGGTGGCTCCGCTGCGGGCGGGAACAACTCGTCCACCGGTGGCACCAACAACGCCGACGCCGGCGCCGGAACTGCCGTTTACGGTGCTCCGGCCGCGGGTGCGGGCGGCGACGAGCCGGGCGGCGCTGCGGGCGCGGGTGGGGACGGCGGCGCCGGTGCAATCTTCGGCGGGGGCCAAACGTTGTACGGCGGTCCTCCCAAGTAGTCAGAAGGCTCCGCAATGAACCAGCTCATTCCTTGTCCCGATTGCAATCGTCACGTGCGGCAGGCCGAAGCGCGCTGTCCCTTCTGCAGCGCCGCGCTTTCGCTGGCGCACGTGCCGGCGCACGCGCTACCGCGTACCCGCATGGGACGCGCGGCCACGTTCGCGTTCGGCGCCACGTTGGTGGGGGCCACGACGCTGGTGGCGTGTGGTGGTGAGTCGGAGGAAGGCAAGAAGGGTGGCGGCGCCGGTGCCGCTGGCAGCACGTCCAAGGCCGGTGCCGGCGCGGGCGGCTCCAGCGCTGGCGCTCAGTCCGTCGGCGGTACCGGGATCGGGCCGGTGTACGGCGCACCCGCTGGCGGAACCGGCACCGATGGCGGTGGCAGCACCGCTGCTGGCACGAGCAGCATTGGCGGCAGCGGCGGCCCGGCTCCGTTGTACGGAGCGCCGGCGGCTGGCTTCAGCGGCATCCCCCTGTACGGCGCTGCGCCCGCCGACTGAGGGCTTCGCCGCCCGTCCGCGCCCCTATTCGATCCAGCGCGCGATCACGCAGGTGATGTTGTCGGGGCCGCCGTTCTCGTTGGCGCTCTCGATCAAGCGGTGCGAGGCGGTCGGCAGATCGGGCGAGTTGAGCACGATCTCGAGCATTTTTTCGTCGCTGACGGGGCCGCACAGGCCATCGGAGCAGAGCACCATGGCGTCGCCGGCGCGCGGCGCCTCGAAGCGCGTGTCCACCTTAACGGTGTCCTTCATGCCCAGCGCGCGCACGATCACGTTCTTGTGGGGGAAGTTGGCGATCTCTTCCTCCGTCAGCTTCTTCATCTTCTTGTAATCGTTCAGCAGCGAGTGATCCTCGGTCAGCTGCTCGATCTGCTCGTTGCGCACGCGGTACACGCGGCTGTCGCCCACGTGCGCGATGTACACGCCGTCTTCCACTGCGAACAGCGTACAGATGGTCGTGCCCATGCCGCGCTGCTTCGAGTTCCGCTGCGCTTGCTCGTAGATGCGCAGGTTGCAAAGCTTGATGCCGGTGATGAGCCGATTTTCTTCGTAGCCCTTGGCCCGGTCCATCTTGTACGGCCAGGTGCGCTCCGGGTCGTCCGCGGTAGCCGCGAAGAACTCGTGCAGCGTGTCGACCGCCATCTTGGAAGCGATCTCGCCGGAGGCGTGACCGCCCATGCCGTCGGCCACCACGTAGAGTCCGTACTCCGCCATGATGGCGAAATTGTCCTCGTTGTGAGCGCGCTTACGGCCGACATCCGTCTGGCCGGCAACCTCGATGCGAAGGGGCCGTGACACTCGTAAGGGTTTTACCGGGCAGATGGGCCGCCCGGAAGCCCGAAATCCTCCTCGATATCGATGGGTTCTGTCAATCCAACCCGGCGGGATTGAGTAAAAAGATCGCGGCGACGCTGGGGAGGCCTACCCGCCCTCTGGCCGGTCTCGCTCCGTTGGAGACGGCGGTTGGGCCGGCCTTCTCAGCGGTACGGATTGGGCAGGCGTGGCTTGCCCGGTTTGGGAGCCGCATACGGCGGCGCCGTGAGCTGCGGAGCCGAGCGCGGTTTCACGCTGACGTTGCGGTAGCGGCCCAAGCCGAACAGCAAGAGCTCGACCGAGTCCCCCGCGGTGTGGGCGCGCACGGACTCGTTCAGCTGTGCGGGGGTGGCGACGGGCGTGCCGTCGACGGCCACCACGAGGTCGGCCTGCGCGGGATCTTTCCCGGGGCGAACGCCGGCCATGGCGGCCGGGCTGCCGGGGACGACCGAGACCACGCGTACGCCGCGCACCCCGCTGACCTCGTCTCCGGCCGCTTCGATGCCCAGCCAAGTCGCTTCGGCCGGAACGCGCTGCAGAAATTGCTTCACTTCACTGACGGGCGCGCCGTACGGGGCCGGCACGCAAGCGGCGTTGCCCGTCGCCGGGCAGGCGCGCGCCACGATGGCTACGACTTCACCCTCGGGGTTTACGACGGGGCCGCCGACGAGCGTCGGCTTGTTGAGTAGCTCGTAGGCGCCGACTAGCGCGACCGCGTCTCCACCCAACAAGCCTGGTGAAAGCTTGAGCGCGGCCGGCGCGACCGCAACCGTGCTCGGCGGCGTCAGGTTGAAGGTTTGGAGGCCGACGAAGCTGGGCGTGCGGGCCGCGCGCAAGCCGGCTTTGTGCAGCGGCTGCTTGGGCGTGCTGACCGGCGTCAACAATGCGAGATCCCAGCCGCGGTCGCTGTGGGCGAGCTTGAGCGGCACGACGGCGCCATCCGCGTAACGCGCATTCAAGAAGTTACCGTTGGTCAGCGGTGACAACGCGCTCAAGATGCGGCCGTCCCCTTCGAGCACGACCCCGAGCGCCAGTGGCTTGCCTTGGCGCTCCACCACCACCACGCCTTGACGCGCTTTTTCGACGCTGTTGGGCGCGGGCGCGGCTGGCGCAGTAGGCGCACTGGCGGGCGCTGCCGGCGTGCCGGCGACGGGCGCGGTGGGTGGCGTTGCCGCGGGGGTGCCAACGACCTTCTTGCCGGTCGGTACGGTTGCAGGGGCCGGCGTGGGCGCCGCCGCTGGCGTCGCGGCCAACGAATTACCCGGGCAAACTGCCAGACACAGCGCGCCCCATGAAACGACCGCGAAGGATGCCAGACGCCGCAACATGCCGGGCAGCTTAGCTCACTTCGCGCGGGCTCGCTCGCTGACCCCGGCTTGCCCGGCGACCACCACTACGTCAGCGCGCTGGATGAACAAACCCGTCTCGACGATGCCGGGCAGGGCGTGCAGCGTGCGGTCGAATTCGGCTGGTGCTGCCAGCGGGCCCGTCGCCAAATCGACGATGTAGTTGCCGGAGTCGCTCATCAGTGGCGCGCTGTTGCTGAGCCGCACCTCGGGTCGGCCGAAGGCCGCCAGCGCCGTCAAAGTGGTGCGAAAACCGAACGGCAGGACCTCGAGCGGTACCTTGAACTTCTCGCCCAACCGAGCCACCAGCTTGCTCTCGTCGACGATGATGACGTTCAGCTTCGCGGCCTGGTTGACGATTTTTTCGCGGGTGTGCGCTCCGCCGCCGCCTTTGATCAGATCGAGCTCGTCGCTCACCTCGTCGGCGCCGTCGACGCACACGTCGATTTGCCATGGCCCATCGTCGTCGAGCAGCGGGATGCCGCAACGCTCGGCCAAGCTGCGACTGGCTCGGCTGGTGGGCACGCACGACAGCTGGCGACCACCGCGGCAGAGCTCACCCACCGCCTCGATGAACCAACGAGTGGTGGAGCCGGTGCCCAGGCCCAAGATGCCCGTCTGCGGCAGGTGCTTGAGCGCGGCCAGCGCCGCGGTGCGCTTCATTTCGTCGGACGACATGAGGGCACTCTATATACTAAAGTAGCCGTCTCCCGTGGCGAAGCTCGTTCCTGCAACCTGTCCCAAGTGCGGCGCGAACGTGAAGCTCGACCCGGACCGCGAGTTCGTGACCTGCCAATTTTGCGGCGCCAGCTCGTTCGTCCAGACCCAGAAGCGCCCGGTCACCCAGTACGTGCACGCGCAGGCCATGCCGGTGATTCACGTGCCGCACGCCGCTCAGGTGGGGCGCGGCTGCGCCAGCGCTGTCGCGGTGGTGGCGGGGCTGCTTGGGGTCGGGGGCGCCATCGCGGGTGTGCTGGTCGCCTATTTTGCGTCCTCTGCCGCCAGCTCGGTCGTAACGCCAAGCTTGAAGCCTTTGCCCGTCGCCACGCCGGGGGGCGCGGCCGTCGCGACGCCCGACGAACCGTCCGGTCCGCTCGTCGAAGAGGACTACTTTGCCGACGCCACCCGCGCGAAAGCCCGCTACGAAAAGGTGCTGGG
>JBEQSW010000043.1:0-7877 GCA_040348565.1 Myxococcales bacterium | reverse complement strand
GGACGTGCTGTTGATTCGGCGGCGCGGTGAGCCGCTCTTGGCCGAGATCGTCGGCTTCCAACAGGGCGAGGCGCTGGCCGTGCCGTTGGGCGAGCCAACCGGCGTCGGCCCCGACGACGTGGTCGAAGCCACCGGGCAAGGGCTGCAGGTGAGCGCGGGTGCGTCACTGCTGGGTCGCGTGCTCGACGGCTTGGGCCGACCGATCGACGGCCGTCCGGCGCCAGCCGGGCTCACGCCGGTGCCGGTGGATCGCGCTCCGCCCGCCGCGCTCTCGCGACGCCCGGTGAGCACGGCGTTCGAAACCGGTGTGCGCGCCATCGACGGCTTGCTCACGCTGGGCGTCGGCCAACGCGTGGGCTTGTTCGCCGGCTCCGGTGTCGGAAAGAGCACGTTGCTCGGTGCCATTGCGCGCGGCGCCAGCGCCGACGTCGTGGTGGTGGCGCTGGTCGGTGAGCGCGGACGCGAGGTCGGAGAATTCCTGGAGCAGTCGCTTGGTGAAGCCGGTCGCCGTCGTTCGGTGGTCGTGGTCGCCACCAGTGACGCGCCGCCCGTGGAGCGCCTGCGCGCCGCGCAAGTAGCGACGGCGGTGGCCGAGCACTTCCGCGACTTGGGCAAGAGCGTGCTGTTGTTGGTCGACTCGATCACACGCTTCGCACGCGCCCAGCGCGAAATCGGCTTGGCCGCGGGCGAGCCGCCGGCCCGACGCGGCTACCCGCCCAGCGTCTTTACCCAGCTGCCGCGCTTGCTGGAACGCAGCGGCCAGGGCGAAAAAGGCGCCATCACCGCCATCTACACGGTCTTGGTCGAAGGCTCGGACATGGACGAGCCCATCGCCGACGAGGTGCGCGGCATCCTCGACGGCCACGTGGTGCTCGACCGCCGCCTGGCCGCGCGCGGGCACTACCCGGCCATCGACGTGCTTGCGTCACTCTCGCGGGTGATGCCAAACGTCACCCTCAAGCCCCAACAAGCCGCTGCCCAACGCGCCCGCGCCCTCTTGGCCGCCTACGAAGAAAAGCGCGACCTCATCGCCCTCGGCGCCTACGCCAAAGGCAGCGACGCGCGCCTCGACCAAGCCATCGCCGCCGCCCCCGACCTCGAACGCTTCCTGCGCCAAGACGCGGCCACCATCGACCCCTCCGCCACCACCCTGCAAACCCTGAAGACCCTCGCCGACAAGTATCCGGAACGTCGCTGAGAGTTGCCGAGCGGCTCCCTGATTTTTTCACAGGGAGGACGGGAAGACGCTCATCATTGGTCTCATTTCAGCTGTTAGCGACGCCCGCTGATCCTGGCCTCTGGCTTCGTTTTCGCTGCGGTCCGGTGCTCACGTACGTGAGTACGCTCCGCTCCGGTCCTCGCGAAAGCCTCGCCAGAGGCCAGGCTTAGCGGGCGGGCAGCTGACAAATGAGACCAATGGTCAGCGGGAGGGCGAGGCAGAGGCGAGAATTTTTGTTGTTCGAAACGTGCAACACCGAACGGAGACTGCGCAGGTGCCTACAGGCATCGCGCGTCTCGAACAATAAGAAACCTCCCGTTCCTCCCGTCCTCCCTGTGAAAAAATCTGGGTCCGACAAATGCCGGTCCAGCAGGCCCAGGTTCCGTATGCGTTTGGCCGCCCAGCTGGGCGGCCTGGGACTAGGCCTACCCCGGCTATTCGCTCTTCAATTCGGTTTCGAGCTCTTGCAGCAGGCGCTTGGCGTTTTTGGAGAGCTTTTTCGGGACTTGGACGGCGATCATCACGTGTAGATCGCCGCGGCCGCCGCGGTCGAGTCGCGGGGCGCCTTCGCCTTTGACGACGACGACGCTGCCGGGTTGGCAGCCGCCTTCGACTTTGACCATCACCTCGCGCTCGTCGGGCAGCTTCAGCTTGGTCACCATGCCGAGGGCGGCTTCGGCGAACGAGAGCGTGAGCCGCGTGCCGAGGTCGTTGCCGTGGCGTTCGAAATGCGTGTCGGCTTCGACCTCGATGTCGACGTACAGATCGCCTGCTGGCGCGTTGGCGGGGCCGGGCATGCCTTGGCCCGGCACGCGCAGCCGCTGCTCGGAGTCGATGCCGGCCGGTACGTTGACCAGCACTTTGCGTTGCTTTTCCACCGCGCCTTGGCCGCGGCAGGTTTCACACGGCGAGGCGATCATTTGCCCGGTGCCGCGGCAACGCGCGCACGGGCTGGAGAACATGATGAAGCCGCGCTGCGCGGTGACTTGCCCGCTGCCGCGACATTGAGTGCACGTCTCGGGCTTGGTGCCGGGCTTGGCCCCGCTGCCGTGACACGTCTCGCACGAGACCGCGCCGTGGATCGCCACCTCGTGTTTGCCGCCGGTGAGCGCTTCGGCCAAGGTCAGGGTGAGCTCGACCCGTACGTCTTGACCGCGCTCGGGCTGGCGTCGCCGGCGCCCGCCGCTGAAGCCGCCGCCAGCGCCTCCGAAGAAGTCGGAGAACATGTCCTGGAAGTGGCTCAAGATGTCGCCGACGCCAGCGTTGTTGAAGTCGTAGCCGCCGCCACCCAGGCCGGCGTGGCCGAAGCGGTCGTAGGCCGCGCGCTTGTCGGGGTCCGACAAGATCGTGTACGCCTCGGTTGCTTCTTTGAACTTCAGCTCGGCGTCGGGGTTGCCCTGATTGCGATCGGGGTGATGCTTCAGAGCCGCCTGCCGGTACGCCTTCTTGATGTCGTCGTCGCCGGACTCACGCGCGACTCCAAGGACCTCGTAGTAGTCGCGCTTTTCACTCATGCTGTAAGCTCATGGACGGCCGAACGTGGCGGGGGACGCGGAAAACCGGCGGAAGCTAAGTCAGATTGAGCGCCTGTCAATAGCGCGCCCCAGCAAAACCGCCGAAAGCGTGCGCCGTGGTCAGGCTTCGGGCGTTTCCGAGCCGCCGCCCCGGCGCACGGCAGCTTCCAGCGCCCAGCGCGTCGCGATCAGGTCGGCCTGGCTCTTGGCCAGCTTTTGCGCCAGCTCGGACTCGCCGGCCTTGCGGCGCGTCTCGGCGGCGCTGTCCGGGTTGGCCCCCGGCAGCTGGCGCACCAGCTCTTTGCCCACGCGCTCGGCCTCGCGCAGCTCCCGCTCGAGCTTGCGCACGCGCTCACCGCGCTCGGCCAGCGCGCGCTCCAGCGCCTCCAGCTCGGCCGCGGCGCCCGCGGCTTCTTCCGCCGAAGGCCCGTTCTTCAGCTTGTCGTTCAGCTCGGTCAAGCTGGCTTCTTGCTGTTTCAGCTGCTGGTTCTTGTTTTCCAGCTCTTGCCGCAGCGCGCTCAGCTCGGCGTCGCGCGCGAACACCTTGGTTTCGGTCTCACGCAGCTTGGCGTCGCGAGCAGCTAGAGCGGCTTCGGCTTCGCGCAGCTTGGCGTCACGCGGGGCCAGGGCCGCTTCGGCTTCACGCAGCTTGGCGTCGCGCGGGGCCAGGGCCGCTTCGGCTTCGCGCAGCTTGGCGTCGCGGCCGGCGAGCGCAGCCTCGGCTTCGGCGAGCTTGGCGCGCAGCGCGGCAAAGGCTTTTTTGTCACCGGCCAGCTCGGCTTCGACGTCGCTCAGCTTGCGCTGGAGTGTCTGGCCTTCGCTGCGCGAGCGCTTGAGCGCTTCGGTGTCAGCGGGAGCGCTGCCCGTAACCACGCTGCGGTAGGGCAGCTGCACGACCGCAAACGCCTCGAGCTCCACCGGCTGCTGCGAGGCCACCGCGATGAACAGCTCCGGCTCTTCGGCGCCGCTCGGCAGGAAAGCCGTATCGAGTGACGGCTCGGGCGTGCCCTCGGGCGCAAAATCGGCGATCACGTAGCCGACGAAGGGCGCTTGGCCGAGCATGCGCACGTGCTCGAACTCGGATTTTACCGCGTCGTACAGCGCGTAGTAGTCGAGCGAGATGACGCCGCTCGGCCGATGCGGCAAGAGCGGCACGCGCGTCTCGGGGTTGAGCGAAGCCAGCAACGCGACACCGCGCGGGGTGAGCGCCTTTCTGATCTTTTTGACCAGCGCCACCGGATCGCTGATGCCCGCGTCCTCGACGATGCACACGTCGAAGGCGCCTTCGCGCAGCGCGAAATGCCCGTCGGCAAGCGCCGAGAACGAAACGTCCTTGGAGCGATTCTTGGCGGTGGCTTCCGCGACCCGGACTGGATCCGGATCGCAGACGTGCACCAAGCGCGCGCCGCGCTCCAGCAAGCGGGCCGGCAAGGCGGAGATGGCCGGACCGATGAACAGCACGCGCCGCCCACTGGCGACGGGCTCCGCGTACGCGGCTAAAACGATGGCAGGCTCGATCACGGACTCGGGGGCGCTCGACATGACGGGCGCGCAGCGTAGCCAATGACGCGGCCCCTGTCGCGTTCGCGCCGCGCTCTTTCGTCCAAAGCGTCAATTTTCCGGTGTTGCGGAGGCGAAGCTGTCGCTGGCAGCGGCGTGCCAGGCGCGGGCAAAGCTCTTGGGCACGGTCTCGCCGAGCAGCGCGCCCTCCTTCAGGTACTCGTACATCTCGCCGTAGTGCCGCACCTCGGTCGGGCTCACGCGCCGCAAAATGTGCCACGGCCGCAGCTCGGCCGGTGACGACATGCCGCTGGCGGCTAAAAGCTCGACCAGCGCGTGCACGGTGTTGTGCTGGTAGTTTTTGACCCGCACCGCTTTGTCGCCCACCACCAGGCCCGACACCAGCGCCGGGTCTTGGGTGGCAACGCCGGTGGGGCAGTCGTTCGTGTTGCACTTCTGCGCTTGAATGCAGCCGAGGGCGAACATCATCGCGCGCGCGCTGTTGCACAGATCCGCGCCGATCGCGATCTTGTGCGCCAAGTCGAAGCCCGAAATGACGCGACCGCTGGCGATGATGCGGATGTGTTTGCGCAGGCCGACGCCGACCAGGGCGTTGTGGATGAAGATCAAGGCTTCGTCGAGCGGCGTGCCCAGCACGTTGGAGAACTCGAGCGGCGCGGCGCCGGTGCCGCCCTCGCCGCCGTCGACGGTGATGAAATCTGGCACGACCCCGGTGGCCAGCATGGCCTTGCAGATGGCCAAGAATTCACGCCGCTTGCCCAAGCACAGCTTGAAGCCGACCGGCTTGCCCTGCGACAGCTCGCGCAGTCGCCCCAAAAACAGACACAGCTCCTTCGGGGTCTTGAAAGCGGTGTGGGTCGGCGGCGACAGCACGTCTTGGCCGAGCGGTACGTGGCGAATCTCGGCAATCTCGCGGGTGACTTTGCGCGCCGGCAAAATGCCGCCGTGCCCGGGCTTGGCGCCCTGGCTCAGCTTCAGCTCGACTAGCTTGATTTGGGGATTTTTCACCTTGTCGGCGAAGCGCACGGGGTCGAAGTTGCCGTGCTCGTCGCGGCAACCGAAGTAGCCAGTGCCGATCTGCCAGCAGATGTCGCCGCCGCCTTGCAAGTGGTACGGCGACAAGCCGCCTTCACCGGTGTTGTGATAGAAGCCGCCCAGTTGGGCACCGCGATTGAGCGCCAAGATGGCGTTCTTGCTCAGCGCGCCGTAGCTCATGGCCGACACGTTCAGCACCGCCGCGTCGTACGGCTGCTGGCACGCGGGGCCGCCGATGCGCACGCGTGGCGCTTCGTTCGGCGGATCGAGCGCGCACAGTGAATGGTTCATCCATTCGTAGCCGATGGCGTACACGTCTTCTTCGGTGCCGAACGGAATGGTATCGGTCACGTTCTTGGCACGCCGGTACACGAGCGAGCGTTGCTCGCGGCTGAAGGGTCGACCCGAGCTGTTCGATTCGACGAAGTACTGCTGCATCTCGGGCCGAATCGACTCGAACAAGTAGCGTAGGCGCCCCGCCACCGGAAAGTTGCGGCGGATGGCGTGCTTGGTCTGGGCCATGTCGTACACGCCCAAACCGAACAGGGTCAGCACCAGGGGCGACAGCCAAATAGCGCCGGGCCAGAGCGTGTACAGGCCTGCTACGAGCGCGACCGTCGACGAGCACACCACGTAAAAGACGGCCCTCGGGGACATTGCCCTAAGCTAGCCGGGAGTGGGCACGGGCTGGTAGCGGGTCAGGGTTGCGCGCAGGGCGCTGGGATTTTACAGGGGCTGCCGCAGTTCAGAGCCAAGGCGTAGCGCTCGATTTGGGCCGGCGTTTCCCGGCCCAGCCCGGTGCCGGCCAGGCACAGCATGATCGAGTCTTCTACGCCGATTGCTTCGGCGGGATCGCTACAGCGGCCGTTGAGGCACTGGCCGTCTTTCATGCCGTGCAGCGGCGGGCAGTCGCGGTCGGCCTGGCAGCTGAGCGGGCGGCAATCGAACGGGGACTGGGGCGCTTCGCCCTCTTTGACGTCGCAGATGCCGACCAAGCGGCTGCCGAGCATCAGCGTCTGCGTCGGTTTATCGACGCGCCGAGGGCCGGACTTTTGCGAAAACTTGCACGGGGTTTGCCCGCTGCAAATTGCCTCGAACGAGCGCCCTTCACTGTCGCGCAATAGGCGGGGGCCGCTCTTCTGGCAGCCCGCGACCAGCAAGAGCACGACACAGGTGGACAATCGGGCGCGCGGGCTCAACATGAAAGCGAGCCGAAAGTTAGCATGATCCACACGTTGTCGAGCTGGTTGTCGCACCCCGCCGTGGAGTGGGCGCTCGGCATATTTTCGGTGTTGGCGGTGCTGGCAAGCGTGGTGTTGGTGCCGCGGTTCTTGGCTCGGCTGCCGCGCGACTACCTGAAGCACGAAGGCCAGCAAGGCCCGCATTCACTGCCGTTGCGGATCTTGCGCAACCTGCTCGGGGTGGTGCTCGTGCTCTTGGGCATCGCCATGCTGCTGTTGCCCGGCCAAGGTTTGCTCACGCTATTGGTGGGCGTTTTGTTGGTCGATTTTCCGGGCAAGCACGCGCTCGTGGTGCGCGGCCTCAGCCGCCCCAAGGTGCTGGCGATCGTGAACAAGTTGCGCGCGCATCACGGCGCGCAGCCGTTGGCGTGACGCGGCGCAGGGGTCCCGCGCGGTCACGTCCGCGAGCTTTCGCGGGCTACAGAGCCTTTTCGTACAAGCGGTACGTCTTGTAGATTTTGCCGCCCATCAGCTTGATGCCGGTGTTGACGGGGCCGTTGTCTTCCAGCGTCCACGATAGCTCTCCGCCTTCGAGGCCGAGGCGCTTTCCGGCGGCGTTCATCTTGGCGTACAGGTACGCGCTCAAGGCCGCGTACTTGCGCTGACCGCGGAACTTCTTGCGGATGCCCAGGATGATCAAGCGAGCCGTGTGAGGGCCCACGACTTTCAGGCGCCAAATCAGCTTGGGCAGCCCGAGGGGACCGAGCTTGCCCTTCATGTCTTTGATGAGCTCGTTCAGGTTCGGCAGCGCGAGCGCGACCGCCGCCGGCTCGCCGTCGATCTCGGTGATGTACGACAGCTCCGGAAACGCGATCAGCTTCAAATCGGCGGCCATCTTCGACAGCTCGCGCTCGGTGGACGCCACGAAGCCCCAGTTGTCGTTCCAGGCGTCGTTGTACACGTCCATGATGATGCGCAGGTCCGCGTCGAGGTTCTTCATGTCGACGTGGCGCGACTTGACCTCGGGCATGGCCTCGATGTCGTCGTGGGCTTTGCGCACGCGCGGGGGCACGTCACCCACGTGGTAGCGCCAAGCGTAGGCGTCCTTCAGCTTCGTGAAGCCGGCCTGCTCGATCAACCCGCCTTGGTAGGCGCGGTGGTGCGGCATCATGATCATCGGCGGGGTGTCGAAGCCGTCGACCAAGCAGCCCATCTCTTCGTTGAGCGAGAGCGAAAGCGGGCCGCGAATGGTCTTCATGCCGCGCGCCCGCAGCCAGTTGCTGGCGGCGTCGAGCAAGGCTTTGGCGACTTCCGCGTCGTCGATGGTGTCGAGGAAGCCGAAGCTGCCGACGTCGTCCTTGTAGCGCGCCAAATGCTCGCGATCGACCTGGGCCGTGATGCGCCCGA
>JBEQSW010000037.1:0-23933 GCA_040348565.1 Myxococcales bacterium | reverse complement strand
AGCGGCCGCACGCCGTCGCGGCAGGCCGTTTGGACGGAGCTGCACGCGTTGCTCATCCGCCACCAGTTGCCGGAGCGGAGCTACCACGCGCTCCGCCATTACTTCCTCACGGCGCTGGTGCGTGGCGGTGCCAACCTCGAAGCGGTGCGTGAGCTAGCGGGCCACTCCAAACTCCACACTACGCAACGCTACGTACACGCCACCGGCGCGGACCTTCGGGACGCGATCGGGCGGCTTCCGGGTAACTAGGGGGAAATGAAAACAACCCAGCCCGCTAAGTTGCGGACTGGGCTGTCTTTTTCTCCTACTCGGTCGGGGCGGGCAGATTCGAACTGCCGACCTCACGGACCCGAACCGTGCGCGCTACCAAACTGCGCTACGCCCCGAGTGGGCTCCTTGAAAGGCCGTCCTCTTTGCGAGGCGGGCCGGTCGAGGCGGCGGGAGAATGATGGGCGAGGCCCGACCTGTCAAGGACGGTCTGGCGCTAGCCGTGGCGTTTTTTTAGTTCTGCCGTGAGCGCGGGGACGGCCTGGAAAAGGTCAGCCACCAGGCCGTAGTCCGCGATCTGGAAAATCGGGGCTTCCGGGTCCTTGTTGATGGCGACGATGACCTTGGAGCTCTTCATGCCGGCGATGTGCTGGATGGCGCCGGAAATGCCGACGGCCACGTACAGCTGCGGCGCGACGATCTTTCCGGTTTGGCCGACCTGGAAGTCGCCGGGCGCGTAGCCGGCGTCGACTGCCGCGCGGCTGGCGCCGATGGCGGCCCCGACGGCATCGGCAAGCGGCTCCATCACCTCGAAGAACTTTTCCTTCAACGCGCGGCCGCCCGAGACCACGACCTTGGCCTCGGTAAGCTCGGGGCGCGCGCTCTTGACGGCTTCCAAGCCGACGAACTGGACGCGCGCGGCCGCCGCGCCCACCGCCGCCTTGGCGACCTTTTCTACCGGCGAGCTGCCGCCACTCGGCTCGGCGGGCGTGAACTCGCTCTGGCGCACGGTGGCGACCTGCACGGGCGTGTCGAGGGTGCAGAAGCCGCTGGCGTTGCCCGCGAACATCGGCCGCTTGTAAACGAGCTTGCCGCCCTCGGCCGATACGCCGGAGCAGTCGCCGGCGTAGGCGGCGTCCAGGCGCGCGGCGACGCGCGGCAACAGATCTTTACCGAAGCTGGTGGCCGTCGCCACCACGAGCGACACGCCCTGGGCCGCCGCGGCGACGCTGGGCGCGTAGTGCTCGGCCGTGTATTGGGCGAGGGAAGGGTCTTCGACCGCGATGATCTTGGCGGCGCCGTAGCCAGCCAGCTCAGCCGTGGCGGCCGCCGTGCTGGCGCCGAGGGCGACGATGGCGAGCGTGCCGCCGACCGTCGGCAGCGCCTGCCGGGCGAACGCGATCGCGCTCAGGGTGGACTTCTTGAGCTTTCCGTCTTCGGACAGCTCTGCAACGACCAGGACGTTTGCCATTCAAATCACCTTCGCCACGTTGGCGAGCTTTTCCACCAGCTCGGAGACGTCTTTCACTTTCACGCCGGCGGCGCGCTGCGCGGGGCGTTCGAATTTGAGGTAGCGCGTGGTGAGGGCGGCGCCCGGCACCAGCTCGGCCAGCGTCTTCACGTCCAGCGGCTTCTTTTTGGCGGCCATGATCGCGGGCAGCGGCGCGAAGCGCACGCCGTCGTTGTACTTGAAACCGGCCTCCGTCACCTTCGAGAACACGCTGTGCGGCGCGACGATGCGCAGGTCGACCGTGACCAACGCCGGCAATTCGACCCGCAACGTGAGCACGCCACCGTCGACCTCACGGCCGACCAGTAGCGCGCCGTCCTCTTCTTTGATCGTGGCGGCGAAGGTCGCCATCGGCCAATCCAACAGCTCGGCCAGACGCTGGCCTACTTGGTTGCTGTCGCCGTCGACCGCTTGCTTGCCCATCAAGACCACGTCGGGCTTCTCGGCGGCGACGATGGCTTGCAGGGCCTTGGCGACCAAGCGGCCGTCGAGCTGGTCGTCGGTGACGTCGACGCGAATGGCGCGATCGGCACCGGTGGCGAGCGCGGCGCGCAGGGTCTGCTCGACTTCTTTCGGGCCGAGCGTGACGACCACGACCTCACCCAAGCGCTGCTTGGGCGCTTTGCCGTTCTCGGTGAGACGCAGCGCGGCTTCGAGCGCGTACTCGTCGAACGGGTTGGGTTTCCATTCCAGGCCGGTGGTATCGACGGCGGCACCGCCGGCGGCGATCTTCACCTTGTTGGCGTTGTCGGGATCGGCAACCCGCTTGAGCGCGACTAGGACTTTCACGGTGGCTCCTCTGCTTGGGAGCCTACCTCACGGATGGCGTCCGAGCGGGCGCCAGAACCGACAAAACCGCGTTATTGCTCGGCCAAAAGGCCGGCAAGGGCGGCCCCGACCGGCGTGGGCGGCTTTTTCTGGGCCTAGGGCCTGCTATGAAGGGCTCGTTCTTCCGCCATGCAAATCACGACCGACTTTTTGATCTTGGGTAGCGGCATCGCCGGCCTCTCGTTCGCGCTGCGTGCGCAGGCTCACGGGCAGGTGGTGGTGGTGACCAAGCGCGCGGCGAACGAGGCCGCCACCAGCTGGGCCCAGGGCGGCATCTCGGCGGTGTTGTCGCCCGAAGACTCGTTCGAGAAGCACGTCGAAGACACGATGGTGGCTGGCGCCGGGCTCTGCCACCAGGTCGTGGCCGACATCTGCGCGCGTGAGGCTCCGGAAGCCGTCAAGTGGCTGTCGGAAACCGGCGCGCGTTTTTCACGCGATGACGACGGCCAGTACGAGCTCGGCCGCGAAGGCGGCCACAGCGAGCGGCGCATCGTGCACGCCGGCGACATTTCTGGTCGTGAGATCGAGCGCGCGCTGCTCGATGCCGTGCGCGCCTCGCCCAACATCACCTTGCTCGAGTGGCACATGGGCGTGGATTTGATCACGCTCAGCAAGTTCGGCGGGCCGGATCAATGCGTGGGCGCCTACGTGCTCGACGAACGTGCGGGCCAAGTGGTCACGGTTTTGTCGCGCGCCACGGTGCTGGCCACGGGCGGGGCCGGCAAGGTGTACCTGTACACGTCGAACCCCGACGTCGCGACCGGTGACGGCGTGGCCATGGCCTATCGCGCCGGCGCCGAAGTCGCGAACATGGAATTTTACCAGTTTCACCCGACCGTGCTGTACGAGCCCCGCGCCAAGAGCTTCTTGATGAGCGAGGCTTTGCGCGGCGAGGGCGCGGTGCTGCGCACGTTGGACGGCGACGCGTTCATGCCGCGGCACCACGCGCTGGCCGACTTGGCGCCGCGCGACGTGGTGGCGCGCGCCATCGACTTCGAGATGAAGCGCTCGGGTAGCGAGCACGTGCTGCTCGACATCACCGGTCGCCCCGCCGACTTCGTGCGCTCGCGCTTCCCGAACATTCATGCCGAGTGCTTGCGCTTCGGCATCGACATGACCAAAGAGCCGATCCCGGTCGTGCCCGCCGCCCACTACATGTGTGGCGGCGTCACCTCCGACCTGCACGGCCGCACCACGTTGCCGGGCCTGTGGGCGATCGGGGAAACGGCTTGCACGGGCCTGCACGGCGCCAACCGGCTGGCTTCCAACTCTTTGCTCGAGGGCTTGGTGTTCGCTCGGCGCGCGGTCGAGCGGCTCTCGGGCTCGATGGAAGAGCTGCGCGCGGCGCCGCATCCCAGCGTGCCGGAGTGGCAGACCGGCTCCGCGGCGCCCAGCGATGAAGCGGTCGTGGTCAGCCACAACTGGGACGAGCTGCGCCGCCTGATGTGGAACTACGTCGGTATCGTCCGTAGTGACGCGCGGCTGCGGCGTGCGGCCCGGCGCGTGGCGCTATTGGAAGAAGAAATCCGCGAATATTACTGGCGCCACCTGGTAACGCGTGACTTGCTCGAGCTGCGCAACATCGCCACCGTGGCCCAGCTGATCATCGCGTCGGCCGCCAGCCGCCACGAAAGCCGCGGGCTACACTACACCATCGATCACGAAGCGACGCGCGACGATTGGGCGCAAGATACGGTGACCAAACGCGGCGTCTTGCCGCACCTACGTGGGCGATGAATCGCCCCGCCGAGCTCAGCGCCGCGCTCGCGCTCGGCTGGTCCTTGTTGCTCACGCTGGGCTTGCTCAGCGTGGCGGTGCTGGTCGGTGCGCTGTTCGGTAGCTCCAATCTCGCCGTGGTGGTGGCCGGGCCGGCCGAGCTCTTGTTGATGGTGCCCGCCGCGCGCTTCATCGCGCGCTTGTACGGTGACCCGGAGCCCAACAAGGCCTTCGCCCTCGGCGCCGTTTCCCCGCTGGAGCTGGTGTTGGGTGCGTCGCTCGGCATCATTCTGCACCTGCCGGCGGGCTACCTGGGCGCGCTGGTCGAGCGTCGCTTTCCCACGCCGCCGGAGCTGCTGCGGGCCCAGCTTCAGCAGTTGACGCCCAGCTCGGCCCTGCTCGGCGCCGGCATGTTGTTGTCGGTGGCGCTGATCGTGCCATTCGCGGAAGAGCTGTTTTTTCGCGGCGCTTTGTTCGGGGCGCTCACCCGTAGTGGCCCTGCCTTCATGGCCATTTGGACGACGTCGATCGCCTTTGCGCTGGCGCACCAAGAGCCGCGCAATTGGGCGCCGCTGCTGTTGGTGGCGCTCGCCCTGGGGTGGCTGCGCAGCCTGGGCGGCTCGATTTGGTCGGGCGTGGCCTTGCACGCGGCATTCAACGCGGCAACGCTGTCGTTCGTGTTCATGAACCGGCCGCTCGACGTGAAGCCCCAAGAAGGGTCGTGGCAGCTCGCGAGCATCGGCTGCGTGCTGAGCGTGGGTGGGGTCTGGTTGTTCGGGCGCGTTGCCGGTCGGCGGTTGGCGGAGGCAAGCTGACATGAAGGTCGCGCTGTGCCTGCTCGGCGGCGGTGCCATGGGCGCCATGTTTCAAATTGGCGCCCTGGCCGCGCTCGAGGACACCGTCGAGAAGCTCCAGGCCAATGATTTCGATCTGTTCCTCGGTAGCTCGGCCGGCGCCAGTGTGGCGGCGGCGCTGGCCGGCGGTCTGCCGGTGCAGCGCATCTACCGCGCGTTCTTGGATCCGGCGGACGTGTACTTCGGGCTCGAGCGCGGGCATTTGTTGCGCGTAGACACCGGCGAATGGCGGCGCACCGTGGTCTCGGCGGTCTTGGCGCTGCGCCACGGGGCAAGCTCCCTGCTTTCGGGCAAGACGACCGAAATGCCGGCGCGTCTGGCCCAAGAGCTGGACCGATTGTACGACTCGCTGCCGGCCGGTATCTTCACCCTCGAAGGTTACGAACGCTTTTTGGAGGCGTTCTTCGTGCGGCGCGGCGTGCCCAACGGGTTCTTCGGCATGCCCCGTGCGCTGCGCATCTTGGCGCACGATCTCGACTCGGGTGAGCCGGTTGCATTCGGCGCGCCCGGCTTCGACCGAGCCACGGTGGCGCGGGCCTGCATCGCTTCCATGGCGGTGCCGCCGCTGTTTTCACCGGTGCGGGTCGGCGATCGCCACTACATCAGCTCCGGCTCGGCCGAGGTCGAGCAGCTGGAGCTCGCGGTGAGCGAAGGCGCCGACGTGCTGGTGGTGGTGCGGCCGATGGTGGCGATCAGCGCCAACAGCAGCGTGCCTACCGGCCATGGTGAGCGCGACAGCTTGCGTGACAAGGGCATGATGTGGGTGTTCAACCAAGCCCGTCGCATCGGCGTGCAGCGCAGCGTGGAGGCGGCCATCACCCGCATTCAAGAGTCCGGCAAAGCCGAGGTGCTGTTGCTGCAGCCTCAGCGCGAAGACGGCATCTTGGCCATGTACAATCCGGCCAGCTACGACGCGCGCCGGGGCATGCTCGAGCACGCCTACCGCCATACTCGTTCGTTTCTGGCGCGCGCATTTGCAGAGCGCCACGCTGCGCTTCGGCGAGCCGGTTTCGTGCAGCGCGTCAGCGCCTCCATGCCGCCGCCGCTCGGCATCTCGCCGCCATGACGCGCAAACCTACCGCCGCCGCGCTGCTGTTGGCGCTAGCGCTGGTCGGCTGCAAAAAGCCGTACCGCGTTGGCGAGCACGTGCTGGTGGAGTGGGAGAAAGAGCAGCCGCCGTACCCTGCATACATCACGGAACGAGTCGGAGCGACGCGCTACCGCGTGCACTTCGACGGCTACGACTCGCGTTGGGACGAAGACGTGAGCTTCGATCGCCTGCTCGGCCGCGTTGAAGGTCCGGTCACGGTACCGCCGCCGCCGCCCAAGGTCGCGCTGGCCGCCGGCGTCGCGTCGCCCAAGACCGCCGGCAGCGCCGGTGAAGTGGCGGTGAGCCCTTACAAAGAAGGCGATCGCGTTCGGGTGAGCTGGCGCGGCAGCGTGTACTCCGCGACGGTCGTCAAAGTCGTCGCCAAAGATCGCTTCGAGGTGCACTACGAAGGGCACGAAGCGGCCTGGGACGAAGCCGTGGGTATCGACCGCATCCTTGGCCGTCGCTGAGGCGGTGCCCGGCTTCCCGCCTGCCGGCCGCGGGCTCCCGCGGCGACGGCGGCGATTCTTGTGACAATCCACGCGCGCCCTCGCACTACAGAACCATGTGCCCGAATGCTCGTGAGTCTACGAGCGTGGTGGAAAATTCCCGACCCGCCCCGTGGCTCGTGGCGGCGTTGGCGGCTTCGTTCGCCACTTTGAGTTGTTCTTCGTTGGAGAGCCCCCCGTCAGCCGCCGGGGCGGCGGCAGCTCCCGCTACTGGCTCCGGCGGTGCATCGAACGCGGGCGGTGCAGGCGGAGCGCCGCAGGTCGTCCCCTCCGATTGCAACGAGCCTCGCGCCGTCCGTGCCCCTCTCAGAAGGCTGATTCGGTTCGAATACAACAACACCGTCGCCCGCCTGTTGAAGCTGACGACGCGGCCCGCCGACGCATTACCCGGTGAGGAGCAGGGCACCGGTTTCGGCAACGACGCCGACTCGCTCGGGGTGTCGCGGTTGTTGGTCGACGGCTATCGCTCGATTGCCGAGCAAATTGCCAAAGACAAGACCGCGGACGCGGCGACCGCCATCGCCACCGCCGGTTGCGATCCGGCCGGCATGGGCGAAGCCGCCTGCGCGGTGAAGTTCATCACGGAATTTCTCGGCAACGCTTTTCGCCGCCCGGCCACCGCGGAAGACCTGACCGCCTATCAGGCCACCTTCGATCGCGGGCGCGAAATAGGCGGCACTTTCGCCACTGGCGTGCAGGCCGTGCTCGCGCGCGCCCTACAAGCCCCGCAGTTCCTCTATCGAGTGGAGCTGGGCGAGACGATCGACGCCGCCAAAAATCTAGCGCGTCCTAGCGCCTACGAGATGGCGTCGCGCCTGTCATACTTGCTGTGGGGCTCGATGCCGGACGAGGCCCTGCTGAGCGCGGCTCGCGACGGCAAGCTCGGTACCGCCGAGGGCGTGCGGGCCGAGGCGGCGCGGATGCTCGAGGATCCGCAAGCGCACGAGGTCGTCAGCTACTTCCACGGCATGCTGCTGGGCACTCGCGGCATCGATCACCTGGAGCGAGACGCCGGCTATTACCCGACCTTCAAACCGGGCATGGGCACGCTGTTTCGCCAAGAAACCGAGAAGTTCTTGGACGATGTCGTCTGGAACGGCAGCGGCGACTTGAGCGGCATTTTTTCGGCCCCGTACACGTTCGTCAACGGCCCGCTCGCCGCGTTCTACGGCCTGCCCAACGTGACCGGCGACGCTTTCCAAAAGGTCACGCTCGACGGGGCGCGCCGCGCGGGTCTGCTCACGCAAGCCAGCATCTTGACCGTGACCACACCCGGCAGTCGTACCGATCCGGTGGTTCGCGGCAAATGGGTGTACACGAAGCTGCTGTGCGGCAAAGTCGGCGACCCGCCGCCCAACGTGCCCAAGCTTCCAGATCCCGTGCCGGGCCAAAGCGTGCGAGAGCGGCTGGCGACGCATCGCGCGGTCGAGCCGTGCAAGACCTGCCACACCTTGATGGATCCGATCGGGTTCGGCTTCGAGCACTACGATGGGGTGGGGCTGTGGCGCGATCAGGACGATGGCTTGGCCGTCGACGACTCGGGGGAAATCGTCGGGACGGACGTGGCCGGCCCTTTTCACGGCGTGGTGGAGCTCGGCCAAAAGCTGGCTCAAAGTCAGGATGTCCGAAGTTGCTTCGTCGGCAATTGGCTCACCTTTGCCTATGGCCGCGCCGAAACTCCCGCCGACGTTTGTTCGCGCAGCTCGCTGGAAAAGGCCTTCGCCGACTCGGGCGGCAACGTCAAAGCCTTGCTGCTCGCGCTCACGCAAACGGATGCGTTCCTGTATCGCCCGATCGTCGTCCCCGGACTCTAGGAGCCATCGCGCCCATGCTCTCTTCCAACAATCGCATTCATCGCCGCACGGTGCTGCGCGGCGCGGCGGGGTTTTCCCTCGGTCTGCCGTTCCTCTCGGCCATGCTCGCGCCGGGCCGCAGCCACGCCGATGATTCGGCGCCGATTCGACTGCTCGTCTTTTATACCCCGGGCGGCACCTTGCTCGATCGCTGGCGACCGAAGGGCACCACCAGCGACTTCACGCTGCAGCCGATGATGGCGCCGTTGACGCCGTTCTTGGACAAGCTCGTGTTCGTCGACGGTGTAGACATGTCCGTCACTCAGATCGGCAACGGTCACCCGCACAGCCGCGGCATGGGCGGCCTGCTCACGGGCCAGCCGCTCCTGGCCGGTAACTTCAACACCAACGGCGGCAACGCTGGCTTTGCCGCGGGGGCGTCGATCGATCAAGTGATTGCCGCCAAAGTGTCTGCGGGCTTGCGGCTGCCCAGCTTGGAGCTGTCCGCGGGTTGGTCCACCGGCATTTCAGCGGGCGGCCAGCCGCACCCGGGCAACATCATCAGCTACCAGGCGCCCAAGCAAGCGGGCGCGTCGGCGAGCCCGGTGCCACCGGCAACGGACCCGTCCACCGCGTTCAAGCGCGTTTTTACCGGGGTCGGTGGCGACGCGGACGCGAACGCCAAGCAACTGGAGTTTACGACCTCGGTTTTGGACGGCGTGCAGGAGGACTTCAAGCGCTTGTCGGCGCAGTTGGGCGCGGAGGACCGGCAGAAGCTGGAAGCGCACCTGGCGCTGGTGCAAGAAGCCGAGACCGGGCTGAAGCAGAGCGTGAGCAGCAGCTGCAAGGCGCCCGACACCATCAACCAGACCCCGGGCTTCTACGATGACCCGGAGGCCAAGGACTTCAACTTGAAAGAGGCCGACGATGGCGGCGCCGGCTCCATCACCACTGGCGCAAAAGTCCCCGAAAAGGGCCAAGCCATGACGGATTTGATGGTCGCCGCATTGGCCTGCGATCTGACCCGCGTCGGCACGATGCAGTGGTCGGATTCCGAAGCCAAGTTCTTGCTCGGCTTCTTGAAGGACAGCTCAGGCACCAGCCTGAAAGATCATCACCACGGCTATCAGCACGATCGCGGCTTTCAACCGGAAGCGCTCGAAATTATCTATCATTTTTATGCCGAGCGGCTGGCGTACCTGCTGCAAAAGCTCGACTCGGTCCAGGAAGGCAGCGGAACGTTGCTGGACAACACGCTCGTGCTCGCCGTCAGCGAGATCCAGAAGCCGGACAGTCACGCGCAGAACAACATGCCGTTCATCTTGGCGGGGAAGGCAGGTGGCAAGCTCACCACCAAGCGCTGGCTCAAGGTGCCGTCTCAGCCGCACAACAACCTGCTAGTCTCCATTCTCAACCTGTTCGGGGTCGAAGACACGCGCTTCGGTCATGCCAACTACTGCACGGGCCCGCTCTCGGGTCTCGTTTGAACCGCTCGGGAATCCGAAAAACCATGAAGCTTTGCACCCTGTGCCTGCTGCTGTGCGGTGTCTCGTGCAGCAGCGAAACCCCGGCGCCCACGGCTAGCGGCGGAAGCACGAGCGGCGCCGCCGGCACCAACGGCGCGAGCGGCAGCAGCTCGAGCAGCGGCAGCAGCAACGGCGGCTCGCCGCAGTGGACGGCGCCGACCGCCCCGCTCGGAGGTGGGGGAGGCGGCGGTGCCGGCGGCGCGAACACGGTGGCGGGCAGCGCGGGAACGGGTGGCAATGTCGCCGGTACGGGCGGCGCTTCCGGGGGTGCTGCCGGCGCTAGCACCGGTGGCGCTGGTGGTGCCGGTGGTGCCGCCGCAGGCGCGGGCCCCGGTGACGCGGCGGCTCTGCAGGGGCTCACGCTGCAGGTCAAGTGCGGCGCACCCGCCAACCAAGAGCGCAGCTGCAGCTACTTGCCGCCCGGTGACGCCAACTGCGGCAGCAACCAAGTCCGCACCTACGCGATGGCGAGCAAGACGATGGGCGGCACGCCCGGCTCCATCTACGACGTCACGCTGCGCATTCGCGGCATCGTCGAAGCGAACGTCTACACCGGCGGCACGTCGGACATGAACGGGTTCTATGTCGGCGGCAAGGTCGGTGGGAACGAGGGCGGGGCCCAATACAGCCAGTATTCGCTCGAGATCTCAGCGCCGGCCAGCGTCAACCATCTCAATCAGCTCGACCCGGGTGCGCAGCAAGACATGTACAAGAACCCGACCAACGGCGGGCTCGTTCATCACTTCGGCTTCAAGATCGACTACCGGGAGACGATCAAAATCGAAGGCGGCGCGACCGTCACGCTGAAAGGGCAAGACAACGACTGCTACATGGGCAGAAACTGTAAGCCTCCCGCCAACGACTTTGGCCACTGCGAGCTGCAAAAGCTGGACGGCCTCACGGAAGAGCAGGTGCCGCAGGGCGCGGGCTTCGACGGCAACTTCATCTGGATCGACGTCGAGCAGGCGATTTTGAGCAAGTGATGTTCATGAGCAAGCAGAAGCCCATCATTCTTTTGGCGTTGGTTCTGTCAGCCAGCTGCAGTGATTCGCAGCCGGGCGTCGTGGCTTCGGGCGGAGCGGGTAGCGGAGGCACCGCGACGGCCCCCACTGCCGGCGGCGCCGGCGCGCCCATCACCACGGCGGGTGCGGCCGGCGCGCCCGCAGCGGCCGGCTCCGCGACGGTGGGCGGTGGCGGCGCCGGTGGTGCGACCTCTGGCGGAAGTGGAGGCACCGTCGCGGGCGCCCCTGTCGGCATCGGTGGCGTGGGCGGCTCCGGCGGCTCCGCTGGTGTAGGCGGCGCGGCCGGCGCCGGAGGTGGTGCCGGACTTGCCGCGATTGCCACCGATTTCGACAAGTTTCGCTTGGAATGCCCGTGCATCGACGCCGACCATTTCGGCAGCGACAAGACCGACAATTGCGACGCCACGCCCGCCGTCGATCGCCAAACGTACACGAAGGCCGTCGCGGGTGATGCCAACGTCGTCTACGACGTGAAGCTGCACGTGCGCGGCAACACCGAGCCCAACACTTACGTGAAAGGCGCGCTCGACGCGAACAAGCGCTTCTACGTCGGCGGTGAGACCTCGACGCCGGGCTACACCGCCTACATGCTGACCGTCACCGATCCACCGCAGGTCTACTTCTTCAACTACAACCCGAGCACCAGCCACATTCACTTCTTGATCGACTACGAAGTGACGATTCCGATGCGCGGCGGGACCATGGTCAAATTCGAGGTGAACGGCGGCAAGTCAGTACCCGACGGTCACGGCGTTTCGAATCGCGAGCAACTGGTCGTGCCCGACGTGCCGCCCGCCCCCAAGCCCTTCAACGGCCAATTCCTGCAATTCGACGTCGTCTCGGTGCAGGCGCGCCCCTAGCCCGCTCTCCTATTCGCCCGGCATGTGACCCATGGCGCGCCAGGCGGATAGCAGCCGTCCACGCTGCTCGGCCGTTGCGAGCGCTGGCGACCGTTCGGAAAGGCACTTGGCCACCAGCAGCCAGTGCTCGGCCGGCGCCGCGTCGCCGAGCGCCAGGTGTGACAGGCCTCGGTATAGGGCGTAGTCGAACAGCTCGGGGTGGGTGAAGCCGGGCACCTCTGGGGCGAGCGCCCGATATTCCGCGACCGCGTCTGGGTAGCGAGCCTCGTCGAAGCTCGTGCGAGCCGCCGCGAGCGGAGACGAGCACCCAAAAACCAGGGTCGCTACAAGGGCGAGACGGAGCCTCATGAGCACCTTTCGGTCGCTCGAGGCGCGAGTTGCGTGATAATCCATCGACATGCCTGACGATGAGAGAACAAGGCTTGCCGCCAACCTCAAAGATCAACGCGAGGCGCGCGGGCTCACTCAGCAGGAGCTGTCGGATCGTTCGGGAGTACCGCGGCCGACGCTAGCGCATCTCGAGTCGGGACAGGGCAACCCCACACTTTCCGTGTTGATCAAGGTGGCGGCCGCGCTCGGCACCGGCATCGAGGCGCTGGTTGCGCCGACGAAGCCCAAGGTGCGGGTCGTGACCCGAGGAGACGTGCCGGTGGAGTCTCGCGGCGGCGTGGAGCTGCGTTCCCTGGGCATGGATCTCGGCATCGGCTTCGAGCGCTGGGAGCTGGCTCGGGGAGCACGGCTGGAACGGGGCGCGGGCCGGAACGGGGAGCGGCGGGTAGTCGTCTGCGAGGCCGGGGAGGTGGCGATCACGGTCGGCCAGGCCGAGCACCGGCTCCGAGCCGGAGAGGTGGCCGTCATCGACGCCGCGGTCCGGCCCGCCTTCGAGAGCCGCGGCCGCGGTATTTCGATCGTTTATTCCGCCTGTGGCTGAAGTTGGGCCGGCTTTCCGAGCCGGTTACACCCTGCCGAGTTGCGGGCCGAGGCTTATCGGGCTACTAGCGCGCGCCCCCAATGTCCGAAGCACGTCGCGAGAACATCCGAAACATCGCCATCATTGCCCACGTCGATCATGGCAAGACCACTTTGGTCGACGCCATGCTGCGCCAGACGGGCGTGTTTCGCGACAACGAAGCCGTCGCCGAGCGCGTGATGGACTCGAACGATCTCGAGCGCGAGCGTGGCATCACGATTCTGGCCAAGCACTGCTCGGTCAAATACAAGGGCACGCTCATCAACATCATCGACACGCCCGGCCACGCCGACTTCGGCGGCGAGGTGGAGCGCACGTTGAAGATGGCCGACGGCGTGGTGTTGCTGGTGGACGCGGCCGAAGGCCCGTTGCCGCAGACGCGCTTCGTGCTCGGTAAGGCCATCCAGCTCGGCCTCAACATCATTCTGTGCATCAACAAGATCGACCGTCACGACGCGCGCCCCGACGACGTCTTGAACGAAGTGTTCGACTTGTTCTGCGAGCTGGAAGCCAGCGACGAACAGACGAATTTCCCGACCGTGTACGCCATTGGCAAGCAGGGCATGGCCAAGCACAACCTCGAAGACGAGGGAAATCAGGGCCTGACCCCGCTGTTCGACACCATCATCGAGCGCGTCAAGCCGCCGTTGATGGAAGAGGGCCCGCTGCAGCTGCTCGTGCACAACATCGAGCACGACGAGTACGTCGGTCGTTTGGCCATCGGCCGCATCAAGCGCGGCAGCGTGAAGGTCGGCCAGACCGTGGCTCTGCTGGGCGAAAGCGCAGCCGTGAACGTGCGTCTGTCGGCCGTGTATTGCTTCGAAGGCAACAAGCGCGTCAAAGTCGACTCCGCTGACTGCTGCGACATCGTCGCGGTCGCGGGCTTGGAAGACGTGCAAATCGGCGACACGTTGACGGACCCGAGCCGTCAAGAGGCGCTGCCGCGCATCTCCGTCGAGGAGCCGACGATCAAGGTTCGCTTCGTCGTCAACGCCTCGCCGCTGGCCGGTAAGGTCGGCAAGTGGGTGACGTCGCGTCACTTGCGCGAGCGCCTGTTCAAGGAAGCCAAGCGTAACTTGGCCCTGCGCGTCGAGGAAACGGCGGAGCCGGATACGTTCCTGGTGTTCGGCCGCGGCGAGCTGATGCTGGCCATTTTGGCCGAAACGATGCGCCGCGAAGGCTTCGAGTTCGCGCTCGGCATGCCCGAGGTCGTCGTGAAAGACGTCGACGGCGTGAAGAGCGAGCCGCTGGAGCTCGTGATCGTCGACGTGCCGGACGCCTACGTGGGCGCCGTCACCACGCGCCTCGGCGAGCGCCGCGGCCAGATGATGAAGATGCAGAACCTGGGCTTCGGGCGCACGCGCATGGAGTTCAAGGTGCCGTCGCGCGGCCTGATCGGCTTCCGTTCGGCCTTCTTGACCGAGACGCGCGGCCTCGGCTTGCTCAACTCGCTGTTCGGCGGTTGGATGCCGTACGCTGGCCCCATGCTGCGTCGCCCGAACGGCGCCATGGTCTCGGATCGCTCGGGCGTCACCACGCCGTACGCGCTGTTCCACCTGTTGCCGCGCGGCATCTTGCACATCGAGCCGGGCATGCCCGTGTACGAAGGCATGATTATCGGCGAGCACAACCGTCCCAACGACTTGGACGTGAACTGCACGCGCGAGAAGAAGCTGACCAACATCCGCGCCGCCGGCCGCGACGAGAACGTCACCTTGCCCCCGCCGCACCTGCACACCATCGACACCGCCATGGAGTGGATCGACAAGGACGAGCTGCTCGAGGTCACCCCCGACGCCGTGCGCGCCAGGAAGCAAATCCTCGACCAAAACAAGCGCCCCCGCCGCGACGAAGGCTGAGGGTAGGCCCAGTCCCGTTCCCTAGCGCCGCCGCCCAGCTGGGCGGCTAGCGCGGCTCCGTAACGACCCTGCGCGTTGGCGAGTCGCTCGGCGGTGTTGGAACGGGCTGTGAGTCCCCAGATTTTTTCTGGAGGGAGGACGGGAGGACGGGAGGCGAGAATTTCTTTTGGGGTTCGCGTCGCACGGGACCGCTCGACGCCTGCGCAGTCTTCTCAGGGTTGCCGGCTTCTCGAGCTAAGAAAACCTCCCGTCCTCGCGTCTTCCCTGTGAAAAGATCTCGAGCCGTTGGGGTTCTTACCCAAGCGTGCCGGGACGCGAAGGCTGATAAGCTCGCGGGGGAGAGACGGGAGCGGAGATGAACCGAAGGCGGCTCTTATTGGGTGGGTTGGGATTTCTGGGGGCCGCTTGTGCTCAGCGCGCGGCGCGGTATCCGCTGCCACAGCAGGTCACGGTGTATGTCGCGATCAGCGATCGAGTCGCGAGAACGGACTCTGGCAATGTGTCCGCCATGGTCGACGCTATCGAAGCCGATTTGCGCGAGGCGGGGCACTTCGTCAACATCGTAGCGGCTCGCAACGATGAAGCGGCGCCGGTCCCGCGCGTCGAGCTGCAAGTGCGCACGTCGGACCCTGCCGATACGGAGGCCATGGCCGGCGCACAGCTCGTCAGCATGGCGACGCCGCTGGCCGTGGTCGCATTGGGTGCCAGCGGCGCTATGGACGTCGACGCATTCATCGTGTCCGACGCGCAATCTCCTGCCACCTACGTGGGTCGCGTTCGGACGACTTCCACGTTCGGGGCGACGTTCGGCCAGGACGAGACGACGCTGGCCGGTGAGCGCGCGGGCCACAGCATCGCCAGCAAGCTATTGCGCTAGACGCCGCCCCACTCACGCGCTGCCGGCCTCGCCCCGGCCGAGCTGGTCGCCCAGATGGGCGCGCGATATGCTCAACCGAATGCAGGGCCGCGTCCGGCTTCGATGCGCGATCGCGTTGGCGTGGCTGGTGGCCGCCTGCGGAGGTGCGACGAAGCAAGCACCGGGCAGCGTCCATACCGGAAAGGGCGTGTACGCTCTCACCATCGAACGAAGAAGCGACAACTGCGACCCGCCCATGGCGACGGGCGCGGCCGGTGAGGTCGTCGTCTTCGTCGCTACCGGCGGAGGCGCAGAAGGGACGGCGACGAGCGCCAACATCCCGTTGGGGGGCGCTCAGGACGGGTTCGCGGCGGCACGCAGTGACGTGAGTCTCGACGAGGCCCGAACGTTCTCGCTCGCGGTGAACGAGAGCTGCGCCGATGCCACCGAGACGATCAGCATCGCGCCGCTGGCGGCCGACGCCTCGCACATCGACGTCGAATGGACAGATTCGCGGCGCAACCCGTGCGATCCGAGCTTCGACTGTACCTCGGACCGCGTGCTCCACTTCCGGTGGCTACGCGCTTGCAGCCCTGACGACCATAGCTTGGAAGACTGCCCTTAGTTGCCGCACGAAAGGCCCGCAGCTTTGCTTTTACCAGCGCGCGATTGCCGCGACGCTAGTCATCACACACGAAGAGCTGCGTCTCGGTGGCCACGCCTTTCTCGAACGTCACGGTCAGCCCCTGGCACGGCTCACCACGCTTCAAGTTGTAGAAGAAGCGCGGCGCCGCCTGCGGCTCTTCTGCCTGCGCCGGGCGGCTGAAATCCCGGGTGGTCGTGGGCGGTCCCAGGAGCTGTTCTACCTCTGCAGGCGTCTTGCCGATGGCGATCGGGGAGTAGGCCAAATCCTCGGCCATCGACCCATCGCAGGCACGGTTCTCGTGTGCAAAGCGCTTCCAGCGCTCGGAGCTGAACTCGGGGCGAAACAGCAGCGTCCACATGACCGGCGCCTGAACGAGAGCGCAAACGGCCAGCGCGCGGCGCAGGCGAGCGTGATTGCGGTTGATCGCGAAGTGAACGGCTAGATACGCGCCGATGCCCGCCAGCAGGCACAGCGCGGTCGCGCCCCTCATGACGCCCGGATCGCCGTCGGCGCCGGACCACGCGATGGTGAAGCCAGCGACGCCGCTGCCGAACGCGAGCGCGCAGCTGAACGCAAGATTCAGCACGACGCCGACCCCGTACTCCCACCATGCCCGCTGCCCGAGCTCGGGTTGACGCGCCGCGAGCTCCGCCAGCAACAGCCATCCGCCCACTACGAAGGGCACCGCGCTCACTCCCACGAGCCCGCTAGTCCAAGGATCGAGCGTGAGCGCATGGGTGAAGCCTCGCCACGCCAGATCGCCGCCGAGAAGCGCCGCGCTCGCCGCGCAGCCGGCCGCTGACCCCACGAAATACTTCGCCCAGCTCGGCTTGCCTAGCCGGGGCGCCAGGCGCGAGAGATAGAATCCCCGCGCGGCCAGCTCTGCGAGCAAAAGTGCGCGGTACCCCAGTGAGGACGCATACACCATGGGTACGCCGCCCAGCGCGACCGCTCGCAGCAGCCATGCCAGGCGTCCGATGGCGGGGTCCGCAGGAGCTTCGCGCCGCCACGTCAGAAGCCAGGTGCCAACTAGCTGGAAGAGCGCCGCTACTACCACCGCGGGGCGGTGGTAGACGACCGCTATTGGAGTCAGCGCGAACCAAGCGACCGGCGACAACACGAGCCAGCGCGCGCCCCGCACCACGACCGCCAGCCACTCGCGTGAATCGTTGACTCCTGCTTTCGGACTGGCGCTCTCAGTCATCGCCGTGCTCGGGCTCAGATTGCGTGGCGGACGAGCCGTTTCCGAAATGTTACTAGTCGGGCTAGCCCGCGTCTGCACTCGTTGTCAGGGGTCGGCTCGGCGCCAACTCCCCCTTTCTAGGGCTGGATCCGACATCTCCGAGGACCGAGCCTTGCCCATCCGGGGCGTCCGCGGCCGGGGGTGCGCCCGCGAATCCTTGTCCGAAGCTCGAGCCGCATCACGGCATCGAGCGCCTCATGCCGCGTCACCGTCGAGGGTGATGATTCGGCTGGTCGGCTGTTTCGGGCTCACCGTAAACCTTGGGTGTGATGAGCGCAGTCGGCAAAGCGTCTAGTCATGTGTTGAAATCGTTCACGCGGTCCTAAAGATGTCGGAGCGCGGTCCGTTGCAGCGGGGGCACACATCGACGCCTTGACTCCTACCCCACGGGTGATGTCGGCAGCGCCTCATTCAACCGAGCGGCGCGCGCGCCGGATCGTTGCGGCTGAGCCGCGCGTCACCCCGGAAGAAACATTCATGAATCAAAGACGACTTTCTCAAGCCACGGCGACCGCCGTCGAACCTGGGGCGCCGGCCGTCACACAGCCCGCGCCTTTGCGTTCGCACAGCATGGTCGTGCCGAAAGGGACTTCGACTGACACCGCCACGAGCGGCGCGGAGGCGCTCGTGGAAACGTTGGTCGAGCTGGGCGTCGAGCACGCTTTTGGCATCTTTGGCGGCGGAATAGCCCCGTTTTGCGAAGCATTGTCGCGTAGCGCGATTCGCTTGCTGCACTTTCGCCATGAAGGCGGAGCGGCCTTCGCTGCCATCGAATCGTCGCTGGCGAGTGGCAAGCTCACGGTGGTGCTGGCCACGACCGGCCCCGGCTTGACCAACCTCTATACGGGCATGGTGGCGGCGCGCTCCGAGGGCGCCAAGGTGCTGTTCGTGTCGGGCAGCACGGCGGCGGCGCAGCGCGGTCGCATGGCGTTTCAAGAAACGCGCGCGTACTCGAGCACGATGTCGCCGCTCTTCTCGCAGGGCGCGCTCTTTCACTATGCGGCGATGATAGAAGACGCCGCCGAGCTCGAGGTGGTGGCGGCGCGACTCCGCACCGGCTCCGCCCAACCGGGCGGCTTCGTGGGGCACCTGGGCCTGCCGCTCACCATCCAAACCGCCAAGGTGACCGAGGTCAAGCCGTCCCGGCTCAGCGCGGGCCCTGCGCCGAGCTGTGACCCGGCGCAGGTCAAGGAGTGCGCGGAGCTACTGAGCCGCGAGCCTTTCGTGATCTGGGCCGGCTTTGGCGCTCGCCACGCGGCGCCCGCAATTCGCGAGCTCGCGTCACGCACGGGCGCGCACGTGATGTGCACTCCGCGCGGCAAGGGCATCATGCCCGAGACCGACCCGCTGTACTTGGGCGTCACCGGCCTGGGCGGTCACCCCCAAGTCGAACACTACCTGCAGCGAGCGCGCCCCGCGCGTGCTCTGGTACTGGGCTCGCGCCTGGGCGAGATGAGCTCGTTCTGGAGCTCTCGTCTCTTGCCCGAGCAGGGCATCATTCATGTCGATCTCGACCATGAGGTGTTCGGTGCGGCGTTTCCGGGTGTCGCAACTCGCAGCGTTCAGTCGGAAATCGGGGCTTTCGTCGAGGCCTTGTTGCAGGCATGGCCCGAGCAAGTGAGCCCGGCTCGGCCCGGGGCCACGGAGTTGCCCTTGCAACGCACGATTCTGCCCCGTCGGCTGGGGCCAGTTCGGCCCAGTTTCTTGATGTCGCGCGTGCAACGGCAAATCGTCGAAGGCAGCGACGCGCTGGTGCTCACGGAGGCGGGCAACGCTTTCGCGCTCGGCAGTCATTACTTGCGATTCATGGAACCCAATCGCTACCGGGTGAGCAGCGGCTTTGGATCGATGGGGCAGGCCGCGGCAGGCGTGCTGGGCGCAACCCTTGGCAGTCGGCGCAAAGCCGTCGCCATCCTCGGAGATGGAGCGATGCTGATGCAAAACGAGATCAACACGGCCGCAACTTACGGCATCGACGCCGTGTGGATCGTGCTCAACGACGCCCGTTACGGCATGATCGCCCAGGGTATGGAGTCTATCGGTTGGGTGCCTTTCGAGACCGATTTTTCGCGAGCAAACTTCGTAGAAATCGCGCGCGCCATGGGTGGCCAAGGCGTCTCGGTCGCGCTCGAGTCCGAGCTGGACGCCGCCCTCGAGCAGGCGTTGGCCGCGAAGGGCCCCTTCGTGATCGACGTAGCGATCGATCGCGAAGAGCGGGCGCCGGCCATCGGACGCAACCAGAGCCTGCTGCAACAGGGCGTCAACGGGAGGGCAAGCTAATGTCAGCAACCGATCTCTCCGGCCCGCTGGAAGTCGAGAAATTCCCCGAGAAGCTGACGGCGCGCGTCGTGACCGCCGGTCCCGCGCCGCGCGTCCACGGCTACGACGTGGAGTCGGACTTGGCGCAGCACTACGGCATTGGCGATTGGGTGCTGTTGTCCCTCACGGGCGAGCTTCCCAACGCGCCTGCGCGCGCGGCATTCGAGGTGGCCTGGCTGTTCTTGGGCGCCGTATCGGTGGCTCATGCCGGCGCCCACGCCAGCGTGCTCGCGAGACTTTGTGGCGCCACCGTGAGCGCGACGGTGGGGGTCGCGGCGATCGGGCTCGCCGAAGAAGCGCGCGCGCTCCTGGTCGAGCACGAGGAGCTTTTGCACAGTTTGACAGCAAGCGCCGCTTTGCCCGAACGCTACCAAAGCTTCGCGGCCGAAGAACGCGAAGCCGTGGCGCGCTTGAGGCTGGCCCTCCGGCGGACGGGCCTGAGCGTGCCGACGCTGCAGCAAAGTCCCACCCGGAACGCTGCGCTCTTGAGCGTGCTGTTCGAGTGCGGGCTCAGGCGCCCAAGGCAGTTGGAAGCCGTCGTCACACTGGCGCGCTTGCCGTGCGCTTTGGCCGAGGGGTTCGCGGAGCGACCCACCAATTTCAGCAACTATCCCATCAATTTGCCGCCTTTCGTCTACGAGGAATCCCCATGAAAGACCTCGCGCTACCTACCGCCTCTGCCCATTGGGGCTGGGACGAGCATCGCTACTTCGGACAACGCGTGTTCGAGGAGCTGGCGGGACGTGAATCGCTCACTAGCCTCACCGTGCTCTCGGTCCTGGGCCGTCGGCTTTCAGCGGAGCAGTGCGCGCTGCTCGACGATCTGGCCGTTTGCCTGACGCTGGCTGATCCGCGCATTTGGCCGTTGAAGCTGACGCGCGTGATAGCGGCCCATGGCGGCATGACCGCGGCCGCGGCGGCGGGGTTGTTGATCGAGGAGGATGCGCGGATTGGGCCGTGGTGCGCCGCGAAGGCCGCCGAGGTACTGGTCGAGCTTCACTTGAAGCTCGTTGGCACGGGCTTCGACAGCGAAGCCGTAGCCGCGGTGGTGCGCGAGTACCTGGACGATCATGCCTTCGTTTGGGGCTTTGGAACGCCATTTCGCAAGCGTGATGAGCGCTTGGTGGCCTTCCGCGCGTGCCTGGAGCGGCGGGGTCGCCGGCGGCTGCCCTTCATGCGCACGTTCGACGCGATCGCGTCGGTGGTGACGCGAGAGCGGCACGCCGAGCCGAACATCGCGATGGCAATGGCTGCCACCTTTCTCGATCTCGGGCTGCACGTCCACGAGGTGGGCCCGCTCAGCACCGTTCTCACGCAGCACATGTTCTTCGCACACGCCGTCGAGGGCGCCCGCCAAGCCCCCAAGGTGCTCCAACGCCTGCCGGATCGCTGCATCGAATACAGCGGCCGCGAAGCTCGCGAAACCCCGCGCGCGCGCCAGGTCGGCGTCGACGAGACCAGCGGTCGAGCGGCAGAATAGCCCGGCCGCGGGGACGTCAGGCTTCGTACAGGAGGCGGTCGGCTTCGTCTTTGGCGGCGCGCACGGCGCGTTGGTGGTCGATGAGCGCTAACCACGATTCGATGCGTTGCAACAGCGTTTTTGTCGAGGATTTGTCGAGGGCGGAGATGCAGACGCTGTCGGGCTCGTTGTTCAGTGCAAAGCGTTCGTCGTCGCTCAGGCGGTCGACCTTGTTGTAGACGCGCAGGCGTGGAGTGTCCTCGAGGTTGAGGTCACGCAACACTTCGTTGGTGGTGGTGATGTGCTCGGTATGCTCGGCGTCCGACACGTCCACGACCTCGACGATCAGGTCGGCGTCGGCGGCTTCTTCGAAGGTGGCACGGAAGGCGGCGAATAGGTCCTTCGGCATTTGGCGGATGAAACCCACCGTGTCGGTCAAGATGACGTCGCGCCCGCCGGGCAGGAACAGCTTTCTCGCCCGCGTGTCGAGCGTGGCAAACAGCTTGTCCTCGGCCAAGACGCCGGCGTCCGTCAGCGTATTGAGCAAGGTGCTCTTGCCGGCGTTGGTGTAGCCGACGATGGCGACGACCGGCAGCTCACTGCCGGCGCGTTTGCGGCGGCGCTCCGAGCGCTGCTTTTCCAGGCCGCGTAGCTCTTTCTCCAAGCGGTTCACGCGGTCGCGCGCGCGGCGACGGCCGATTTCGAGCTTGGTCTCACCAGGCCCACGCCCGCCGATGCCGCCCGTCAAGCGGCTGAGCGAGTCGTCTTTCTGGCCGAGCCGGGGCAGGGTGTACTTGAGCTGGGCCAGCTCCACCTGCAGCTTGCCGTCGCGGCTCTCCGCGCGCTGCGCGAAAATGTCCAGGATGACCTGGGTGCGGTCCAGCACCTTCAGGTCCGTCTGCTTGGCGATGGAGTGCGCTTGAGTAGGGCTCAGGTCACAATCGAAGATCAACGTTTCGGCGCCCAGGTCGATGGCTTGGGTGACGACGTCCTCCAACTTGCCGGCGCCCAGCACGAAGCGTGGGTCGGGCTGGTCACGCAGCTGGATGACGCGTTCGACGACGTCGACGCCGGCGGTGCGGGCCAAGCTTTCGAGCTCGGCCAAGCGCGAGCGCGCGCGGTTCGCGGCGCCGGCCTTTCGCTTGTCGCCGACGTGAATCAAGATCGCGCGGCCGTCTTTGGCCGTTACTTCGCGCGTGCGTGCGTGCTGGGCGAACTCGGCTTCCAGCGCCGCGATCAGCTCGCCGAAGTGGGGTTGCGGCTGGCCGTAAGGAAAAGGGCCGGCGACGGCGAAGGGCTCGCCTTTGCCTTCGAACGTGGGCGTGTTGTACGCCCAGGTCATGCGCAGCGGCTCACCCATCGGGTTGAGCAAAATGGCGGCGACCAGATCGAGGCGCAGGCGGGTGAGATCGGTCAAGTCGTCGCGGGTCAGCGGCTCGTTGAACAAGTGGGTGTGCACCAGCCGCAGCGCGCGGAAGCGGCCCTCGGCGGCACGCAGACGGCCGATGTCGGGCAGCATCAGGCCCGAGGCGTGACCGACCACCACGTAGTCGACCTCCCCGGAGCGGTGCACGAGGGCGCCGACCTGGCGCTTGGTCTCGCGCGATGCATCGGCCAGCGAGCGTACGAGCTCGGCGGTTGCGATCTTGTCGCTGGGCACGCGCCTTCGGTAGATGCGCTCCAGCGCGCGGATCGCGCTGGCGCTGAGGCCCGTGGTGTTTCCGTAAAGCTCTGGCATGAGATGAAGAGAAGCGGGGGCAAACCTAGCGTTGGCACCCGGCTCCGACAACTTGGGCCCGTGATTCCACGATTTTTGAGGCAGAAGGGCGGGGGGCTCGGCATAGTCCGGCCGTGGCGCTCCTGACTTCTTTGCCCTTGGCCGACGCGGCGCGGCTGGCTCGCGAATTCGGCCTCGAGATCAACAGCATCGAACCGCTCGCGGCGGGCTCGGTCAACTCGAACTTTGCGCTCGGTGCTGCCGACGGGCGGCGCTATTTCGCGCGACTGTACGAAGAGCAGGGCCGAGACGGCGCGCTGGCGGAGCTGCAGTTGGTGGCGGCGTTGGCGCGCGCCGGCGTGCCGGTGGTGCAGTGCTTGCCGCGCGCAGACGGCGCTGGCGTCGGCAATTTCGAGGGCAAATCCTTCGCGGTGTTTCCGTGGCTGGAGGGCGAGATCTTGTGCCAAGGCCGGGTCAGCGAGGCGGCCTGCCAGAAGCTCGGCGCCGCGCTGGCGCGGGTGCACCTGACGACGCCGCAGCTGGCGCGTCCGCCGGAAGGCCGCTTTCGCATCACGGATCTGCGACAGCGGCTGACGCGCGTCGAACGCGCCGAGCGCGAAGAGTTCTTGGACGACGTCGAGCGCATTCGCGAGTCGCTGAACCACTACGAGCTAGCGCGCATCAGCCAGCAGGCGCCGCGGGGTGTCATTCACTCCGACCTGTTTCGCGACAACGTGCTGTGGACGAAGGACGGCGAGCTCGCGGCGTTGCTCGACTTCGAGAGCGCCTGCGAGGGTGCTTTTGCCTACGACGTGATGGTGACGATCTGCGCCTGGTGCTACTCGAGCCAATTCGAGACGCCGCTGGTCGAAGCCTTTTTGCGTGGCTACCATGCGGTGCGGCCCATCGTCGGGCCGGAGGTGGCAGCTCTGAAGGTCGAAGGCGCCGTCGGCTGCCTGCGCTTCGCCACCACTCGCATCACCGATTTTTCGCTGCGCGCGGCTCCCGGCCAGCCTCCCGTCCGTGACTACCGCCGGTTCCTGGCGCGCCTCGCGTCCATCGAAGCCGGCGATTTGGACGCCGCCATCGCGCGCGCGCTGGCTTGATCCCCGGTACCTACGGACACGCTTCCGCGATACGGATTCGCTTTGGGCTGCCGCGCCGCAGC